>NZ_JAOCCV010000035.1:0-55013 GCF_029840585.1 Pseudomonas sp. GD03875 | reverse complement strand
AGCCTGCTGGGCGATCACGCCGAGGGCCACGGCGAGAGCCAGGGAGGATTTGTTCATGCTGATGCTCCGGATGCTGTCTTTCTGTCTTGGTATGGGGCCCGTACGGCGAAGCGGGCCCGCTTTATGGGGTTATCGGGGCGCGCAGCGGGAACCCGCTTGCGGCTTGGCGCTCAATCTAGGGGATTTCTGTAAGCGCCAAAAAGAATTATTTTTCACTTTTATGAAACTAAAAAGAATAAACAGCGAAGCCGCATCGCTCCATAAGCTAATTCCCGAAAAGTATTTGTCGGCCGTTTTTCAGATCGAATAGCTTTCACCTACCGGACCACCGGACTTCTCGCATTTTTCCCCAGGAAGTTTCGTGTTCCGCCGCCTCGCCATGGCCGGGACGCCATGACAACAAGAGGTCTCCCATGTCCCGCCATTCCCTGCCCCGCCGCGTCCTGCTGGGCATCGGCCTTAGCCTCGGCCTGTTCGCCGCCCTCACCACCCCGGCCCAGGCGGAAACCGCCCTGCGCATCGGCTACCAGAAATCCTCCACCCTGATCAGCCTGCTGAAGAGCCAGGGCACGCTGGAAAAGGCCTTCGCCGGCCAGGACATCAAGGTCAGCTGGCACGAGTTCGCCAGCGGCCAGCCGCTGCTGGAGGCGCTCAACGTCGGCAACGTCGACCTCTCCGCCGATGTCGCCGATACCGTGCCGGTGTTCGCCCAGGCCGCCGGCGCCCAGCTCGCCTACTTCGCCCAGGAGGCGCCCTCGCCCGCCGCCCAGGCGATCCTCGTGCGCGAGGACTCGCCGCTGCGCAGCCTCGGCGAGCTGAAGGGCAAGAAGGTGGCGGTGACCAAGGCCGCAGGCTCGCACTATCTGCTGATCGCCGCGCTGGCCAAGGCGGGGCTGAAGTTCAGCGACATCCAGCCCGCCTACCTGACCCCGGCCGACGGCCGCGCGGCCTTCGAGAACGGCAAGGTGGACGCCTGGGTCACCTGGGAACCCTTCCTCAGCGCCGCCCAGCGCCAGCTGCCGACCCGCACCCTGGCGGACAGCGCGGGCCTGGCCAGCTACCAGCGCTACTACCTGACCAGCAGCGCCTTCGCCAAGGCCCACCCGCAGGTGCTGGAAACCGTCTACGCCGAGCTGGTCAAGGCCGGCGACTGGCTGCGCGCGCACCCCGCCGAGGCGGCGCGGATTCTCGGCCCGCTGTGGGGCAACCTCGACCCGGCGATCGTCGAGCAGGCCAACGCCCGCCGCAGCTACCGGGTCGGCCCGGTGCGCCGGGACGGCCTGGGCGAACAGCAGAAGATCGCCGACGCCTTCTTCGACGAGGGCCTGCTGCCCAGGCGCGTGGACGCCACCGACGTGGCCGTCTGGCAGCCGGAGCCGCGCGATGGCCAGTGATGCGCGCCATCTGCATCCGCTGGCCGAGCCGCTGCTGGATGCCCGGCTGTTCCCCGTCGACTTCGGCAACCTCACCGCCAAGGTCGAGCGCCTGGCCCGCCGGCTGGCGGAGAACGTGGTGGAGCGCGACCGGCGTGGCGGCCACGCCCGCGCCGAGCGGGAACTGGTCCGCGACAGCGGCCTGCTGGCCCTGGCGATACCGCAGCGCTTCGATGGCCAGGAACGCTCCTGGCCGGAGATCTACCGCATCGTCCGCCACCTGGCGGCGGCCGACAGTTCGCTGGCCCACCTGTTCGCCTTCAACCACCTTCAGGTCGCCACCATCCTGCTCCACGGCAGCGCCGAGCAACAGCGCCACTGGCTGACCCGGGCGGTGCGCGAGCGCTGGTTCTGGGGCAATGCCACCAACGGCCGCGACCTGGGTCTGGAACTGACGGCCCGCGAGGAGCATTTCGAGCTGAACGGGCGCAAGTCCTTCTGCTCCGGCGCGCTCGGTGCCGACGCCCTGGTGGTCAGTGCCCCTCGCGGCGGCCCCACCGACCGGGTGTTCCTGATCCTGCCGGCGCAGCGCGAGGGCCTGGCCGTCAACGACGACTGGGACGCCTTCGGCCAGCGCCAGACCGACAGCGGCACGGTGCAGTTCGAGAATGTCTTCGTCGACCGCGACGAGCTGCTGGTCTCCGGCGGCCAGAGCCCGCGCAGCAGCCTGCGGGTGTGCGTGTCGCAGCTGATCCTCACCCAGCTCTACCTGGGCAACGCCCAGGGCGCGCTGGACGGCGCCCTGCGCTACCTGCGCGAGCAGGCTCGGCCCTGGCTGGGTGCCGGCGTGAGCGAGGCCAGCGAAGACCCGTTCATCCAGAAGCGCTACGGCGAACTCTGGCTGCTCTACCGCGGCGCCCTGCTGCAGGCCGAACTGGCCGCCGAGCGCCTGCAGCAGGCCTGGGACAAGCCCGCCCTCGGCGCCGCCGAGCGCGGCGAAGTGGCGCTGCTGATCGCCGAGGCGCGGGTCGCCTCCGCCCGCGCGGCGCTGGAGATCACCAGCCAGGTGTTCGAGACCATGGGCGCCCGCTCCACCGCCTCGCGCTACGGCTTCGACCGCTTCTGGCGCAACGTGCGGGTGCACAGCCTGCACGACCCGCTGGACTACAAGGTGCGCGACATCGGTCAGTGGCTGACCAGCGGCCTGCCGCCGACGCCCTCGCTCTACTCCTGAGAGCCCGCTTACGATCTTTCCGAACCTGGCCAGCCGCCCGCGTGGGGCTGCACAACCCGTCATACCGGCGCAGGCCGGTATCCAGTTGCCCGCGCCGAGTCGCCTGTCGGTTTTCTGGACCCCGGCCTGCGCCAGGGGACGAGCTGGAAAGCAAGGTTTCAGTAAAAACCGTGCTGCTCAAAGGATCGTAAACAGGCCCTGAGCGCCGTCTAGGCGCTCAGTCGCTGCAGCAGCGCCGCGCGCTCGGCCAAGCTCAGCCGCGCCAGCTGCTGTTCGAGGCCCTGCAGCGGGGCGCTGGCCGGCAGATTGAGGTGCTGCGGCAGGATTTCCTCGCCGCTGCTGACCAGCAGGGCGAAGTGGATGACGTTCTCCAGCTCGCGGGTGTTGCCGTGCCAGGGATGGGCCTCCAGGGCCGCCTGGGCCTCGGTGCCGATCTGTGGGATGTCCAGCCCCAGGCGCTGGGCGTAGATGCCGATGAAATACTCGGCCAGCGGCAGGATGTCCCCCGGCCGCTCGCGCAGCGCCGGCAGTTCCAGGCGGCCCTCGTTGAGGTAGAGGAACAGTCGCTCGCTGAACTTGCCGGCGGCCACCGCCTGCGCCAGGTCGATGCTGGTGGCGGTCACCAGGCGCACGTTCACCGGGGTCGCCTGGTGGCCGCCGACCCGCTGCACCTCGCGGGTCTCCAGCGCGGCCAGCAGCTTGTCCTGCAGGCCGAGCGGCAGGTCGGCGATCTCGTCCAGGTAGAGGGTGCCGCCGTTGGCCGAGCCGAACCAGCCGGCGCGGCTGCTGGCGGCGCCGGAATAGGCGCCCGCGGCATGGCCGAACAGCTCGGCCTCGCCCCATTGCGGGCTGATGGCGCCGCAGTTGACGGCCACGAACAGGCCGCCGCGCTCGCTCTCGCGGTGCACGTGGCGGGCCAGCAGCTCCTTGCCGGTGCCGGTCTCGCCGACGATCAGCACCGGCAGCTCGGCGGCGGCCAGCGCGTTGGCCTGCTCACGCAGCTGGCGCGAACGCGAGTCGACGAACACCAGCGCCTTGGCGCGGATGCTCAGGGGGCTCTTTTCGGTGTCGGCGAAGGTCAGCAGCGACTGCTGGGGAAAGGCGGGGCGGCTCATTGCGATATCTCGTTCGATGCGAGCCGCCGCGAAGCGGCTCAGATGGGAATGAAGTGGATGCGGCGCCGACGCGCGCGCAGGCGCGTCGCGCGGTCGGCGGGGTTCATGCGCGCATGCGTTCCAGTTGCTCGATCTGCCGCTGCAGGCGGTACAGGTAGGCGAAGCCCTGCTCCCAGCGCTGGTGCCCGGACTTGACGTTGATGTGGCCGGCGCCCGGCAGGATGGCCGGCACGGCGCCCCAGTCGCGGGCCATCTGCAGCACGCGGGGGGCGCTGGCGGCGTGGTCGTTGTCCGAGCCCACCAGCAGGCTGGGGAACGGCAGCAGGTCCCGCGAGATGGGGGCGAAGCCGCGCAGCGCCTCGGGGCAGTTCGGCCGCTCGACGTCGGCCGGCGCCACCAGCAGCGCGCCGCGCACCTTGCGCAGCAGGGCCAGCGGCGCCTGCGCGGCCCAGCGCGCCACGGTGACGCAGCCGAGGCTGTGCGCCACCAGGATCAACGGCCCGCCGGCCGCCGCCACTTCGCGTTCCAAGGTGGCGACCCAGGCGTGCGGATCGGGATTGTCCCAGTCCGCCTGCTCGACCCGGCGGGCATGGGGCAGGCTGCGCTGCCAGTGGCTCTGCCAGTGGTCGTCGGGCGAGCCCTGCCATCCGGGCAGGATCAGGTAGCGGGTGGTCTGGCTGGCCATGGCTGGGGCCTCCTCGATAGGTTTCGGAGGCCAGTCTAGGCAGGGATGAAACACAAGTTAAGGAATAAGAATTCATTTACTTATTCCTTGAGTGAATTTAAAGACCTTTCGATTTCATCCAAGGCGCTCGATGTGGGGTGCGCCGTGCGCAGCGCATCCGGGCCGCCGGTGCGCACGGCGCACCCTACACCGATCATCCCAGTACGATGCAGTCCTTGCCCTGCCGCTTGGCCTGGTACATGGCGGCGTCGGCGCGGGCATAGAGGTCGTCCAGCTCGTCGCCCTCGCCGCGCACCGTGATGCCCTGGCTGATGGTCACGCCGAAGGTCTCGCCGTCGTTGCTGAACTGCAGGCGCTGCACTTCCCGCTGCAGGCGCTCGGCCACCTGGCGCGCCTGCTGGGCGTCGCAGTTGGGGAAGATGGCGGCGAACTCCTCGCCGCCGATGCGCCCGAACAGGTCGTCGCGGCGCAGCACGTAGGCGGCGCAATGGGCCACTCGCTGCAGCACGCGGTCGCCGGCCTGGTGACCGTGGCTGTCGTTGATCTTCTTGAAGTCGTCGATGTCCAGCAGCAGGAAGGACAACGGCCGACCGCTGGAACAGGATTCGGCGAACAGCGCTTCGGCGCATTCGAAGAAATGCCGGCGGTTGCTGGCGCCCGTCAGCACGTCGCTGGTGGCCAGGCGGTGCAGCTCGCCCTGCAGGGTCTTCTTCTCGGTGATGTCCTCGGCGATGCCGACGATCAGCGAGCGGCCATCGAACAGGCTCGGCGGGCTGATGAAGCATTTGTCGCTCAGCCAGCGCACCTCACCGTCGCCGCGGATGATGCGGTATTCACGCTGTTCCACCGAGCCCACTTCCAGCACCGATTGCAGGCTGCGCGCGGCGTACTCCATGTCGTCCGGGTAGATGCTGTTGAGCCATTCGTTGTAGTCGGCCAGCAGCAGCGCGGCGCTGCGGCCGAATATCTGCTCGTAGGCCGGGCTGACGTAGACCATCCGCTGCTGCTCCCAGTCGAACGCCCAGAGCACCGCGTTGAGGCCGGCCAGCAGGCTGCCCACCAGTTGTTCGCGTTCGCGCAGGCGCTCGACCTCGCCCCGGCTGTGCAGCAGGGCCAGGGTGAGGGTCTCGAGTTCGCTCGGAGCCTGTTCGTTGTCGTCCATCGGACGCCGCCTCGTCACGTTCATCGGGCAAGACTATGCGCCCTCCCGGAGCGCTGGCGATGGGGGAAGCAGGGCGTTGTGACGAGCGGCAGGAATTTCGACGCCACGGTCAAGATCACGGGAACCCCCGGCGGCAATTCGCGGTCTCGCCTCGCATAGTCCTTAAACGAATAAATAAATCATTAAATATTCTTTTTAAGACTAAATCGTCTGCCCCTAATATCCGCTCCACGCCCAACCCCGGGCCCCATCCAATGGAGAGCAGAGTCATGAGCGCAACCCTCAGAAGCGTCGAAGGCCAGGACGAAGCCGGCATCCTGCGTGAAATCCAGTCCGCCCTGCAGGGCCTGCGATTCGGCTCGGTGGAGATCACCGTCCACAACGGCCAGGTCGTGCAGATCGAGCGCAAGGAAAAATTCCGCCTGCAGGCCCAGAACAGCAAGCAGGCCTGATCCAGCGACACCCGACTGGACCACCGGAGGACGCAATGAACCGCAGCATCGAGCAGGCCACGAGCACATCCCGGCAGCGGCCTCGCCACAGTCGGGCGCGAATGCGCCGCTGACATAGAGCCCCCCGAAGAACGCCAACTCAGAACAACAGCAGATCCGCAATTCTCAGGAGCAGCACCATGTCCATTCGCCGTTTCGCCCTGGCCGCGCTGGCCACCGCCCTGTTCGCCGGCCCGACCGTCGCCGCCACGGAGATCCTCAACGTCTCCTACGACCCGACCCGCGAGCTGTACCAGGAATACAACGCCGCCTTCAACAAGCACTGGACCGCCCAGGGCAAGGAAGCGGTGACCATCCAGCAATCCCACGGTGGCTCCGGCAAGCAGGCCCGCGCCGTGATCGACGGCCTGCGCGCCGACGTGGTGACCCTGGCCCTGGCCGGCGACATCGACGAGCTGTACAAGCTCGGCAAGCTGATCCCCGAGGACTGGCAGAGCCGCCTGCCGCAATCCAGCACTCCCTACACCTCGACCATCGTGTTCCTGGTGCGCAAGGGCAACCCGAAAGGCATCAAGGACTGGGGCGACCTGACCAAGGACGGCGTGGAAGTCATCACCCCGAACCCGAAGACCTCCGGCGGCGCCCGCTGGAACTTCCTGGCCGCCTGGGCCTACGCCCAGCAGCAGTACGGTAGCGAGGAGAAGGCCAAGGAGTTCGTCGAGAAGCTGTACAAGAACGTCCCGGTGCTGGATACCGGCGCCCGTGGCTCGACCATCACCTTCGTCAACAACCAGATCGGCGACGTGCTGCTGGCCTGGGAGAACGAGGCCTTCCTGGCCCTGAAGGAACAGGGTGGCGACCAGTTCGAGATCGTCGCGCCGAGCCTGTCCATCCTGGCCGAGCCGCCGGTGGCGGTGGTCGACAAGAACGTCGACAAGAAGGGCACCCGCGAAGTCGCCACCGCCTACCTGCAGTACCTGTACAGCGACGAAGGCCAGCGCATCGCCGCCAAGCACTTCTACCGCCCGCGCAACGAGCAGGTGGCGGCCGAGTTCGCCAAGCAGTTCCCGCAGCTGAAGCTGGTCACCATCGACAAGGACTTCAACGGTTGGAAGGAAGCCCAGCCGAAGTTCTTCAACGACGGTGGTATCTTCGACCAGATTTACCAGGCGCACTGACGTGCGCAGCCACCCGCGACACGCCCCACGCTGCAAGCGGGCTGTCGCCGGTGGCGCCCTGGAAGCCTGTTCACGATCCGGAAACCCACTGTAGGAGCGGCCTTGGCCGCGAATCGGGGCAAAGCCAGAAGAGCTTCGCGGCCAAGGCCGCTCCTACAATGGCGCCTATCTCTTCCAGCCAGACGTGAACGGGCTCTTACTTGTCGCTTGCAGCTTGAAACTTGCCGCTGAGGTTTTATGTCACGCCGCATTTCCCCCGTCATACCCGGCTTCGGGCTGACGCTGGGCTACACCCTGGTGTACCTCAGCCTGCTGGTGCTGATTCCCCTGGGTGCCATGTTCGTGCATGCCGCCCAGCTGAGCTGGGATCAGATCTGGACCATCATCTCCGCGCCGCGGGTGATCGCCGCGCTCAAACTGAGCTTCTCCACCGCCTTCTACGCCGCCGTCCTCAACGGCATCATCGGCACGCTGCTGGCCTGGGTGCTGGTGCGCTACGACTTCCCCGGCCGCCGGCTGATCGACGCGATGATCGACCTGCCCTTCGCCCTGCCCACCGCCGTCGCCGGGATCGCCCTCACCGCGCTCTATGCGCCGGCCGGCCTGGTCGGCCAGTTCGCCACCGCGCTGGGCTTCAAGATCGCCTACACCCCGCTGGGCATCACCCTGGCCCTGACCTTCGTCACCCTGCCCTTCGTGGTGCGGACCATCCAGCCGGTGCTGGCGGACATCCCGCGCGAGGTCGAGGAAGCTGCCGCCTGCCTCGGCGCCAAGCCGTTCCAGGTGTTCCGCCACGTGCTGGCGCCGGCCCTGCTGCCGGCCTGGCTGACCGGCTTCGCCCTGGCCTTCGCCCGCGGCGTGGGCGAGTACGGCTCGGTCATCTTCATCGCCGGCAACATGCCGATGAAGACCGAGATCCTGCCGCTGCTGATCATGGTCAAGCTCGACCAGTACGACTACCACGGCGCCACCACCATCGGCGTGCTGATGCTGGTGGTCTCGTTCATCCTGCTGCTGCTGATCAACCTGCTGCAGCGCCGCATCGAACGCCCGTGAGGAGGCCGCCATGTCCAGTACGACCCTGACGGCCAGCGCGGCCGCCAACGCTGCCCGCCGCGGCACCGCCACCGGGCGTCTCGCCCTGATCATCGGTGCCTGGCTGGCCTTCGCCCTGTTCCTCCTGCTGCCGCTGTACGTGGTGCTATCGGAGGCGCTGAAGCTCGGCCTCGGCACCTTCTTCACCGCGCTGGTCGAGCCGGACGCGATCAGCGCGCTGAAGCTGACCCTGCTCGCGGTCGGCATCTCGGTGCCGCTCAACCTGGTGTTCGGCGTGGCCGCCGCCTGGTGCGTGAGCAAGTACGAGTTCCGCGGCAAGAGCATCCTGGTAACGCTGATCGACCTGCCGTTCTCCGTCTCCCCGGTGATCGCCGGCCTGATCTACGTGCTGCTGTTCGGCGCCCAGGGCTTCTTCGGCGAATGGCTGCAGGAACGCGACATCCAGATCATCTTCGCCCTGCCCGGCATCGTCCTCGCCACCGTGTTCGTCACCGTGCCCTTCGTCGCCCGCGAGCTGATCCCGCTGATGCAGGAACAGGGCACCCAGGAGGAAGAAGCCGCGCGCCTGCTCGGCGCCAACGGCTGGCAGATGTTCTGGCACGTGACCCTGCCGAACATCAAATGGGGCCTGATCTACGGCGTGGTGCTGTGCGCCGCCCGCGCCATGGGCGAGTTCGGCGCGGTGTCGGTGGTGTCCGGGCACATCCGTGGCTACACCAACACCCTGCCGCTGCACGTCGAAATCCTCTACAACGAGTACAACCACGTCGCCGCGTTCAGCGTGGCCAGCCTGCTGCTGGCCCTGGCCCTGATCATCCTGCTGCTCAAGCAGTGGAGCGAATCCCGCCTGTCCCGTCTGAAATCCGCAGACGACGAGGAGTAAGTTTTCATGTCGATCGAAATCCGCAACGTCACCAAGAATTTCGGCGCCTTCCGCGCACTCAACGACATCAACCTGGACATCCAGAGCGGCGAACTGGTCGCCCTGCTCGGCCCGTCCGGCTGCGGCAAGACCAGCCTGCTGCGCATCATCGCCGGCCTGGAGACCCCGGACACCGGCAACATCGTGTTCCATGGCGAGGACGTGTCGCGCCACGACGTGCGTGATCGCAACGTCGGCTTCGTGTTCCAGCACTACGCCCTGTTCCGCCACATGACGGTGTTCGACAACGTCGCCTTTGGCCTGCGCATGAAGCCCAAGGGCGAGCGGCCCGGCGAGAAGGAAGTCGCCGAGCGCGTGCACGAGCTGCTCAACATGGTCCAGCTCGACTGGCTGGCCGACCGCTACCCGGAGCAGCTGTCCGGCGGCCAGCGCCAGCGCATCGCCCTGGCCCGCGCCCTGGCGGTGAAGCCCAAGGTGCTGCTGCTCGACGAGCCGTTCGGCGCCCTCGACGCCAAGGTGCGCAAGGAACTGCGCCGCTGGCTGGCGCGCCTGCACGAGGAAGTGCACCTGACCAGCGTGTTCGTCACCCACGACCAGGAAGAAGCCATGGAAGTGGCCGACCGCATCGTGGTGATGAACAAGGGCGTGATCGAGCAGATCGGCTCGCCCGGCGAGGTCTACGAGCAGCCGGCCAGCGACTTCGTCTACCACTTCCTCGGCGACTCCAACCGCCTGCACATCGGCGAGGACCAGCACCTGCTGTTCCGCCCGCACGAGGTCTCGCTGTCGCGCCAGGCGGTGGAAGAACATCGCAGCGCCGAGGTGCGCGACATCCGTCCGCTGGGCGCCATCACCCGGGTGACCCTCAAGGTCGACGGCCAGGACGAGCTGATCGAAGCCGAGGTGGTCAAGGACCACGACAGCCTGGCCGGGCTGGCCCGTGGCGAGACGCTCTACTTCAAGCCCAAGGTCTGGCAGCAGCAACCGAGCGCCTGACCCGTCCCCAGCGCCGCGTGGCATGCGCGGCGGTTTCCGCCCACCCCACCCCGGAGCGCCCGCTCCGGGGCGGGGTGGATGCGCGAGTAGCACAGACGCGGACGCGCCGACTTCGCGACATCGAAATTGCGATGTAAATCACTCTTTTGGCTCATCCCTTGCTATTGCAAGCGCAGTAGGCTGTTGCCACCGCGCGGACGGCCTCTGCCAACCGATAGACACGCGCCGACAAGAATAACAAGGAGCGACCGGGGGATGAATCGTAATCCTTTGATTCGATTGATTTTTTCCATCACGTTAGGGATTCTGGCAAGCGTTTCGGCAATTGCCCAGGCAGCCGCCATGACGGCCGCCGAGCAAGTGCAGGTGTATGCCAGCAGAGCCACCAGCAGCCTGTTGCTGGTCAGGGGGGAAGGCTTCCAGGAGGAGTATCTGACTCGCCTGGAGAAGGACATCGCCGATCTGGAGACGGCGGCCCAGGCCGCGATGAGCGCCAGCTCGGAAATACCCGGCCTGACCAACAAACTTGTTACCCAGTTACGCCGGGGTGTTTCCTTTGGCCCCAAAGAAGACAACATGCCCTGGAGCTATCCGCCGGATCTGGCCCAGTCACTGCGTGACCTGCTGACCGTGGCGCGCGCTGTGCCGAACGCCGATCCCCTTGGCGAACTGCCGGCCCAGGTCGAATACCTGGCCGTGCAATACCTCAGCCGCTCCTATATCGGCAGCTTCGAGATCGCCCGCGAGCAGACCGACAACTACGTCGGCCAGGATGAGCGCGTGCTGGTGCCGAAGATCGACCAGGAGCTCGGCTCGCTGGAGGGCAAGGGCAACCCCGCGGTAGCCAAGCTCCAGACCCGCTGGAAGTTCCTGCGCGCGGCCCTGCTCGACATGAACAGCGGCAGCAACGCCCTGGCCAGCAGCTCCGGCCGCGCCTTCGCGCCGACCACGGTGGATCGCCACACCCGCTCGATGACCGGCCAGTGGATATCCATGGGTCAGGTCGCCGGCTCGCGCTAAGCGATCACCGACGCATGAAAGAGCCGGGCCTTGCCCGGCTTTTTCATGGCTATGCGCCCATTGGCGTGTTGCAGACACTACAACTGCCCTGCGGAAACGGTCTGCCTGCAATATCAATAGGAACCCGTAGGGCGGTCGCAGGCCGTAACCCACCAGCGCAATCGATCGCGGCACCGCCGACGGGTTGCGCGGTCAAGCGCCTCTGTCTGACTGAACACTGCAGCTGCCTGCCCCTGGATTCCCGCCTTCGCGGGAATGACGGTTTCGGAAGAAACTCCACCTCTACCTCGTCATCCCCGCGCAGGCGGGAATCCAGAAGAGGTCAGGACACTACAACCTCTAACGGGGAAACAGCCTTTTTCATGGCTATGTACCCGTTATGTGTTGGTGGCGTAATTCTGCTCTTGTGGGAGCGGCTGGACGGCATTCCGATTGGCCGCGAAATTCGCGGATAAATCCGCTCCCACAAGCTGTGCAACAACTACGTGGACAGAGTCTTTTTCATGGCCACTCGCCGTAGGGTGCTCCGCGCGCACCGGTCGTAGCCCGGATGAAATCCGGGGGCGCGTGGGCTTCCAGCCGATTACCGAGTGCTCCGACACCCTGCTTTCACCCGCATGGGCGAAACCAAAACTTTCATGCAGCTGGGTAAACAGCAGAACATCGGAGCTGCGGGTTTATCGGTGCGCGCGGCGCACCCTACGGATCACGCGCGCACTTCTCGCGCCTGACCCGCTCAGGTCCGACAACCTTCAGCCCTGTCGATACTCCCGCGCCGCCTTCAGCAGCCAGTCCCTGAACGCCAGCAGCGCGGCGGACTCGGCCTTGCGTTCGGGGATCATCAGGTAATAGGCCTTGTCGCTGCTGTGCAGCGCCGCCGGGTGGGCCGGCACTAGGCGGCCCTCGGCCAGTTCACGCTGGATCAGGAACGGCGGGATCAGCGCCACGCCCATGCCATGGCTGGCTGCCTGGGCGAGCATGGAGAACAGCTCGTAGCGCGGCCCGCCGAGGTCGTGCGACACGCTCAGGCCCTGGGCGGCGAACCACTGCCGCCAAGCGTAGGGCCGGGTGCTCTGCTGCAGCAGGGGCAGCGCCGCCAGCTCGATGGCCCCGAGCGTTCCGCCCTGCGGCAACAGTTCCGGGCTGCACACCGGCAGCGGCTCCTCGGGCATGAGGAAATGCGCCTCGGTGCCGGACCACTCGGCATCGCCGAAATAGATCGCGGCATCGAACACCGTGTCGGCGAACAGGAAGGGCCGGGTGCGGTTGGTGAGGTGCACCGTCACCTCCGGGTGCAGGCGCTGGAAGTCCTTGAGCCGCGGCACCAGCCACTGGGTGGCGAAGGTCGGCACCACCGCCAGCTCGATGGCCATCGCCCCCTGCTGGCCCATGGCGGCCAGGGTGTCGCGCTCCACCGCGTCGAGCTGGGCGGCGATCTTGCGGCTGTAGGCCAGCCCCGCCTCGGTCAGCCGCACCCCGCGCCGGGAACGGCGGAACAGCTCGATGCCGAGGAACTCCTCCAGCCCGGCGATCTGCCGGCAGATCGCGCTCTGGGTCAGCGCCAGCTCGTCGGCCGCCCGGGTGAAGCTCTGGTGGCGCGCCGCCGACTCGAAGGCCACCAGGGCGGCGGTACTGGGAATCCTGCGGCGCATCTATGCCATGACCTCACTCGAAGAAGAAGAAAATGCCTGCTCAGGCTATCTCGGAGTGAGTTATTCGCACAACAGCGTGCGAAATCCTCGTTTGCCCCTGGCGGGCGGGCGGCCTAGTCTCTCTCCATCGCCCGGCCACGTGCCGGTTTGTCCTGCCACCGTTTCGAGGATTCGCCCATGGCCGCCAAGGCAAGCTTCAACTGGATCGACCCGCTCCTGCTGGACCAGCAGCTGACCGAGGAAGAACGCATGGTGCGCGACAGCGCCCAGCAGTTCGCCGCCGACAAGCTGGCCCCGCGCGTGCTGGAAGCCTTCCGCCATGAGCAGACCGATCCGAAGATCTTCCGCGAGATGGGCGAGACCGGCCTGCTCGGCGCCACCATCCCCGCCGAGTACGGCGGCAGCGGCCTGAACTACGTGTGCTACGGCCTGATCGCCCGCGAAGTGGAGCGCGTCGACTCCGGCTACCGCTCGATGATGAGCGTGCAGTCGTCGCTGGTGATGGTGCCGATCTTCGAGTTCGGCAACGAGGCGACCAGGCAAAAGTACCTGCCCAAGCTGGCCAGCGGCGAATACATCGGCTGCTTCGGCCTGACCGAGCCGAACCACGGCTCCGACCCGGGCTCGATGATCACCCGGGCGAAGAAGGTGGACGGCGGCTACCGCATCACCGGCAGCAAGATGTGGATCACCAACAGCCCCATCGCCGACGTATTCGTGGTGTGGGCGAAGGACGACCAGGGCGAGATTCGCGGCTTCGTGCTGGAGAAGGGCTGGGAAGGCCTCTCCGCCCCGACGATCCACGGCAAGGTCGGCCTGCGCGCCTCGATCACCGGCGAGATCGTGATGGACAACGTGTTCTGCCCGGAAGAGAACGCCTTCCCCGACGTGCGCGGCCTGAAGGGCCCGTTCACCTGCCTCAACTCCGCCCGCTACGGCATCAGCTGGGGCGCCCTGGGCGCCGCCGAGTTCTGCTGGCACACCGCGCGCCAGTACACCCTGGACCGCCAGCAGTTCGGCCGCCCGCTGGCCGCCAACCAGCTGATCCAGAAGAAGCTGGCCGACATGCAGACCGAGATCACCCTGGCCCTGCAGGGCTGCCTGCGCCTGGGCCGGATGAAGGACGAGGGCACCGCCGCGGTGGAAATCACCTCGATCATGAAGCGCAACAGCTGCGGCAAGGCGCTCGACATTGCCCGCCTGGCCCGCGACATGATGGGCGGCAACGGCATCAGCGACGAGTTCGGCGTGGCCCGCCACCTGGTCAACTTGGAGGTGGTGAACACCTACGAGGGCACCCACGACGTGCACGCGCTGATCCTCGGCCGCGCGCAGACCGGCATCCAGGCGTTCTTCTGACCTGACCTCCCCTCTCCCCCTGGGAGAGGGGCCGGGGGTGAGGGTGTCATAGGCGGCGCGGAGCGGCCTGGAAATCCCTCACCCCAACCCTCTCCCAAAGGGAGAGGGAGCTATCCATACCGTGCCTCTACCCAGGAGTCTCGCCATGCCCGGCGCCCTGTCCCATATCCGCGTCCTCGACCTGTCCCGCGTGCTGGCCGGCCCCTGGGCCGGGCAGATCCTCGCCGACCTCGGCGCCGAGGTGATCAAGGTCGAGCGCCCGGGCACGGGCGACGACACCCGCCACTGGGGTCCGCCCTACATCAAGGACGCCGACGGCAACGACAGCCGCGAGGCGGCCTACTTCCAGTGCGCCAACCGCAACAAGCAGTCGCTGACCCTGGACTTCACCCAGCCCGAAGGCCAGCGCCTGGTGCGCGAGCTGGCGGCCCGGTGCGACGTGGTGCTGGAGAACTTCAAGGTCGGCGGCCTGGCCGCCTACGGGCTGGACTACGAGTCGCTGAAGGCGGTGAATCCGCGACTGATCTACTGCTCGATCACCGGCTTCGGCCAGGACGGTCCCTACGCCAAGCGTGCCGGCTACGACTTCATGATCCAGGGCCTGGGCGGGCTGATGAGCCTGACCGGCAAGCCCGACGGCGAGGAAGGCGCTGGGCCGATGAAGGTCGGCGTGGCGCTGACCGACATCCTCACCGGCCTGTACGCCACAGTCGGCGTGCTGGCCGCGCTGAACGCCCGCGAGCAGGGCGGCCAGGGCCAGCACCTCGACGTCGCCCTGCTCGACGTGCAGGTGGCCTGCCTGGCCAACCAGGCGATGAACTACCTGGCCACCGGCGCGGCGCCCAAGCGCCTGGGCAACGCCCACCCGAACATCGTGCCCTACCAGGATTTCCCCACGGCCGACGGCGACTTCATCCTCGCCGTGGGCAACGACAGCCAGTTCCGCAAGTTCTGCGAGGTCGCCGGGCTTCCGGCTTTGCCCGACGACCCGCGTTTTTCCACCAACAAGGCGCGGGTCGCCCACCGCGCCGAACTGATCCCGCTGCTGCGCCAGGCCACGGTGTTCAGGACCACCGCCGAATGGGTCACGTTGCTGGAGGCGGCCGGCGTGCCCTGCGGGCCGATCAACGACCTGGCCCAGGTGTTCGCCGACCCGCAGGTGCAGGCACGCGGCCTGCGCGTGGACATGCCCAACTCCATGGGCAGCGTCACCCCGCAGGTGGCCAGCCCGCTGCGCCTGTCCGCCACGCCGGTGGACTACCGCCTCGCCCCGCCGCTGCTCGGCGAGCACACCGAGGCCCTGCTGCAGCGCCTGCTCGGCCTGGACGCCGAACAGATCGCCGACCTGCGCCGCGATGCGGTGATCTGAGCACCTGTTGTCGATCCATCGCCGCGGCCTTTGTGAGCGCAACTGCCTTGTAGGAGCGGCCTTGGCCGCGAAGCTTTCCTGCCAGTCCATTCGCGGCCAAGGCCGCTCCCACAAAAACCGCTCTCACAAGGACCGCCGCCATACTGGCCGTCCCGCTAAAAAGACTGCTGCCCGCCTGCCGTGACGCATGGGGTAACCGTCATCAGCGAGCGGGTATCAACCTGATTCAATTTGCTGATAGTACCTTCGGGCGATACTAAGTCTTGGTTATCCGGTCCTAAGCTGGGGTCACACCAGTCACCCCAAAGCGTGCCACTACGGCGCCGCGGAGCCCCTGACCATGTCCAATAACAACAACGGCTATCCCTCCAGTCTTTCCGCCTGGGTCACCGTGACCATCCTGATGGTCGCCTACGTGCTGTCGTTCATCGACCGACAGATCCTCAACCTGCTGGTCGGCCCGATCCGGCGCGACCTGGACATCACCGACACCCAGATGAGCCTGCTGATGGGCCTGTCCTTCGCGCTGTTCTACACGGTGTGCGGCATCCCCCTCGGGCGCCTGGCGGACACCAAGAGCCGGCGCGGCCTGATCGCCGTCGGCGTGCTGTTCTGGAGCGCGGCCACCGCCGCCTGCGGCATGGCCAAGCAGTACTGGCAGTTCCTCCTGTGCCGGGTCGGCGTGGGTGTCGGCGAAGCGGCCCTGTCGCCCGCGGCCTATTCGCTGATCGCCGACAGCTTCCCGCCGGAGCGCCGCGCCACCGCCATCAGCGTGTACTCCATGGGCGTCTACCTGGGCTCGGGCATTGCCTTCCTGCTCGGCGGCCTGGTGATCCAGTTCGCCTCCGCCAAGGGCGACGTGGTGCTGCCGCTGCTCGGCGAAGTGCGCCCCTGGCAGCTGATCTTCCTCATCCTCGGTGGCGCCGGCGTGCTATTCACCCTGCTCATGTTGGCCGTGCGCGAACCGGCCCGGCGCGGTATCGGCGCCGGTGTGGCGGTGCCGCTGGCCGAGGTCGGCCGCTATATCCGCAGCAACCGCCGCACCGTGCTGTGCCACAACTTCGGCTTCGCCGGCCTGGCCCTCGCCGGCTACGGCAGCGCGGCCTGGATTCCGACGTTCTACATCCGCACCTATGGCTGGGACGCCGGCCAGGTGGGCATCGTCTACGGCTCCCTGGTGGCGGTGTTCGGCTGCCTCGGCATCGTCTTCGGCGGGCGCCTGGCGGACTGGCTGGCCAAGCGCGGGCGCAGCGACGCCAACATGCGCGTGGGCCTCTACGCGGCGCTGGGCTCGCTGCCGTTCGTCCTCGCCTTCCCGCTGATGGGCGACGCGTTCTGGGCCAGCGTGCTGATGGCGCCCACCGTGTTCTGCCTGAGCATGCCCTTCGGCGTGGCGCCGGCGGCGATCCAGGAGATCATGCCCAACTCCATGCGCGGCCAGGCCTCGGCACTGTACCTGTTCGTCATCACCCTGATCGGCCTGGGCCTCGGCCCGACCGCCGTGGCGCTGGTGACCGACTTCGTGTTCGCCGACGACAACGCCCTGCGCTACTCGCTGCTGATCGTCACCGCGATCGCCGTGGTGTCGTCCATCATCCTGCTCTGGCGCGGCCTGAACCCCTACCGCGAAAGCCTGCAGCGCCTGCAGCAATGGTCCCTGGGCGCCGCCTGACGGCCCCCTGCCCCAGCCTCGAAAAGCCCCGCCCCGGCGGGGCTTTTTTCTGTCTCCGCATGCGCGGTATCGACTGACCGCTCGCGGATTTCATCCGGGCTACGGCCGGTGCGCGCGGCGCACCCTACGGGCGGCCACCCGCAGTGGGTAAATCACCTTTCCCTGTCCATGGGGTTTCGCTGATGACCATCCATTCAGGTGGTTTCTGGCTGGCGCCAGCGCCCACCGGGCAACGCCGTTAATACTTTCGGATGACATGGCAAATACGTCCTTGGTGCGCTTATGCGTCTGTCATCCGCTGGGTAGGGTGCTGGCAGTTGCACCCCCATTCACGGAGAGCCTCATGACAAAAACAACAAGGCCCGGAATCTTCCAGCCGCACACCCTCGCCCTGGCCATCGCCCTCGGAGCCGCAGCTCCGGCGTACGCCGTCAACTTCAACATCGGGGAAATCGAAGGTCAGTTCGACTCGTCCATGTCGGTAGGCGCCAGCTGGGCCATGCGCAGCGCCGACCGCGACCTGGTCGGCCAGGCCAACGGTGGCACCGGCTTCACCCAGACCGGTGACGACGGCCGCCTCAACTTCAAGAAGGGCGAGACCTTCTCGAAGATCTTCAAGGGCATCCACGACCTCGAACTGAAATACGGCGACACCGGCGTGTTCGTGCGCGGCAAGTACTGGTATGACTTCGAGCTGAAGGACGAGAACCGTCAGTGGAAGGGCATCGACGACCACAACCGCAAGGAGGCCGCCCAGTCCTCCGGCGCCGAAATCCTCGACGCCTTCGTCTACCACAACTACAGCATCGGCGATCTGCCGGGCTCGGTGCGCCTGGGCCGCCAGGTGGTGAGCTGGGGCGAGAGCACCTTCATCGGTAACAGCATCAACGCCATCAACCCAATCGACGCCGCCGCCTTCCGCCGTCCCGGCGCGGAGATCAAGGAAGGCCTGATCCCGGTGAACATGTTCTACCTGTCGCAGAGCCTGACCGACCAGCTCTCCGCCGAGGCCTTCTACCAGATCGAGTGGGACCAGACGGTGGCCGACAACTGCGGCACCTTCTTCGCCAGCGCCGACGTGGTCGCCGACGGCTGCGACGACAACTACAACATCCTCGACGCCAACACCGTCAGGACCCTGATGGGCCTGCAGTCGACCCTCGCCTCCCTGGGCGTGCGCGTCGAGCCGGAAGGCCTGCTGGTCAACCGCGGCGGCGACCGCGACCCGCGCGACAGCGGCCAGTTCGGCGCCGCCCTGCGCTGGATGGGCGACGACGCGGAATACGCCGCCTACTTCCTGAACTACCACAGCCGCACGCCCAACCTGAGCATGCAGAACGCCGGCGCGGCGGACATCAACCGGGCCCTGACCGTCGCCGGCGGCGCCCTGGCGCAGCCGATCCTGCTGGGCCGCGGCAGCTACTTCCTCGAATACCCCGAGGACATCCGCCTGTACGGCCTGAGCTTCTCCACCTCGCTGCCCACCGGCACCGCCTGGCAGGGCGAGATCAGCTACCGGCCGAACATGCCGGTGCAGATCAACACCACCGACATGACCGGCAAGCTGGCCACCACCGTGGCCGGCGCCGCCGCCACCGGCGGCCTGGCGGGCGCGCTGGCCCAGGCCGACGCCATCAGCCGTGGCTACAACCGCAAGGAAGTGACCCAGGTACAGACCACCTTCACCCACTTCTTCGACCAGGTGATGGGCGCCGACCGCGTGACCCTGGTGGGCGAGATCGGGGCCACCCACATCGGCGGCCTGGAGAGCAAGGACCAGCTGCGCTACGGCCGCGACTCCATCTACGGCTCGCCCTACGGCACCAGCGCGTCCAACATCGCCTCCGCCAACGAATACGGCTACCACGGCTTCTTCACCAACACCTCCTGGGGCTATCGCGCCCGCGCGGTGTGGGACTACAGCAACGTGATCGCCGGCATCAACCTCAAGCCCAACGTCTCCTGGTCGCACGACGTGGACGGCTACGGCCCGGTGTTCAACGAAGGCTCCAAGGCGGTCAGCATCGGCGTCGACGCCGAGTACCGCAACACCTACACCGCCAGCCTCTCCTACACCGACTTCTTCGGCGGCGACTACAACCCGATCACCGACCGCGACTTCCTCGCGTTCAGCGTCGGCGTGAACTTCTAATCAGGCTCCACAGAGAATCAGTCAGCATGAAAACAACAAGACAACTGATCAGCGCCCTCACCCTCTCCCTGCTGGCCGGCAGCGTGCTCGCCGCCGTCTCGCCGGAAGAAGCCGCCAAGCTCGGCACCAGCCTCACCCCGCTCGGCGCCGAAAAAGCCGGCAACGCCGACGGCAGCATCCCGGAGTGGACCGGCGGCCTGCCCAAGAACGCCGCACCCATGCTCCCGGGCGGCTTCCTCGGCAACCCGTTCGCCAGCGAACAACCCCTGTTCACCATCACCGCGCAGAACCTGGACCAGTACAAGGACAAGCTGGCCGAAGGCCAGATCGCCATGTTCAAGCGCTACCCCGAGACCTACAAGATGCCGGTCTACCCCACGCACCGCACCGCGGCCGTGCCGGACAGCATCTATGAGGCGGCCAGGAAGAGCGCCGTGAACACCAGCCTGATCGAGGGCGGCAACGGCCTGAAGGGCTTCTCCGAAAGCCGCAACTACGCCTTCCCGATCCCGCAGAACGGACTGGAAGTGCTGTGGAACCACATCACCCGCTACCGTGGCGGCAACATGCGCCGCAGCATCGTGCAGGCCGCGCCGCAGGCCAACGGCTCCTACACCCTGGTGCAGTTCGAGGACGAGGTGGCGGTGCCCGGCTCGACCAAGGGCCTGGACCCGAAGAAGGCCGAGAACGCCCTGCTGTTCTTCAAGCAGCGCGTCACCGCGCCGTCGCGCCTGGCCGGCAACGTGCTGCTGGTGCACGACTCCCTGGACCAGATCGCCGAGCCGCGCATGGCCTGGCTGTACAACGCCGGCCAGCGCCGCGTGCGCCGCGCGCCGCAGGTCGCCTATGACGGTCCGGGCACCGCCGCCGACGGCATGCGCACCTCCGACAACTTCGACATGTTCAACGGCGCGCCGAACCGCTACGACTGGAAGCTGGTCGGCAAGCGCGAGCTGTACATCCCCTACAACAACTACAAGCTGCAGTCGCCGGAGGTGAAGTACAGCGACATCGTCAAGGCCGGCCACACCAACCAGGACCTGGCGCGCTACGAGCTGCACCGCGTCTGGGAAGTCGAGGCCACCCTGAAGTCCGGCGAGCGCAACATCTACGCCAAGCGCCGCTTCTTCATCGACGAGGACAACTGGCAGATCGCCGTCTCCGAGCACTACGACGGCCGCGGCCAGCTGTGGCGCATCGGCCAGGCCATGCTGGTGCAGCAGTACGAGCAACAGGTACCGGCCTACGCCTTCGAGGCCCTGTACGACATCATCGCCGGCCGCTACCTGGCCATCGGCATGGCCAACGAGGAGAAGAGCGCGCCGCAGTTCGGCATGCCGGCCTCGGCGGTCGACTTCACCCCGGCGGCCCTTCGCAACGCCGGCGTACGCTGAGCTACATCGCAACGCTGCTCCAACTTGAGGCGACCCCAGTGGTCGCCTTTTTTGTCCGCGACGCTCCCGCGGACATCGAATTGGATAAGATCGACCTCTCGCGACAACAACTACAAGAGCCGAGGCCACGACCATGCACCAGAAGGTTCGCGCCCTGCATCCGGCCATGGCGCCCCGCCAGCCGGACCCGTCCCTGCCCCGCCTGCCGGCGGCGCACATCGCCCGTCCGCGCCTGACCCGCGACCTGCTGGCCGGCGACTGCCGCCTGACCCTGGTCTGCGCCCCCGCCGGCTTCGGCAAGAGCGTGCTGCTCAACGATTGTGCGCGCCAGGCGCCGATCGGCACCCGGGTGGTCTGGCTCGACCTGCTCGGCCATCCCCACAGCCCCGCCGAACTGCTCGCCCGCCTGGCCGCCGCCCTGCAGCTGCCGCACGGCGACGGCGAACCCTGCGCCGAACTGGGCCTGCTGCTCGGCCGGGTCGAACAACCGCTGTGGATCATCCTCGACGACTACCCGCGCCAGCCCTGCGCCGAACTGGACGCCTGCCTCGACCGCCTGCTCGAACGCGCCCCGCACACCCTGCGCTGGTGGATCGGCGGGCGCCGCCGGCCGGCCTGGAACCTGCCGCGCCTGCTGCTGCAGGGCGACCTGCAGGAACTCGACGCCCACGCCCTGGCCCTCGACCAGGGAGAACTCGGCCGCCTGCTGCAACAGCGCCAGCAGGTCCTGCCCGAGAACCTGGCCGGCCAGTTGCTGGACAACAGCGAGGGCTGGCTGGCCGGCATCTGCCTGCTGCTGATCGGCGGCACCGCCGACAACCTGGGCCAGCGCCTGGCCGCCGGCACGCCCCTGCTGCTGGAGTACCTCGAACGCGAAGTGCTGGCCACCCTGCCGCCGCCGCTGATGCACGCCCTGTTCGTGCTGGCGCACATGCCGCGCTTCTCCGCCGGGCTCTGCGAGCACCTGCTGGAAGAGCACGGCGGCGCCGGCGTGCTCGAACAGCTGCGCCAGCGCCAGCTGTTCCTCCACGGCCTGGACAGCTGCGGCGAATGGTTCCGCCTGTGGCGCCCGCTGGCGACCATGCTCAAGCGCCTGCCCGGCGGCCAGACGCCGCTGCAGGCCCACGTGCGCGCCTGCCAGTGGTTCGCCAACCGCGGCGACGTGCGCGAGGCAGCCGAGCATGCGCTGCTGGCCGAGCAGCCGGACGTGGCCGCCAACTACCTGCAGCGCTACGGTCACGGCCAGCTGCTCATCGGCCAGAGCGTCGCCCAGTTCCTGCACTGGCGCGACGAACTGCCGGCCAGCCTGTTCAACAGCACGCCACGCCTGATCACCCTGGCGGCCTGGGGGCTGATCATCTGCACCCGCCTCGACGAGGTGGAAGCCTGCATCGCCGAGCTGGCCCGCTTCATGCCGCAACCCGACGCCCGCCGCCAGCGACAGCTGATCGCCCAGTACCAGGCGGTGCTCGGCGTGCTGCAGCGCCAGGCCGGCCAGGCCAGCGCCCGCCAGCACTGCCTGCAGGCGCTGGAAGTGCTGCACGAATCGGCCTGGTCGCAACGCATCCTCTGCCACCAGGCGCTGACCCAGCAGGCCATGGCCGAGCTGGACCTGACCAACGCCCAGCACTACAACCACGAGGGCCTGCGCCTGGCGCGCCTGCAAGGCAACGTGCTGTTCGAGTCGCTGCTGAGCGTCGACCACATCCACCTGCTGGCCATGCTCGGCGAGCGAGAACGCGCCCTCGAACTGACCGGGCAATGCCTGCAGCTGCTGCAGGACGCCTCCCACCGCGGCCCCGTGCTGGCCCGCCTGCTGCTGCTGCGCGGCACCCTGCTGGTCACCCGGGGCGAAACCGAGGAGGCCCAGGCCATGCTGATCCAGGGCCTGCAGGAAGCCGAGAGCTGCGCGGACGCCTACCTGCTGTTCGGCTACCTCGGCCTGGCCGAACTGGCCGGCCTGCGCGGCGACCCCGACAGCGCGCAGAGCCTGCTGCGCCGCGCCGAGCGGCAGATGCAGCTGCTCCACGTGCCCGAGGTGCGCTACCGGGAAATCCTCCAGCTGGCCAACGGCTGCCTCCTGCTCAACCAGGGCGATGCGGAACAGGCGCACAGCGCCTTCCTGCGGGTGCGCCTGCGCCTGGAGAACGAACAGCTGCTCGCCCCGTCGGGTTTCTACGACCTGCTGCCGCGGGCGCGCCTGTACCTGGCCCAGGCCGAACTGGCGCTGGGCGAGACCGCGACCGCCCTCGCCGCCCTGCAGGAACTGCACGACGACTGCCGGCGCAGCGGCCACCACAGCCTGGCGACCCAGGCCCGGCTGTGCCAGGCCGAGGCCCTGTACCTCGGCGGCCGCATCACCGAATCCGACGCCCTGCTGCGCATGGCCGTGGACGAGGCCGAGCGCCAGCACCAGATCATGCCGCTGCTGGCCCTGCAACGCCGCCAGCCGGCCTGGCTGAGCCAGCACCCGGCCTGGCGGCCGGGCCTGCTCAGGGCCGTCGCCGCCGAGGCCGGCCACCCCCAGGCGGCCAGCGAATCGCTGCTGAGCAAGCGCGAACTGGCAGTGCTCGGGCTGATCGCCCAGGGCCACTCCAACCAGCAGATCGCCGAACAGCTGTACATCTCCCTGCACACGGTGAAGACCCACGCGCGGCGGATCAACGTCAAGCTCGGCGTACAACGCCGCACCCAGGCCGTGGCCCGGGCCAAGGCGGAGGGCTGGCTGGGCTGACCGCTCCATGCCCGTTTATAAGGGCTCTGCCCAAGTTGACTGTTGCGGCTGAACTCAAGCCCTTGTGAGAGCGGACTTGTCCGCGAACGGGGCCTGCTTCGCGGCCAATCGGAATACCTCCCAGCCGCTCCCACGAATGGGCACATGTGCCTCGTAGGGTGCGCCGTGCGCACCAAGTGAGGTACGACATGGCTTTTAGCCCGGATGAAATCCGGACTACGACCGGTGCGCACGGCGCACCCTACGCAGCACACGGGAACATCGCCCAACGAAAAAGGCCCCGGGTTTTCACCCGGGGCCTTCCAAAGAGGCCGCTCACCCCGCCGGAAGCGGCCTCACTTCTTGCCGGGAATGGGAAAGGCCTTGAAGGCCTCGCGCAGGATCTTCCTGGCCACATCCTCGGGCCGTGCCGGCGCCACGTCGGTCAGGGCGTCCGGCTTGTCGTCGTCCGCCGCCGGCCCGGGCACCGCCGAATCCTGCCCCAGCCCCTTCTCGACCTCTCGCAGGTCCTCGTCCGAATTCATTTCATGCCTACCGCTTTTTTCTGGAACGTGCGCCGCGCCATCCTATCGCTAAAGACTAGCCGCCGATACGCAACCGGCGACGTCCTCCGACTGGTGACACCCGTGGCACCGGCCCGGAAACGACGAAGCCCGCACGGTGGCGGGCTTCGTCTGCGCTTCGCAGCCGTCCGTGGACGGGCTGGAAACTTCGGTCTGGCGCATCCGGCGGGATTCGAACCCACGACCCCTGCCTTCGGAGGGCAGTACTCTATCCAGCTGAGCTACGGATGCGTTGCGGGGCGCAATCATACGCATCCGCTTCGCGGGCGTCCATGCGGGTTGTCGCTCAGAGCTCCTGCATGTCGAAATCGGCCTTGCTCACGCCGCAGTCGGGGCACAGCCAGTCGTCCGGTACATCGGCCCAGGGCGTGCCGGCGGGGATGCCGTCGTCCGGCCAGCCCTTGGCCTCGTCGTAGATCAGGCCGCAGATGACGCAGATCCAGGTCTTCATGCCGGCACCTCCTGGGCGAGCGGACGCAGGGCGCGGTCGAAGTTCGCCAGCGAGGGGAAGCGCAGGGGTTGCAGGTCGTCCAGCCGGCCCAGGTAGTCGCCGTACTGGCGGAGGATGTCCTCGCGCGCTTCCTGGCTGACGTAGGGCACGTGGTAGGCGGCGAACGGCGGCAGCACGCTCATGCCGACGTAGGCCAGGGTGCCGCGCTGCAGCGGGCGCAGCATGGGCTCCCAGTCGCCGTGCACGGCGGCCTCGTCGGCGAACATGTGGTCCTGCCCGCCGAGGGTGAAGCTGAGCAGCGCGCGCTTGCCGGCCAGGCCGCCGCGGTCGTAGAAGCGCAGGCCGCCGTAGCACACGCCCGACACCAGCACGCGGTCGATCCAGCCCTTGAGGATGGCCGGCACCGAGCACCAGAACAGCGGGAAGTTGAGGATCACCAGGTCCGCCCAGAGCAGCTTATCCAGCTCGGCGGCGATGTCCGGGGCGAGTTCGCCCTGGGCTTGGGCGTGGCGCTGTTCGAGGGCGTAGACCAAGTAGTCCGGGTTGCTGCGGGTACGGAAGTCGGCGGCGGTCGCCACCGGGTTCCAGTGCATGGCGTAGAGGTCGGAGACGCGCACCTGGTGGCCGGCGCCTTCGAGGGTGACGACCGCCAGGTCCTTCATGGCCGTGCAGAAGGACTGCGGCTCGGGATGAGCGTGAACGATCAGGATATTCATCGGGGTTCCAGCGAAAACGACGGGGGCCGAGCGGCCCCCGGACAGGAGGGGATCAGGCAGTCTGGCGCAGCGGTGCGGTGGCCGGCTTGTTCAGCGGCTCCCAGCGGTTGGCGCGGGCGAAGGTGCCGAAGTCGTTGAAGCGCACGCCCATCTCGCGCATCACCTTGTGCGCCACCGGCGCGGTCATCTGGCGGATGTAGAAGGGCTCCTTGACCACGAAGTGGTGGATGCCGTGGGTGCTGCCGAAGTTGAAGCAGAACGCCTGCAGCGGCCACAGCCACCAGGGGTTGAGCACCTGGGTCTGCTGGATCACGTTGCCCAGCTCGACATCGCCGTAGTAGTGCATGTTGGAACTGACGAAGTGCAGGCAGAAGGTGCGCAGCACGTTCGGGCCGACCAGCACGACCACGGCGAAGGTGATCACGTCCATCACCGCCAGGGTGGTGGCCGACCAGGCGATCGGGGCGCCGGCCGCGGAGGCGACGAAGTCGACCAGGTGGAAGCCGAGGAACAGGTACCAGGCGCCCCAGTTGAGCAGGCCGAGCGGCGCGTAGCCCTTGAGCGTGCGGCTGACGATCATCTTCTTGCGCTCCCAGGTCTCGGCGCGCAGGAAGCGGATGAACGAGGACATCACGTTGTCGCCGTCCATCAGCAGGCGGGCGAAGCCCCAGGGCTCGCCGTTGGTGATGGCGCGTTCCTCGATGTCGGTCTCGGTGCCGGACACCTTGTGATGGTTGAGGTGCAGGTGGCGGCGGATCCACGGGTTGATGGTGCTCGGCCGGGCCATCCACACCAGGCCCATCATCAGGTTGTGCGGTACGCGCTGCTTGCGGAAGTACATCGAGTGGATCAGGTCGTGCTCCAGCTCGTGGGTCAGCGAGGCGAAGAAGGCGTTGGCCAGCAGGCACGCCCACCAGGCGATGGCGCCCTCGGCGTAGAGCCAGGCGCTGCCGATCATGCCGGCCAGGGCGAAGGTCAGGATGCCGGCGCCGATGGCGTCCTGGTGCTGCAGGATCGGGTAGCGCCGGCGCAGTTCTTCGCCATGCGCCATCACCACGGAGCGGATGTGCGCCGAGCGCTGCTGGTGGGTCGAGGGAGTCGGGTTCATGCACGCATCCTCTGGTTCCGGCGCGATGCGCCGCGGACTGTTGTTGTGTTCAGGCCAGGCTAGAGTGCGCCAGGCCCCGCCGTCCCGCCCGACCGACCGCGCCAACCTGTTGACCGAGAATGCCAACCTGACCCGCACGGGCCTGGCACTTATAATCACCACCCCCTGCCCCCGCCCGGAGCCGAGATGGCCGTCGACCTGGCACGCACCTTTCTGGAAATCGTCCGCTGCGGCAGCTTCGTCGGCGCGGCGGAGCACCTGCACCTCACCCAGGCCGCGATCACCGCGCGCGTGCAGAGCCTGGAGAGCCAGCTCAACTGCAGCCTGTTCGTGCGCAACCGCTCCGGCGCCCGGCTGACACCCGACGGCGAGGCCTTCGTCGACTTCGCCAACCGCATGGTGATCGCCTGGGAGGCGGCCCAGCAGGAGCTGCCGCTGCCGCAGAGCTGCGCCGAAATCCTGCACATCGGCGGCGAGCCGAGCCTGTGCAACCCGCTGATGCTGAAGTGGGTGCTCGCCCTGCGCCAGGCGATGCCGAGGCACGCCGTGCACAGCCACATCGGCGACGGCGTCAACCTGCTGCGCCGGCTGGAACAGGGCGCGCTGGACGCCGCCCTGGTCTACCACCCGCTGTACTGGCAGGGGGTGCAGGTGGAGCTGCTGATGGAGGAGAAGCTGGTCCAGGTGCGCAACCCGCACCAACCCGGGCCTTATGTGTTCGTCGACTGGGGCGAGGACTTCCGCCACCGGCACAACGCGGCGCTGCCGCAGAACACCCGCGCCGAGGTCAGTTTCAACCTCGGCCCGCTGGCCCTGCAGTACATCCTCGAATCCGGCGGCGCCGGCTACTTCCGCACGCGGGTGATCCAGAGCTACCTGGACTGCGGCATGCTCGAACTGGTGCCGCAGGCGCCGGAGTTCACCTACCCGGTGTACCTGCTGTATTCCCGCGACCGCTGCCCCGCCTCGCTGCGCCAGGCCATCGACTGCCTGCGCGACGTGGTGGCCCATGGCAGCGACTGGTCGCAGCGCTGGGACCCGATGATCTGACACGCCCGCTCACGCGGGTTGCACCCGCCCTACGTGGGGTGATGCCTCTACGCCAGGTGCTCCAGCAGGTTGCGCTGCAGGGCGGCGATCAGGTCGGTCTGGGTGATGATGCCGACCAGCTGGCCCTGCTCCAGCACCGGCAGGCAGTGCAGGCCCTGGGTGGACAGCAGCGGGATCAGCTCGACCACGTGGGCCTGGCTGTCCACGTAGCGCACCGGGCTGGTCATCAGTTGGCCGACCAGGATGCGCTTGCCCAGGGTCCAGGGCAGGAACGGGCTGACGCCGCGCGGCCGGCTGATCAGGTCGACCAGGCTGACAATGCCGACCAGGCGCTTGTCGTCGTCCAGCACCGGCAGGCTGCGCAGGCGGTGGCGGCGCAGCATGGCCAGCGCCTGCTCGCGGCGCGTGCCCGGGCCGACGCAGCGCAGGTCGCGGGACATGATCTGCTCGGCGACCATGCGCCCCATGCCGCGCTTGAGGGCGTGGCGCTCAGTGGCGCGGACCAGCCTGGCGAGGTCGTCGCGGGTGATGTCGACGAACTCGCCGAAGTCCTCCAGCGCGTGCTCCAGGTCGTCGTCGGAAATGCCCACGCGCAGCTCCGCCGAAGGGTCGCGCGTGTGGTGCAGGTCGGGGTTGTCGGGCCGCTTCGGATAGCGCACACCGGTCAGGTTGTTGTAGATCAGCGCGCAGCCGAGCAGGCAGGTGGCGGCGATCAGGATCGGTGGCAGCAGGCCGAAACCGTGCTGCTGCACGGCCACACCGCTGAGGTGCACGCACAGCGCCACCGCGCCGGCCGGCGGGTGCAGGCAGCGCAGCAGGCTCATGAACAGCACGCTGAGGCCCACCGCGCCGCAGGCGAGCGGGATCGAATAGCCGAAGCCCTGGCCGAGGGCCACCGCCACCAGGGTGGCCACCAGGTAGCCGGCCAGGAACGACCAGGGCTGGGCCAGCGCCCCGGACGACACCGCGAACAGCAGCACCGACGAGGCCGCCAGCGGACCGAACAGGTACATCAGCAGCGGCTCCGGGAACAGCTTCAGGCACAGCAGCAGGCTGACCAGCATGCCCAGGAAGCAGCCGCAGGCCACGCGCAGCCACTCGCGCGGATGGGTGGCGGGCACCGCCGGGAGGAAGCCGGCGAACCAGGTTTTCAGGGAAGTGCGAAACGTCATGGGCAGGTACTGATCAAGAAAAGAGGCCCTGCGACGACGCGGAGGGCCTGAAGACGCCGGGGCGGGCGTCGGGAGTGTCCATCCCTGGACCATGGAATGATTCAGGCATCCAGATGGAAGCCCGGAGGTCGGGAAAGAGGCTCGAAGGGCACCTCGACCAGCGCCTCGCAGCGCAGCCCGGTGTCGCGCTCCAGCCTGCGGGCGGCGGGAGGGTCGTCGGCGAACGGCAGCAGCGCCGCCTGCTCCGCCTCGTCGCGCGCGGGCCGGGCGAGCAGGCAGAAGAGCGTCACCAGCAGGGACAGCAGCGCGGGCACGACGATCATGCCAGCGCCGCCGCTTCGGCCCGCAGCGGGTCGCCGCTGCGCACCGTGCACCAGCAGTTCCAGGCCATCAGCAGCATGCCGCTGGCGAACACACCGCCGCCGATCAGCCGCACCAGGTAGCCGGCGTGGCTGGCCTCCAGCGCCTCGACGAAGGAGTAGGTCAGGGTGCCGTCCTCGTTCACCGCGCGCCACATCAGGCCCTGGGTGATGCCGTTGACCCACATGGCGGCGATGTACAGCACGGTGCCGATGGTCGCCAGCCAGAAGTGCGCGTTGATCAGGCCGACGCTGTACATCTGCTCGCGTCCCCAGAGCCGGGGGATCATGTGGTAGAGCGTGCCGATGCTGATCATCGCCACCCAGCCGAGGGCGCCGGCATGCACGTGGCCGATGGTCCAGTCGGTGTAGTGGGACAGGGCATTGACGGTCTTGATCGCCATCATCGGCCCCTCGAAGGTGGACATGCCGTAGAACGCCAGGGACACCACCAGGAAGCGCAGCACCGGGTCCGTGCGCAGCCGGTGCCAGGCGCCGGAGAGGGTCATCATGCCGTTGATCATGCCGCCCCAGCTGGGCGCCAGGAGGATCACCGACATCACCATGCCGAGGGTCTGCGCCCAGTCCGGCAGCGCGGTGTAGTGCAGGTGGTGCGGGCCGGCCCAGATGTACAGCGCGATGATCGCCCAGAAGTGCACGATGGACAGGCGGTAGGAGTAGATCGGCCGCTCGGCCTGCTTCGGCACGAAGTAGTACATCATGCCGAGGAAGCCGACCGACAGGATGAAGCCCACCACGCTGTGGCCGTACCACCACTGAATCATCGCGTCCGTGGCGCCCGAGTAGAACGGGTAGGACTTGAGCCAGCTCACCGGCGTGGCCAGGTGGTTGACGATGTGGACCATCGCGGTGACCACGATGAAGGCCCCGTAGAACCAGTTGCCCACATAGATGTGCCTGACCCGGCGGCGGGCGATGGTGCCGAAGAACAGGTAGGCGTAGACGACCCACACCAGGGTCACCCACAGGGCGATGGGCCACTCCATCTCCGCGTATTCCTTGGAGGTGGTGTAGCCGAGGGGGTAGCTCAGCAGCATCGCCACGATCGCCGCCTGCCAGCCCCAGAACACGAAGCTGGCGAGGGAGTCGGAGATCAGCCGCGCCCGGCTGGTGCGCTGCACCACATAGAAGGAGGTGGCGAACAGGGCACCGCCGCCGAAGGCGAAGATGACCAGGTTGGTGTGGATCGGGCGGATGCGCCCGAAGCTCGTCCAGGGCAGGCCCAGGTTGAGTTCGGGCCATACCAGCTGGGCCGCGATGACGACGCCCATCGCCATGCCCAGGACGCCCCAGAGGAGGGTCATCAGGGTGAACTGACGCACCACGCGGTAGTTATAGGTGGGTTGGAAATCTTCGACAGGATGCATGACCAGGAACCGGAACACCGACGGAGGGAAAGCCCTGTCAGCCGGCCCGCTGTGGTGGCCACTACCGTCTTCCCTTGTGAGGCAGACGGCTTGGCTGACAGAGGCGCGTAGTGTGCCGAGCCGCAAAACTCACAACAAACTAATAATATCTAACATTGACTTCAGTCATTTTTAACTTAAAACCCTGATAGGCGGTCCAGGCCACGGGCGCGGCGGCGCAGGCGTGACGGAGAAAACGGCGAAACGGTTGCCCGTCGCCGCCGTTATTGATTAAAAATCGGCGGCCTGAACCCACGAATACGTTCGTATCCCGTCATTCGCGGTAGGGTGCGCCATGCGCACCGGCCTTTTCCCGGGCCAGCGATGCCCCATAACGACAAGCCGTGCCCACCGACCGCCGCATGCGACGGCCAGGTGGCCCCGGCGAGCAGAACCACAGCCATGCATAGCCCGACCACGACCGTACCCACCACCCTGGCCAGCTGGACCCGCGCCCTGCGCCGGCAGCTCGACGCCCTCGGTCTGGACAGCGCCGCGCTCTGCCGCGAGGCCGGCCTCGACCCGGCCCTGATGGAGGACGCCAACGCCCGCTACCCGCTGGACGCCACTACCCGCCTGTGGCAACTGGCGGTCGCCGCCAGCGCCGACCCGGCCCTGGGCCTGGATACTTCGCGCCACGTCGCACCCACCACCTTCCACGCCCTGGGCATGGCGGTGATGGCCAGCAGCAGCCTGCGCGAAGTGTTCGAGCGCATCGTGCGCTACCACCAGGTGGTCAGCGACGCGCTGGAACTGAGCCTGCGCGACCTCGGCGGCACCTGCGAACTGCACTTCCGCCTGCCGGCGGACAGCCCGCCGCCGGCGCCCGAGGCGATCGACGCCTTCGCCGCCATCTATGTGCGTACCTGCCGCAACCGCCTGGGCCGCGACTACGCGCCGCTGGCCGTGCACCTGCGCCGGCCGCCGCCGGACGACCCGCGGCCCTGGCAGGAGGTGTTCCGCGCGCCGATCCACTTCGCCGCCGCCGAGGACGTGCTGTGCTTCGCCAGCGCCGACCTGGACCGGCCGCTGGACGACGGCAACCCGGAACTGGCGGCGCACAACGAAACGGTGCTGCAGAAGCGCCTCGAAGCGCTGCAGCCGGACACCATGGTGCGCCGCCTGCGTCGCGCCCTGGAACAGAGCCTGCCGAACGGCGAGCCGTCCGCCGAGGTCCTGGCCCACGGCCTGCACCTGAGCCTGCGCAGCCTGCAGCGGCATCTCAGCGACGAGGGCAGCAGCTACGAGCAGGTGCTGGCCGACACCCGCCGCGACCTGGCGCTGAGCCACCTGCGCGAGGCCGACTGCTCGATCAGCGAGATCGCCTACCTGCTGGGCTTCGCCGACAGCAGCAGCTTCAGCCGCGCCTTCAAGCGCTGGACCGGGCAGAGCCCCAGCCAGCACCGCGACGCCCTGCGCGGCTGAGGCGTAGCGCGAGGCGAACAGGTGGCGCGGCACCGCGACACGTTCGTTCTTTATATCGAACACTCCGAACACCTGCGAAGGCGCCGCGCCCGGCGCCTCGATGCGTGGCGCCGCCTCGCTTGCCCCGGGGTTGAGCGAGAAATGACCGACGCTCGTTGGTCATTCATTCTTTTTCGTTATTTTGTTGATTTTATCGAACATGACTCTTGCCCTTTGCCCGCGCCGGCCCTAGCATTCGTTTGACATTTCAAACGCCCGGCCCGTCCTGGTCGGCTATCTTCCATCTTCCGACTGCCTGCCTCCGTGGCGCCGCGTGTACAGGAGAACGCCATGCAACTGAAAGACGCCCAGCTGTTCCGCCAGCAAGCCTACATCGACGGTACCTGGCTGGACGCCGACAGCGGCCAGACCATCAAGGTCAACAACCCGGCCACCGGCGAGATCCTCGGCAGCGTGCCGAAGATGGGCGCGGCCGAGACCCGCCGCGCCATCGAGGCCGCCGAGAAGGCGCTGCCGGCCTGGCGCGCGCTGACCGCCAAGGAGCGCGCGCAGAAGCTGCACAAGTGGTTCGAGCTGATCATGGCCAGCCAGGACGACCTGGGCCGCCTGATGACCCTGGAACAGGGCAAGCCGCTGGCCGAGGCCAAGGGTGAGATCGCCTATGCTGCGTCCTTCATCGAGTGGTTCGCCGAAGAGGCCAAGCGCGTCTATGGCGACGTGATTCCGGGCCACCAGCCGGACAAGCGCCTGATCGTGATCAAGCAGCCGATCGGCGTGACCGCCGCCATCACCCCGTGGAACTTCCCGGCGGCGATGATCACCCGCAAGGCCGGCCCGGCCCTGGCCGCCGGCTGCACCATGGTGCTCAAGCCCGCCTCGCAGACCCCGTTCTCCGCCTTGGCCCTGGCCGAGCTGGCCGAGCGCGCCGGCATTCCCAAGGGCGTGTTCAGCGTGGTCACCGGCAGCGCCGGCGAAGTCGGCGGCGAGCTGACCAGCAACCCGATCGTGCGCAAGCTGACCTTCACCGGCTCCACCGAGATCGGCCGCCAGCTGATGGCCGAGTGCGCCCATGACATCAAGAAGGTGTCCCTGGAACTGGGCGGCAACGCGCCGTTCATCGTCTTCGACGACGCCGACCTGGATGCCGCCGTGGAAGGCGCGCTGATCTCCAAGTACCGCAACAACGGCCAGACCTGCGTCTGCGCCAACCGCCTGTACATCCAGGATTCGGTGTACGACGCCTTCGTCGAGAAGCTCAAGGCCGCCGTGGCCAAGCTGAAGATCGGCAACGGCCTGGAAGACGGCACCACCACCGGCCCGCTGATCGACGAGAAGGCCGTGGCCAAGGTCCAGGAACACATCGCGGATGCCCTCGGCAAGGGCGCCAAGCTGGTCGCCGGCGGCAAGCCGCACGCCCTGGGCGGCAGCTTCTTCGAGCCGACCATCCTGGTCGACGTGCCGAACAATGCCGCCGTGGCCAAGGAAGAGACCTTCGGCCCGCTGGCCCCGCTGTTCCGTTTCAAGGACGAGGGCGAAGTGATCGCCATGGCCAACGACACCGAGTTCGGCCTGGCCTCCTACTTCTACGCCCGCGACCTGGGCCGCGTGTTCCGCGTCGCCGAGGCCCTGGAATACGGCATGGTCGGCATCAACACCGGCCTGATCTCCAACGAAGTGGCGCCGTTCGGCGGCGTGAAGGCCTCCGGCCTCGGCCGCGAAGGCTCTAAGTACGGCATCGAGGACTATCTCGAAATCAAGTACATGTGTCTCGGTGGCGTATAAGGCCGCCGGGCAGTGATCCGTGGGTGTCGGGTGACAGGCAGGAGTCGTGGTCACCCGGCGTCGGCGTTTCCGGTGGTGGCACCGGCTGACCCAGCCGACGGCCAGCGGGTAGGCGACAGTTCGATCATCGTTAGCTGAAGCGCCCACCCCGCCCCGTCATCATCCTTGGACCGGGCCGCCCAAGAAGCGGCTTATGAGGACAACATGAGCAAGAACGAATCCCTCCTGCAACGTCGCCAGGCCGCCGTGGCCCGTGGCGTCAGCCAGATCCACCCGATCGTCGCCGAGCGCGCCGAGAACGCCACCGTGTGGGACGTCGACGGCCGCGAGTACATCGACTTCGCCGGCGGCATCGCCGTGCTGAACACCGGCCACCTGCATCCGAAGGTGATCGCCGCCGTGCAGGAGCAGCTGACCAAGCTGACCCACACCTGCTTCCAGGTGCTGGCCTACGAGCCCTACATCGCCCTGTGCGAGCAGATCGCCAAGCGCGTGCCGGGCGACTTCGCCAAGAAGACCCTGCTGGTCACCTCCGGCTCCGAGGCGGTGGAGAACGCGGTGAAGATCGCCCGTGCCGCCACCGGCCGCGCCGGCGTGATCGCCTTCACCGGCGCCTACCACGGCCGCACCATGATGACCCTGAGCCTGACCGGCAAGGTCGTGCCCTACTCCGCCGGCATGGGCCTGATGCCGGGCGGCGTGTTCCGCGCCCTGGCGCCGTGCCCGCTGCACGGCATCAGCGAAGACGAGTCGATCGCCAGCATCGAGCGCATCTTCAAGAACGACGCCCAGCCCCAGGACATCGCCGCTATCATCATCGAGCCGGTGCAGGGCGAGGGTGGCTTCTACGTCAACTCCAAGCCGTTCATGCAGCGCCTGCGCGCCCTGTGCGACCAGCACGGCATCCTGCTGATCGCCGACGAAGTGCAGACCGGCGCCGGCCGCACCGGCACCTTCTTCGCCACCGAGCAGCTGGGCATCGTTCCGGACCTGACCACCTTCGCCAAATCGGTCGGCGGCGGCTTCCCCATCTCCGGCGTGTGCGGCAAGGCCGAGATCATGGACAGCATCGCCCCGGGCGGCCTGGGCGGCACCTACGCCGGCAGCCCGATCGCCTGCGCCGCGGCCCTGGCCGTGATGGAAGTGTTCGAGGAAGAGAAGCTGCTGGAGCGTTCGCAGGCCGTGGGCGAGAAGCTCAAGGCCGGCCTCAACGCCATCGCCGCCAAGCACAAGGTGATCGGCGACGTGCGCGGCCTGGGTTCGATGGTCGCCATCGAGCTGTTCGAGGGCGGCGACCACGACAAGCCGGCCGCCGAACTGGTCGGCAAGATCGTCGCCCGTGCCCGCGACAAGGGCCTGATCCTGCTGTCCTGCGGCACCTACTACAACGTGCTGCGCTTCCTGATGCCGGTGACCATTCCGGACGAGCAGCTGGAAAAAGGCATCGCCATCGTCGCCGAGTGCTTCGACGAACTGGCCTGAGCCCTACCGTCCTGCGTGTCGCCCCTGTGCATGGGGGCGACGCCCGATTCGCCCGAGGCCCCCGCCCGGGCGATTCCCTCCCGACCCGCCACACGGCGGGTCTTTTTTTGCCTGCGCCCCGAACAGTGTGGGAGCGGCCTCGGCCTCGGCCGCGATCCCGACTACCGGCAAGCGTCGCGGCCAAGGCCGCTCCCACCGCCCTGGCGACGGCTCGCGCTCAGGCCAGCGCCTCGCGCACGAAGTCCAGGCGATCCTGGCCGAAGAACAGCTCGTCGCCGACGAACATGGCCGGGGCACCGAATACACCGCGCTTGATCGCCTCGTCGGTGGTGGCCTTGAGCGCGTCCTTCACCTCCTGCTCGGCGATCAGCGCCAGCAGCCGCTGCGGCTCGAAGCCGCCGGACGCCAGCACCTCGCCCAGCACCGCCGGGTCGCTCAGGTTGCGCGCCTGCACCCACATGGCCTCGAAGATCAGCGTGAGGAAGGCCTCGAAGCGCTCCGGCATGTGCAGCTGCACCGCCGCGGCGGCGCGCATCAGCGGCAGGGTGTTGATCGGGAAGTGCGGGTTGAACTGCATCGGCACCTGGTAGCGACGGGCGTAGCGGGCCAGGTCCTGCATCATGAAGCGGCCCTTGGCCGGGATGGTCACCGGCGAGGCATTGCCGGTGGCCTGGAACACTCCGCCCAGCAGGATCGGCTTGTACACCAGGGTGGCGCCGGTCTCGGCGCAGAGCTTCGGCAGCTGGGTCCACGCCAGGTAGGTGGTGGGGCTGCCGAAGTCGAAATAGAAATCCACGGTCTTGCTCATCGGGGGGTGCTCTTCTGTTTGTTGTTCACGTAATCGCGGGGGCAGGAGCGCACTCTGCTCGCGAAGCACCTGCGCCTATCGGTTCGCGAGCAAGCTCGCTCCCACAGGGGGCTGCGCAGCCAGCCGCCTACCATTTTTCCATCCAGGGGCGCAGATCCAGCTCGAAGGTCCAGGCATCGCGCGGCTGGGCATGCAGGAACCAGTAGTTGTCGGCGATGTGCTCGGGGTCGAGGATGCCGTCCTGGTCCTTGCGTGCATAGAGGTCGGGGAAGGTGTCGCGGATGAAGTCCGTGTCGATGGCGCCATCCACCACCACGTGGGCGACATGGATGTTCCGTGGCCCCAGCTCGCGCGCCATGCTCTGGGCAAGCGCGCGCAGGCCGTGCTTGGCGCCGGCGAAGGCGGCGAAGTGGGAGGCGCCGCGCAGGCCCGCGGTGGCGCCGGTGAAGAGAATCGTGCCGCGACCGCGGGTGACCATGCGCCGGGCCACCGCCTGGGCGGTGAGGAAGGCGGAGAAGCAGGCCATCTCCCAGATCTTGAAGTACTTGCGGGCGGTCTCGTCGAGGATGCTGCACGGCACGTTGGCGCCGATGTTGAAGACGAAGGCCTCGATCGGGCCGATGTCGCGCTCGATCCGCTCGACCAGCTCGGCGACCTCCTCCTCCTTGCGCGCGTCGGAGCCGAAGCCGTGGGCTTCGCCGCCCTCGGCGCGAATGCCGTCCACCAGGGGTTGCAGCTTGTCCGCGCTGCGCCGGGTGACGCAGGCGACGAAGCCCTCGCGGGCGAAGCGCCTGGCGATGGCGCCGCCGGTCGCGTCGCCGGCGCCGATCACCAGCACCACCTTCTTGTCGTTCTTGTTGTCGCTCATGTCGCCACCTCTTTGATAAACGATCGTTTACTTAACAAACGTTATGCTACGCTTTCGGCACCCGTCAAGCAGGAGTTGTCCCCCATGCGCTATTCCGCCGAACACAAGGCCCAGACCCGCGAGAAGCTGCTCGACGCCAGCGGCAGCCTGGCCAAGTGCGGCGGCTTCGCCAGCACCGGGGTGGACGGCCTGATGAAGGCCATCGGCCTGACCGGCGGCGCGTTCTACGGGCACTTCTCCTCCAAGGACGAGCTGTTCGCCGCCATCGTCGAGCGCGAGCTGAGCCGCAGCGCGGAACGCCTCGGCAGCAGTGACGCCAGCCGCGACAAGCTGCAGCGCTGCCTGGCCATGTACCTCAACATGAAGCACGTACAGCAGCCCGCCGCCGGCTGCGCCATCCCCGCTCTGGGCGCGGAGATCGCCCGCGCCGACGCCGAGGTGCGGGCGACGGCCGAGCACTGGCTGGCCCGCCTGCAGCAGGCCTGGGCGCGGGAACTGGGCGACGAGCAGCTGGCCTGGGCCATCCTCGCCCAGTGCGTCGGCGCACTGGTGCTGGCGCGCATGATGGCCAGCCAGGAGCGCCAGGAAGAGGTGCTGGCATCCAGTCGAGCATTGATCGCCTCCAGCCTGGGCCAGAATTAGTTCCAAAGTAGTAGGAAATAAGCCCGGAGTATTGACCTAGAGCGCTCGTCGCGGGTGTCGGGTGGCGCTATCCTGACGCCACGTTCAGCATTTCCGGCGCACCGCGCCCGCTGCGCCGCGCCACCCGCCGAAATCACCAGGTCAATCCCCCGAGGTCCCCATGCCCGCCGCGGTCGCCGTACCGGAAGTTCTCATTGCCGAAGCCGACCCCTGGACCGCCGACCTGCTGACCCAGCTGGTGCTCGACATCCGCAGCGACGCCCAGGTGCAGCGCTTCACCGATGGCCAGGCCGCCCTGCTGCGCTGCCGCCGGCGCCTGCCGGACCTGGTGATCGCCGACGGCGAGCTGCCCGGCCTGGACGGCATCGAGCTGCTCCGCCAGTTGCGGCGCCAGCCGCGCACGCCCGCGCTGCCCTGCATCCTGATCAGCAGCCGGGTCGACGCCAGCAGCGTGCGCGCCGTGCTGCCGCTGGCGCCCGCCGCCTACCTGGCCAAGCCGTTCAACGCCGAGCACCTGCGCCAGCGCCTGGCCAGCCTGCTGCCAGCGGCGAGCAACGAGAGCGCCGCCGCAACAGCACCGCAGACCGCGAACGACCTCGCCCAATACCTCGACGCCATGCGCGAGGACGGCGACGGCGCGCCGCTGCTGGCCGACGTGCGCACCGCGGTGAGCCGGAGCCTGCAGGCCAGCGAGACCGACCTCGGCACCCTGGCCCGCGAGTTCGTGCGCGACCCGCAGATCACCGCCCGCCTGATCGCCGCCGCCAACAGCGCGGCCGAGCGCCGCGGCGCCACCTGCCACACCCTGCCCCAGGCGCTGCAGCGCCTGGGCGTGCCGCGCGCGCTCAACCTGGTATTGGGCATGGCCGTGCAGCGCAACGCGCGCCTGCAGGACCCGCGCCTGGCCGAACTCGCCGTCGGCGCCGGCAAGCGCGCCCAACGCGGCGCCGAGCTGGCCCACTGGCAGGCCGCGCAGCTGCGCCTGGACCACGAGCTGTGCTACACCGCCGGCCTGCTGCACAACATCGGCGAGCTGGCCCTGCTGCGCTGCCTGCAGGACTGGCGCAAGCTCGGCGGCGAGCTGTCCGACGAGGAGATCGAGCAGGCCCTGCACCAGCGCTCCGCCGGTTTCGGTTCCGCGCTGCGCATCCGCTGGCGCCTGCCGCTGGGCCTGCGCGAGCTGATCTCGGCCTTCTACGCCCTGGGCGGCGGCGTGTTCTCCCGCGAGGCGCTGGTGCTCAACTTCAGCGCGATGCTGCTCGACCTGCCCGCCGACCAGCCGCCGGAGTCGCTGCTGGACAGCCGGCCGGCGCGCATGCTCGGTCTGCGTCGGGAATTCCTGGCGCGCATCCCCGCCCATCTGCTGAGCGAGGCCTGACCCGGCGCGCTACTGCGGCGCCGGCTCGGCCACCGCGTCGGCCAGCTCGGTCAGCGGCCTCGGCCGGTCGATCAGGTAGCCCTGGATGTAGTCGATGCCCAGCTCGCGCAGGCAGGCCCGGGCGGCCTCGTTCTCGACGAACTCGGCGACGGTGCGCAGGCCGAGCTGGCGGGCGATCTGCGCCATGGAGCCGACCATCGCCCGGTTGATCGGGTCTCGCTCGATGCCACGCACGAAGGTGCCGTCGATCTTCAGCAGGTCCAGCGGCAGGTGGCGTAGGTAGGCGTAGGAGGCGAAGCCGCTGCCGAAGTCGTCCAGCGCCACCTTGAGGCCGCGCCGGCGCAGGCGCTCGATCCAGCCGGCGGAGCTGCCCAGTTCGGCCAGCGCCACCATCTCGGTGATCTCCAGGCACAGCTTGGCTACCGGCAGGCGGTGGGTGTCGATCAGTTCGTCGAGCAGCTGGTGGAACTCCGGGTCCAGCAGCGAGGGTGCGCTGAGGTTGATGTTGACCTGGCCCAGCGCCGCCTGGTGGTGCGGGTTCTGCGCCAGCCACTCGCAGTAGCGGCGCAGCACCCAGCGGTCGATCTGGGCGAGGAAGCCGTAGCGCTCCGCCGCCGGGAAGAACTGCCCCGGCGACACCCATTCGGCGGATTGCGGGTCGCGGTAGCGCAGCAGCACCTCGTAGTGCAGGCCCTCCTCTTCGCCCTGCAATGGGCACACCGGCTGGTAGAACAGCTCGAAATGCTGCTGCTCGAAGGCCTCGCGCAGGCGGGCGATCCACTGCAGCTGGCGCTGGTGTTCGACCAGCGCGCCGTCGGCCGGGTTGAACAGGTGCACGCGGTTGCGCCCCTGAGCCTTGGCCAGGCTGCTGGCGTTGTCCGCCCAGTTCAGTGCCTCCTCCCAGTCGCGCACGCCGGACTCCAGTTCCAGCACGCCGATACTCACGCACAGACGGAACGGCCGGCCACCGTAGCTGAACACGAACTGCTCCACCGCCAGGCGCAGGCGCTCGGCCTGTTCGAGGGCCTGCTGGCGGTCGCAGTCGGCCAGCAGCACGGCGAATTCGTCGCCGCCGATGCGCGCCAGCTCGGCCTGGCTCGGCACGCTGCCGAGCAGGTGGCCGGCCAGCTGGCGCAACAGCTGGTCGCCCGCCGAGTGCCCGCAGAGGTCGTTGACCTGTTTGAACTGGTCGAGGTCGAGCAGCAGCAGGTGGCTGTAGCGCCGGCCGCTGCCCTCCAGGCTGCCCTGCAGCAGGCGCTCCAGCTCGCGCCGGTTGACCAGGCCGGTGAGCGAGTCGTGGGCGGCCAGCCGCGCCAGGCGCTGCTCCAGGGCGCGGCGCTCGCTGAGGTCGACCACGATGCCCTCGATGCAGTGCTGGCTGCGCTGTTCGTGCAGCGACAGGTGCACCCAGCGGGCCTGGCCGTCGGCGGTCTGCAGCTGCACCTCGCCGCTGGCGGTGGACTGTGCGTCGCTGAGCTGCCCGCGCAGGCGCTGCCAGTCGCCGGGCGCCAGCAGGCCCTGGATCGGCTGCGCCTGGAGCAGTTCGGCATCCGCCTCGGCGCGGCCGAGCAGGCGCAGGAAGCTCGGGTTGGTCTCCAGCAGCAGGCCCTGGCGGTTGCAGCGGAAGATGCCCTCGGCGGCATTGCGGAACAGGCCGCGGTACTGCTCCAGGTTGACGATGGCCTGCTCGCGGGAGGCCAGCAGGGCCTGGCGCACGTCCTCCAGTTGGCGGCCGTTGAGCACGCCGAAGAGGAAAACGCAGACCACCGGCAGCCAGGCGTGCAGCACGTCGACCCAGGCGTTGCGCGGCACCACCCCGGCGCGGCTCAGCGAGAGCATCAGCATGAGCAGGATGGCGGCGCTCCAGAACAGCGCGAACCAGCCCGCGTACGGCCGCCGCAGGTAGAGGGCGAGCAGGGTCAGGCCGAGCTGGAACACGCCGGTCGCCAGCATCATCAGGTTCATCGCCTGGGCCGCCTGGCTGTGCCCCTGGCTCAGCAGCACCCACGCCAGCACCCCGGCCAGTCCCACGATCAGCACCCCGCGCAGGTGGCGCGCCACACCTGTATCGAGGCGCAGCGAGGCGCCGATGAACAGGGTGCTGAAGGCCAGCGTGAGCATGCCGAACAGGTTGGTCTCGAACTGCATGGCGATCGGCCAGTTGCGCCACAGCAGCAGGTTGGTCAGGTCGTTGATCGCCGCCGTGTACCAGGCGACGCTGAGGATGGTCGCGCAGTAGTAGCCCAGGCGGCGGTCCGGCGCGGCGACGAACTTGGCCAGGTGAAACAGTCCCATCACCAGCAGGGCGCCGACGATCAGGCCGTTGTTGAGCCAGGTGGCGGCCAGCAGGCGGTCCTTGTCCGCCGCCGGCACCAGCTTCACCGGCAGGCTGATCGAGGAGGTGCTGCGCACCCGCAGCACCACTTCCTGCTCGCCACGGCCAAGCGTGGGCAGCGGCACCATGAAGGCGCGCATGGGCTCGTCGCGCAGGGCGAAGGGCAGGTGGTCGCCGACCTGGCGGTAGAGCGCCAGGCGATCGTCGACGAACACCCAGACCTGCACGTCGTCGAGGTAGGTGTGGTCGAGCCACAGGTAGAAGCGGTCGCCGGAGTCGCCCTTCAGGCGCAGGCCGAACCACCAGGCGCTGTCGCTCCAGCCCAGGGTGGGAATCCGGTTCAGCGTCTGGCCCTGGTTCGTCAGGCGCTCGCGGGCCTGGTGCAGGGCGAGCTGCTCGGAGGCGTCCTCCAGCAGGCGCAGGGCGGGCACGGTGCCAGTGTCGGCCTGGCGCAGGTCGAGCAGCGGCAGTTCGGCGCGGGCCGTGGCGCACAGCGCCAGGAGCAGCAGGGGCACGAGCCAGCGGAAGACAGACGACATCGAAACGACCTGAACGAACGGGGGTTGGGTACTGGCCAAATGCCTCTTGCCAGCTTAGCCCAAGACGCGCTTCCTGGCCGCCGGCGCGTCGAAGGCGCCGCGTAGTCGACCGGCCGCGCCTACTACAAACCGGGCCTCCCTTGATGCTTTGCGCCACGCGGCGCCTTCATCCGGCCAAGTCGACGAACGGCCATTCACGCGCCGAATGCGGCGCCGTGGGCCGTTCTCCCGCGAACGGGGCATCATCCCAGCAACAACGGCGCTTTGCGGGGACGGCCGGGGAGCCATGGTCACGGCGTGACTTGTAGTTATCAACGAGTACCGCTTCAGAATTTCTTGATGGTCCAGGCAATCGCCTGCAAAATGCCGCGCCCGCACCCTTCCGGTGCGGCTTTGTGCTGATCCCACACACCCGCGCGCCACACGTAGTGCACGGGTTCATTAATACGATCACGCAGGAGAATTCTCAGTGCACATCGGTGTTCCTCTCGAGACCCACGCCGGGGAGACGCGGGTTGCCGCGACGCCCGAAACCGTCAAGAAGCTGGTTGGCCAGGGCCATCAGGTGACCGTCCAGACCGGTGCCGGCGTCAGCGCCAGCATTCCGGACAGCGCCTATGAAGCCGCCGGTGCCAGCATCGGCAACGACGCCACCGCCCTCGGCGCCGACCTGGTGCTGAAAGTGGTCGCTCCGACCGAAGCCGAACTGGCCCACATGAAGACCGGCGCCGTGCTGGTCGGCATGCTCAACCCGTTCTGCAACGACACCATCGCGCGCATGAATGCCCGTGGCATCACCGCCTTCGCCCTGGAGGCCGCCCCGCGCACCTCCCGCGCGCAGAGCCTGGACGTGCTGAGTTCGCAGGCCAACATCGCCGGCTACAAGGCCGTGATGCTCGCCGCCAACCACTACCCGCGCTTCATGCCCATGCTGATGACCGCCGCCGGCACCGTGAAGGCCGCCCGCGTGCTGATCCTCGGCGCCGGCGTGGCCGGCCTGCAGGCCATCGCCACCGCCAAGCGCCTGGGTGCCGTGATCGAGGCCTCCGACGTGCGTCCCGCCGTGAAGGAGCAGATCGAGTCGCTCGGCGCCAAGTTCGTCGACGTGCCGTTCGAGACCGATGAGGAGCGCGAGTGCGCCCAGGGCGTCGGCGGCTACGCCCGGCCGATGCCGGCCTCGTGGATGGAGCGCCAGGCCAAGGCGGTGCACGAGAAGGCCAAGCAGGCCGACATCGTCATCACCACCGCGCTGATCCCGGGCCGCAAGGCACCGACCCTGCTGCACGAGGCGACCGTCGCCGAGATGAAGCCGGGCTCCGTGGTCATCGACCTCGCGGCCGCCCAGGGTGGCAACTGCCCGCTGACCGAAGCCGACCAGGTGGTGGTCAAGCACGGCGTGACCCTCGTCGGCCACACCAACCTGGCCGCGCTGGTGCCGGCGGATGCCTCCGCCCTGTACGCCCGCAACCTGCTGGACTTCCTCAAGCTCGTGATCGACAAGGAAGCCCAGTTCCAGCTCAACCTCGAAGACGACATCGTCGCCGCGTGCCTGATGTGCCGCGACGGCCAGGTCGTCCGCACCAACGGTTAAGGGGAGTACCGGACATGGATATGATTTCCGACGGCATCTACAACCTGATCATCTTCGCGCTGGCCATCTACGTGGGCTACCACGTGGTGTGGAACGTCACCCCGGCCCTGCATACCCCGCTGATGGCCGTGACCAACGCGATTTCCGCGATCGTCATCGTCGGCGCCATGCTGGCCGCCGCCCTGACCGTGACCCCGCTGGGCAAGGCCATGGGCACCCTGGCCGTGGCCCTGGCCGCGGTCAACGTCTTCGGTGGCTTCCTGGTCACCCGGCGCATGCTGGAAATGTTCAAGAAGAAAGCGCCGAAAGCGGCTGCGGAGAAACACTGACCATGAGCATGAATCTGATCACTGTTCTCTACCTTATCGCCTCGATCTGCTTCATCCAGGCGCTCAAGGGCCTGTCGCACCCGACCACCTCGCGTCGCGGCAACGCCTTCGGCATGATCGGCATGGCCATCGCCGTACTGACCACCCTGGGCCTGATCCACAAGCTCGGCAGCGAGCTGGCGCTGGAAGGCATCGGCTACGTCATCGTCGGCCTGCTGGTCGGCGGTACCGCCGGCTCGATCATGGCCAAGCGCGTCGAGATGACCAAGATGCCGGAACTGGTCGCCTTCATGCACAGCATGATCGGCCTGGCCGCCGTGTTCATCGCCATCGCCGCCGTCGTCGAGCCGCAGTCGCTGGGCATCGTCGCCACCCTGGGTGATGCCATCCCGGCCGGCAACCGCCTGGAACTGTTCCTCGGCGCGGCCATCGGCGCCATCACCTTCTCCGGTTCGGTGATCGCCTTCGGCAAGCTGTCGGGCAAGTACAAGTTCCGCCTGTTCCAGGGCGCGCCCGTGCAGTTCAAGGGCCAGCACCTGGTCAACCTGCTGTTCGGCCTGGCCATCGTCGGCCTGGGCCTGTACTTCACCTTCACCGGTGATATCCGCGCCTTCGCCCTGCTGGCGGCCCTGGCCTTCATCATCGGCGTGCTGATCATCATCCCGATCGGCGGCGCCGACATGCCGGTCGTGGTATCGATGCTCAACAGCTATTCGGGCTGGGCGGCGGCCGGTATCGGCTTCTCGCTGAACAACTCGATGCTGATCATCGCCGGTTCGCTGGTGGGCTCCTCGGGCGCGATCCTCTCGTACATCATGTGCAAGGCGATGAACCGCTCGTTCTTCAACGTCATCCTCGGTGGTTTCGGTGGTGCGGCCGAAGAAGCCGGCCCGGCTGGCGCCCAGGAAGCCCGTCCGGTGAAATCCGGTTCGAGCGACGACGCCGCCTTCCTGCTGACCAACGCCGACACCGTGATCATCGTCCCGGGCTACGGCCTGGCGGTGGCCCGTGCCCAGCACGCGCTGATGGAGCTGGCCGAGAAGCTGACCCACCGCGGCGTGACCGTGAAGTACGCGATCCACCCGGTCGCCGGTCGTATGCCTGGCCACATGAACGTCCTGCTGGCCGAGGCCGAAGTGCCCTACGAGCAGGTGTTCGAGATGGAAGACATCAACTCCGAGTTCGGCCAGGCCGACGTGGTGCTGGTGCTGGGCGCCAACGACGTGGTCAACCCGGCCGCGAAGAACGATCCGAAGTCGCCGATCGCCGGCATGCCGATCCTCGAGGCCTACAAGGCCAAGACCGTGATCGTCAACAAGCGCTCGATGGCCAGCGGCTACGCCGGCCTGGACAACGAACTGTTCTACCTGGACAAGACCATGATGGTCTTCGGCGACGCCAAGAAAGTCATCGAGGACATGGTCAAGGCCGTGGACTGATCCACCGCCCGCTCCACGAAAAGCCCGGCCCTGTGCCGGGCTTTTTCGTGGAGAGCGCCAAGGCTCCGTGCTTCAGGTGCGCACGGCGCACCCTACGGCGTAGCCCGGATGCAATCCGGGAGCCAGGCGTCGGGCCACCCCGGATTGCATCCGGGCTACGACTTCGCCATGCCGGCGGCTGCCCCAGATCAATGGGCCGCCGCGACCATCCCTCTAGAATCGCCTCCCCCTTCACGTCCAGGGCGATCCGATGACTCCCGAACTCCTCTCCCCCGCCGGAACCCTCAAGGCCATGCGCCACGCCTTCGCCTATGGCGCCGACGCGGTCTACGCCGGGCAGCCGCGCTACAGCCTGCGGGTGCGCAACAACGAGTTCGACCATGCCAACCTGGCGCTCGGCATCGACGAGGCGCACGCCCGGGGCAAGCGCTTCTACGTGGTGGTCAACATCGCCCCGCACAACGCCAAGCTGAAGACCTTCCTCAAGGACCTGGAGCCGGTGGTGGCCATGGGGCCGGACGCCCTGATCATGTCCGACCCCGGGCTGATCATGCTGGTGCGCGAGCGCTTCCCGCAGATGCCGATCCACCTCTCGGTGCAGGCCAACGCGGTGAACTGGGCCAGCGTGGAATTCTGGCGCCGCCAGGGCCTGACCCGGGTGATCCTGTCCCGCGAGCTGGCCCTGGAGGAGATCGAGGAAATCCGCCAGCAGGTGCCGCAGATGGAGCTGGAGGTGTTCGTCCACGGCGCGCTGTGCATGGCCTACTCCGGGCGCTGCCTGCTGTCCGGCTACATCAACAGGCGCGACCCCAACCAGGGCGCCTGCACCAACGCCTGCCGCTGGAAATACCAGGCCCACGAGGGCCGGGAAAACGAACTCGGCGCCATCGTCCAGGGCTGCCGGCCGACCCTCGGCGAAGGCGCGCCCACCGAGCGGACCTTCCTGCTGGAGGATGAGACCCGCCCCGGCGAGCTGATGGAGGCCTTCGAGGACGAGCACGGCACCTACATCATGAATTCCAAGGACCTGCGCGCCGTACAGCACGTGGAACGGCTGCTGCGCATGGGCGTGCACTCGCTGAAGATCGAAGGGCGCACCAAGAGCCACTTCTACGTGGCGCGCACGGCCCAGGCCTATCGCCGCGCCATCGACGACGCGGTGGCCGGGCGCGGCTTCGACCCGCGCCTGATGGACGACCTGGAGTCACTGGCCAACCGCGGCTACACCGAGGGCTTCCTGCGCCGCCACGTGCACGACGAGTACCAGAACTACGAACGCGGCAACTCGCTCGCCGAGCGCCAGCAGTTCGTCGGCGAGTTCACCGGCCAGCGGCGCGGCGAGCTGGTGGAGGTGCGGGTGAAGAACCGCTTCGCGGTCGGCGACCGCCTGGAGCTGATGACCCCGCGCGGCAACCTCAACTTCCTGCTCGGCGCCCTGGAGAAGGCCGGCGGCGAGGCCACCGACGTGGCGCCGGGCGATGGCCATATCGTCTACCTGCCGCTGCCGGAAGATATCGACCTGGACTACGCCCTACTCCTACGCCAGTTGGCCTGAGAGCCTGTTTACGATCTGCTGCGCGTCGGCTAAATGGCGACGAAAAACGGCCTCGGACGCTCATTTACACCACGTAAACTCCGCCTCCTCGGCCCCTTTTCGCCACCATTCATCTCTAGCTCGCAAGATCGTAAATAGACTCTTGGCCGGGCGGCTCCCTATACTGTGCGCCCTCGCAGGAGAGCGAGGGGCCGCGAGCCCCTCCGCCGAAGGCGCAAACTCCCATGATCGCTCAGGCCCAGCACTGCGAGGACTCCATATCAGCCGTCTGGAGAGCGGCCGCCCAGAGCGGCCCACCGAAGGGGCAAGCGGCCACGCCGCACAAACTCTCAGGTACCGGGGACAGGGGGAGAGGCACCGAACGCAGGAGTTCTGTGTGCTGCTCTACGTCTATCTGATCGCCATCACCGCCGAAGCCATGTCCGGCGCGCTCGCCGCCGGCAAGCGCGACATGGACCTGTTCGGCGTCGCCCTCATCGCCTTCGTCACCGCCCTCGGCGGCGGCACCGTGCGCGACATCCTGCTGGGCAACTTCCCGGTCGGCTGGACCCAGCACCCCAGCTACATCTACCTGACCATCTGCGCCGGCCTGTTCACCATGCTCATCGCGCGCTTCATGCACCACCTGCGCCGGCTGTTCCTGCTGCTCGACGCCATGGGCCTGATCGCCTTCACGGTGATCGGCTGCAACGTCGCCCTCGGCCTCGGCTACCCGCTGGCGGTGGTGGTGATGGCCGGGGTGATCACCGGCGTGTGCGGCGGCATCCTGCGCGATATTCTCTGCCACCGCCTGCCCCAGGTGCTGCGCCACGAGCTGTACGCCAGCGTCTCGCTGCTGGTCGCCCTGCTCTACCTGGGCCTGCGCCACCTGGGCGTCGACGAGGACCTCAACCTGCTGGCTTCCTTCGCCAGCGGCCTGGCCCTGCGCCTGGCGGCGATCCGCTGGCGCTGGTCGCTGCCGGTGTTCTCCTACGCGCCGGGCCGCTGGGACGGCTGATCAGGACGCCTGCGCCCGGCTGCGCAGCAGCTCGGCGAGGCGCTCGGCCGGCACCGGTGGGCTGATCAGGAAGCCCTGGATCTCGTCGCAGTGCTGGGCCTTGAGGAAATCCATCTGCGCCTGGGTCTCCACGCCCTCGGCGACTACCTTCAGCTCCAGGCCGTGGGCCATGGCGATGATGGCGCGGGTGATCGCGGCATCCTCGCCGCCGGCGGCCAGGTCGCGGACGAAGGTCTGGTCGATCTTCACGTAGTCCACCGGGAAGCGCTTGAGGTAGCTGAGCGAGGAATAGCCGGTGCCGAAGTCGTCGATCGCCAGTTTCACACCCAGGTCGCGCAGTTGCTGGAAGGTGGTGATGACGTTCTCCACGTTGTCCAGCAGGTGGCTCTCGGTCAGCTCCAGTTCGAGCAGGTGCGACGGCAGCCCGGTCTCGTCCAGCACCTGGCGCACCAGGCCGATCAGGTTGCCCTGGCGCAGCTGGTGCACCGACAGGTTGACCGACACGCGCAGCTCGACCAGGCCCTGGCGCTGCCATTCACGGGCCTGCCGGCAGGCCTGGCGCAGGACGAACTCGCCGATAGGCGCGATCAGGCCGGTCTCCTCGGCCAGCGGGATGAACTCGCCGGGCGGCACCAGGCCCATGCTCGGGTGGCGCCAGCGCACCAACGCCTCGGCGGCGTTGAGGCTGCCGTCGGCCAGGCACAGCTTGGGCTGGTAGAACACTTCCAACTGGCCGTCCTCGATGCCCTTGCGCAGCTGGGTCTCCAGCTGCAGGCGCTCCAGGGTGCAGGCCTGCAGGTTGTCGGTGTAGAACTGGAAGGTGTTGCCGCCCAGGTGCTTGGCATGCTGCATGGCCATGCCGGCCTGGCTGATCAGCGCGGAGATTTCCCGAGCGTTGTCCGGCAGCAGGGAGATGCCGACCGAGGCGCTGACCACCAGCTCGTGCCCGCCCACGTCCATCGGCGTGCGCAGCTTGGTCAGCAGGCGGCTGGCGGTGCGCGCCAGGGTGGACAGGCTGCCGTAGTCGTCGAGCAGAATGGCGAATTCGTCGCCGGCCAGCCGCGCGATGGTGTTGGCCTCGGGCACGGACTGCAGCAGGCGCCGCCCCATCTGCCGCAGCAACTGGTCGGCCACCTCGTGCCCGAGGCTGTCGTTGAGCAGCTTGAAGCGGTCCAGATCGACATGCAGCAGGGCCAGGTGGGTCTCCTCCTGGCGCGCCCGCTCGCCGGCCTCGTGCAGGCGCTCGCGGAACAGGCTGCGGTTGGCCAGGCCGGTCAGCTCGTCGTAGTGCGACAGGTAGCGCAGGCGCTCCTCGGTCTGCCGGCGCTGCGACAGGTCGGAGAAGAAGCCGACGATGTGGCTGACCCGGCCGCGGGCGTCGCGCACCACGTTGAGCTGCAGCCACTGTGGGTAGAGTTCGCCGTTCTTGCGCGTCTCCATCAGCTCGCCGCGCCAGTTGCCGTGCCGCTCCAGGTCCTGGCGGATCAGCTGGTACTGGCGGCGGGCATCGCGGCTGCTGATCAGGGTCGCCACGCTGCGCCCCAGCACCTCGTCCTTGCGGTAGCCGGTGACCTCGCTGAACGCCTGGTTGACCGACAGCACCAGATAGTCCGCGTCGAGGATGAAGATGCCCTCGCTGGTCGCCTCGAACACCGTGGCGGCCAGTCGCTGCTCCTCGTCCCGGCGCTTGCGCTCGGTGATGTTGCGGCGCGTGCCGAGCATCCGCACCACGCGGCCCTGATCGTCGCGCTCGACGGCGCGGCCGCGGTCCTCGACCCACAGCCAGCGCCCGTCGGCGTGGCGCACCCGGTATTCGACGCAGTAGCCGTCGGTGCGGCCCTTGAGGTGCTCGACCAGGGCGCGGCGCAGCACGGGCAGGTCGTCCGGGTGCAGGCGCGGCTTGAGGTGGCTGAGCACGCCCTTCACCTCGCCCTGGGTGACGCCGAAGATGCTCTCCAGATGGCTGTGGTGCACCTGATCGGTGGTCAGGTCCCAGTCCCACAGGCCGAGTTCGCTGGCCTCCAGGGCCAGGGCCAGGCGTGCCTCGCTCTTGCCCAGGGCATGGCTGGCGTCGTCCAGCTCCAGGGTGCGCTGGGCCACGCGGATTTCCAGCTCGTCGTGAGCCCTGCGCAGCTCGCGCTCGGCGCGGCGGCGCTGCTCCACCTCGCGGGCCAGCTCCTGATTGAGCCCCTCGGCGCTCTCCCGGGCGTGCTGCAGGCGCTCGATCAGCGCCTGGTTCTGGAAGCGTCGCAGCAGGTTGCGCTCGACCAGCCGGTTGACCTGCCAGGCGACCACACCGAGGCTGAGCAGCAGCAACAGCCCCAGCAGGCCGCCGACCCGGTGGTCGTAGTCGTCGCTGAGCAGCAGATAGAGGATGGTCGGCAGCAGGCACGGCAGGGCGAAGGCGAGGAAGGCCGGCAGGCTGACCGCGTAGGCCACGCTGGCGGAGAGGATGGCGGCGACGATCAGGCCGTAGACCATCGCCTGCACCAGGAACTCGTCGCCGGGCACCAGGAAGATCGCCGCGAAGGCCAGGGTCAGGCCGCTGGCGCTGGCGCCGACGAGGAACATCCGCCACCACTGCGGATGCGCCTGGCGCGACGGCAGGGCGGCCGTGAAGGCGGCCATCTGGATCAGCCGCAGCACCGCGAGCAGCACCACCCAGACCAGCCATCCGGTCAGCAGCAGGCTCTGCTGGGGCTGCCACAGCAGGGCGGCGCAGGCCAGGGCGCTGAGCAGCATGAACAGGGTCGGGACCTGGGAGCCCTGATACAGCAGGCGCGTCCGCTCCACCGCGATCTCGGTGGCGAACTGCTGGTGGATGACGCGCGACTCCTCCGCCGCGACGCTGGCGGAGCCCCCCCGAGATGCTTGTGTCATAGGCGATGTTCTTGTAATGGAATGCCTGACTTTTTCCCGAGCATACCCGAGCTAGAGGGGTCGCCCAAGCCTGATGGTGGCTTTTTAACAGCTTTGCCCGAGAAATTGCGAACATTCGTTCACTCATCGCGCCTGCCCGTCCGGACGCGCTTTGCCGCGCCGCCGCCCGGCCCGTAGAATGCCGCGATGCATAACGATCCCGAACTCCTCCTCGCTTCCCTCAACGACGCGCAGTGCCAGGCCGTGGCCGCCCCCCTCGGACGCCAGCTGGTGCTGGCCGGCGCCGGCTCGGGCAAGACCCGGGTGCTGGTGCACCGCATCGCCTACCTCATCCAGTTCCTCGATGCCTCGCCGTATTCGATCCTGTCGGTGACCTTCACCAACAAGGCCGCCGCCGAGATGCGCCAGCGCATCGAGCAAATGCTCGGCCTGAGCCCCAGCGGCATGTGGGTCGGCACCTTCCACGGCCTGGCCCACCGCCTGCTGCGCGCCCACTGGCAGGAAGCCGGCCTGGCCGAGAACTTCCAGATCCTCGACTCCGACGACCAGCAGCGCCTGGTCAAGCGGGTGATCCGCGAACTGGGCCTGGACGAGCAGCGCTGGCCGGCCAAGCAGGCCCAGTGGTTCATCAACGGGCAGAAGGACGAGGGCCACCGCCCGCAGCACATCCAGCCGGCCGGCGACCTGTTCCTCGCCACCATGCTGAAGATCTACCAGGCCTACGAGACCGCCTGCGCCCGCGCCGGGGTGATCGACTTCGCCGAACTGCTGCTGCGCGCCCTCGACCTGTGGCGCGACAAGCCGGACCTGCTGGCCCACTACCAGAAACGCTTCCGCCACATCCTGGTCGACGAGTTCCAAGACACCAACGCCGTTCAGTACGCCTGGCTGCGCCTGCTCGCCAAGGGAGGAGAGAGCCTGATGGTGGTCGGCGACGACGACCAGTCGATCTATGGCTGGCGCGGCGCGCGGATCGAGAACATCCAGCAGTTCTCCAGCGACTTCCCGGACACCCAGCTGATCCGCCTGGAGCAGAACTACCGCTCCACCGCCGGCATCCTCAAGGCCGCCAACGCCCTGATCGCCAACAACAACGGACGCCTCGGCAAGGAGCTGTGGACCGACGGCAGCGACGGCGAGCCGATCAACCTGTACGCCGCCTTCAACGAACACGACGAGGCCCGCTACGTGGTCGAGTCGATCGAGGCGGCCCTGCGCAAGGACGGCCTCAAGCGCAGCGAGATCGCCATCCTCTATCGCTCCAACGCCCAGTCGCGGGTGCTGGAAGAAGCCCTGCTGCGCGAACGCATCCCCTATCGCATCTACGGCGGCCAGCGCTTCTTCGAACGCGCCGAGATCAAGAACGCCGTGGCCTACCTGCGCCTGCTCGACGGCCGCCACAACGACGCCGCCCTGGAACGGGTGATCAACGTGCCGACCCGTGGCGTCGGCGAGAAGACCGTCGAGGCCATCCGCGAGCACGCCCGCCACGCCGACCTGTCCATGTGGGCGGCCATGCAGCAGCTGATCGCCAACAAGGGCCTCACCGGCCGCGCCGCCACGGCGCTGACCGGCTTCGTCGAGCTGGTCGAGAACCTGGCCGCCAAGGTGCTGGACATGCCGCTGCACCTGATGACCCAGACGGTGATCGAACAGAGCGGCCTGCTCGCCTGGCACCAGGCCGAGAAAGGCGAGAAGGGCCAGGCCCGGGTGGAGAACCTGGAAGAACTGGTCAGCGCCGCGCGCAACTTCGAGAACAACGAAGACGACGACCTCTCGCCCCTGGCCGCCTTCCTCACCCACGCCTCACTGGAGGCCGGCGACACCCAGGCCGAGGAGCACGAGGACTGCATCCAGCTGATGACCCTGCACAGCGCCAAGGGTCTGGAATTCCCGCTGGTGTTCCTGGTCGGCATGGAAGAAGGCCTGTTCCCCCACAAGATGAGCCTGGAAGAACCCGGTCGCCTGGAGGAAGAACGCCGCCTGGCCTACGTCGGCGTCACCCGCGCCATGCAGCAACTGGTGCTGACCTACGCCGAGACCCGCCGCCTGTACGGCAGCGAGACCTACAACAAGGTCTCGCGCTTCGTCCGCGAAATACCGCCGGCGCTGATCCAGGAAGTGCGCCTGTCCAACAGCGTCAGCCGCCCCTACCAGGCCCCGAGCCGGACCATGAGCGGCGGCTCGATGTTCGCCGGCAGCCAGGTACCGGAAACTCCCTTCAGTCTCGGCCAGGCCGTGCGCCACAGCCTGTTCGGCGAAGGCGTGATCCTCAACTTCGAAGGCAGCGGCGCCCAGGCCCGGGTACAGGTCAACTTCGCCAGCGAAGGCAGCAAGTGGCTGATGCTGGCGTATGCCAAGCTGGAAGCGGTGTAGCCAGTTTCTCGGATAGCGTAGGTTTTCGTTCTGCTGTGAGCGGAAACCTATGCGGCGTATCAGACACTACAGATCGCCTTTATAGAGAGGTTGCCCTAGCTTGCACCTTGTTGAGCACAAATATCGCAATCTCAACGAATAGATATACAGCACCCAGCGCTGCTAGATATATCCATCCGCTCGCAACGCTTGGGCCACAATATGTCTCGGTAAGGCATCTGAAGATACGTACAACGACCTTCACCTCACTCCAGAGAGCCGCCAGAACAACAAGCAAGGCGAAGCCGGTTAAAAGTTTTCCATGAAAGCTTAAAGATTTATGCACAATCGTATTGCTCACAACTTGCCAAGTCCGCAACGGTAGCAGCCCGATAGCAGCCCGACCAATGAAGCCGAGCAGGTACATAAAATTGCTAAAAAAGGATGCGCTCATAGATATATCAACGCCTTACTGCTGATTAACTACGCAACCAAGCCTTGAACCCATAACACCCCTAAGCCCAAGCAGAAATTCCAAATAAATAGTTATAAAATATTAGAATGCCTTGTGTTTTCTTGCTGCAGCACAGAGCGCAGCAATTAGCAATATAAATACCGGCGCATTAATCACCATAACCTCAAAAGACTCCACCCGACTTGTGTAAGATATAAAAACAACAAAAAAGCCTTGCCCAAGAAGTACTCCCTCCTCCAAACCAAACACTCAGAGTGGAAGTTCTACCAAAAAGGAAAGCCAGAGCAACATCATTGCTCAATCCAAAAGCGCACCTCCTGAATCAAGTAATACCTTATAAATAGCCTGCACATCAGAAAAAAATAATGAAATACGAGAGACGAGATAAAGCACCAGAATAGGCACCAACCCCAGCAACATAACTAACAGCATGAGTGCTGCAGACGCAAATTCACCACGAAAACTCAAAACCAAACTGACTATAAGCACTACCAATAGCAGTATGCTTGTAGCTATAAAAAACATATTAGAAACCAGACGCTCGCCGGCATTCAGCCTCACATGGATTACTGCCCCCTCTCTCTCATTCACCACCGCCACATGATGTGAGGCAGGAGCAAAATTGCTCATCTTAGCAATGCGAATCACACCATCAACATCACTAATTCTATATCGCTGCAGAGCTTTCAACCCTTTTACGCAATCCAGATTAACTGGAAAACTCAGCGAATATTTTGTCTCGCACAATATTCTATTTTTAATAGAAAAGTACCAATCAAGAAATTTAGTCATTATATCCCCTAACCCCATCTCGCGCACCTATCGTCCCTGTCAAAGAGCCAGACCCACTAATATTATATCCACCCCCATAGTGAACAGTAGCCCCTGAAAAATCCCCATTATCATCAAAACTTATAGAAGCCCCCAACCTCTTAAAGTGACCACTTAGCTCTCCTCCCGTACCACTTAGATCACTGACAGATCCTTTATGATATCCACCATCTGCGGTGAGACGCCCTCCAAAGCCAACACCGTCGCCGCCTGCTATCACTGTCGCAAATCCACCAATATCCCATTCACCATCGAAGAACCCAGGAAAAGAGAAGGCAATCCCACAACTTACACCTTGAGGTTTAGCCTCATTATCAAAGAACATTGAGAATAAATCTGGCAAGCGGATTGAACCTCCTAAAGCAATAGTATCCAGACCGAGAGGATCCATAGAAAGTATTGGACAGGCCTGCACATATAAATAGCTATTAACTCCTCCCTCCAACCCAATGGGATCCTGCGTCACATACCGCCCCAACTCCGCTGCGTAATACCGGTAGCGGTTGTAATACAGCCCACTCTCCTCGTCCCGATACTGCCCCTGAAATCTAATCGGCTGGTCGGTCTCGCCCTGTTCGTGGTCGATGGCCTCCCAGTCGTCCGCCTGGCCCTGCCAGAGTGTTTTTCCCTGTTCGCCCGTGAGTCTCAGCGGGGTGCCCAGGTGGTCGGTGTGGAAGCACGCCACGCTCAGGTCTTCGATTGCCGGGCGGTGTTCTTCCGGCAGTTGCAGGCCTTCGCTAGCCAGCAGCCGGCGCACTTCGGCCAGCAGCGGGTCTTCTTCCTGGCGCCGTTGTTCCAGGCGCAGCAGCGGCACGAAGCTGTGTGGTTCGTGCACGGTGGTGCGCAGGCGCGCGTCCGTGGCTTCGGCGCATTGGCGGTCGCCGTCCCAGCCGTACCAGGTGGTGGTTTCTTCTCCGTTCTGCCGGACCTGCTTGAGGATGCGCCGCGACAGGCCGTCGTACTGGTAGCA
>NZ_JAOCCV010000034.1:0-58322 GCF_029840585.1 Pseudomonas sp. GD03875 | reverse complement strand
CTTTCGTTCTCAGGCCGGCAGCGCGCTGCAGAAGCCGCGCTCATGGAAGCGCTGGATCAGCTCGCGGTGGCCGAAGGCCCTGGCCGGCGACTGGAAGCCGAAGGCCTTGCACTGGCCGGCCAGCAGGCGCTCGGCGTTTTCGGCGCAGATGTCGCCGGTCCAGGTGTAGGCGGCGGACAGGTTCATCACGTAGCTGCGGGTGACCTGGCGGCCCTGGCCGTGCACCACGATCACGCCGCGCTGCACGTCGAGCGAGTCCTTCGGCGGCTCGCCGTTGTCCATTTGCGCGCCCATCTGGTTGGTCCATTCCTCGCGCTGCGCCTGGGTCAGCCCCGGGGCGACGGCGTTGAAGGCGCGGATGGCCTGCATCACCGGGTCGATCATGTGTTCGCCCATGGCGGTGAGCACCTTGCAGTTGCGCACGCGCGGGTCGTCCTTGAACCAGATCGGCTCGCAGGCGCCGCCCCAGGGGTGGGCGCTGAGCTGGGCGTTGCGGTGGGGCAGGGCGACCTTGTAGGCCACGTCGTTGGGCCAGGCGACCAGCTGGTTCTGCTCCAGGTAGTACTGCGACACGTCGTTGCACACCATGCGCAGGAAGGACTTGGTGGACGCCTCCGAGGGCAGGCCGTTGTCGACCTGGTAGCAGATGTCCAGGCTGTCGATGCCGGGGGTCTCCAGCACCACTTCGGCGGCCAGCGCGCCGGCGGCCCACATGAAGGAGTTGGCCGGGCACAGCAGCAGGTCCTTGGCGGCGAAGGCGGCGCCGTACCGTTCGGCGACGGCGGCGGTCCAGTCCTGCTCGCCGGTGGTGTCCAGGTAGTGCACGCCGGCTTCCAGGCAGGCCTCGACCACCGGCGCACCCAGTTGCATGAACGGGCCGACGTTGTTGATCAGCACCTCGATCTCCAGGTGCTGGAGTAGCCCGAGCAGCGCCTCGCGCGAGTGCTCGACGCTGACCAGCTCGGCGTCCACCTGCTGGCCGTGACGCTCCTCGACCACGGCCAGCGCGGTCTGCAACCGCGCCTGGGTGCGCCCGGCCATGTAGAAGGGGATGTTGCGCTGGGACAGCGACTCGGACACCAGCTTGCCGGTGTAGCCGCTGGCGCCGTAGACCAGAACCTTGCGTGCGTTGGACATGGATGTTTCCTCTTGTTGTTCGGGGGATGTCAGCGTGCTTCGCGGTGCACGCTGGCGCGGTCCTGCTCCAGGGCCTCGATCAGGAAGCGCTCCTGGGGTTTTTCCGAGGCGGTCTTGGGAATCTGCTCCAGCACCTGCAGGAAGCTGGGCACGAAGTTGGCTTCGAGGCGGGCGCGGCAGGCGCGGAAGATCGCCTGCGGGTCGAAGCCGCCGCGTGCCTTGGGCACCACCGCGGCGACCACGTCCTTCTCGCCCGGCACGCCGCTGGCGGCGGGGATGCCGTAGACGTACACGTCGTCCACGTCCGGGCACTCGGCGATGGTCTTCTCGATGAAGGCGGCGTTGATGAAGTCGCCGTTGCGGCGGATGCTGCCGCCCTTGCGGTAGTGGAAGAACAGCCAGCCCTCGGCGTCGGCGCTGACCACGTCGCCCATGTGCAGCCAGCCGCCTGAGCACTTCTTCGCCGAGGCCTCGGGGTTGCCGAAGTACTCGACCTGGTAGGGTGTGCCATCGACCGGCTGGAACAGCAGCTCGCCCGGTTCGCCCGGCGCGCAGTCGTGGCCGTTCTCGTCGACGATGCGGTAGCGCAGGTTGGGCATCGGCTTGCCGATGCTGCCGACCGGGCCGACGCCGATCGGCTTGATGGTCAGGCCACCCTCGGCGGCGCCGTAGAACTCCAGGATCTGCACGGCGAAGCGCCGCTCGAACTCGCTCCAGATCGCCCTGGGCATGCCGGCGGAGATCACGAAGCGCACCGGGTTGTCGGCGTCGTCGGCCTGCGGCGGCTCGGCGTAGACGGCGGTGGTCATGCCGCCGAGCAGGGTGAAGCTGGTGCAGCCGAAGCGCCGGCAGATGTCCCACAGGCGGGTCTTGGTGAACTTGCGCGACAGTACGCAGCGCAGGCCGAGGGCCAGTGAGGCGCCGAGGGTGACCAACTGGGCGTTGGCATGGGTCAGCGACAGCCCGGAGTAGGGCCGGTCGTCGCTGCGGTAGCCGAACACCCGGTCGGTGAGCAGCGCGGTCTCGCAGTAGCGCCGGTGGGTCATGACGATGCCCTTGGGATCGCCGGTGGTGCCCGAGGTGAAGATCAGCTGCATCGGCGCGGCGTCGTCCAGCGCCGCCAGCGGATGCTCGCCGCGTTCTTCGCCGAGCGCCTCGGCGTAGGGCGTCACGTCGGCGATTGGCGCCGCCGCGTCCGGCCCGTCGCCCGGCAGGGCGACGATCCAGCGGTTGTGCTGCAACTGCTCGCGCACTTCCAGCAGGTTGCCGAGGGCGTAGTCGGCGGCGATCACCCCTTGGCAGCGCGCGTTGTTGAGGAAGAAGGCCAGCTTGTCGCCCCTGGCACGCGGGTCGATCGGCACGAACACGGTGCCGGTGATGGCGGCGGCCAGCATGGCATCGACGAATTCGGCGTGGTTGGCCATCAGCAGGGCGAAGCTCTCGCCGGGCTTGAGGCCGAGGCTGCTCAGCGCCCAGGCCAGGCGGTGGCCGTTGTTCCACAGTTGTTTGTAGGTGCGCACCTGCAACGGGCTGGCGGCGCCGTTCTCGACGGTCAGCACGTCGAGGTCGGGGCTGCTCAGCATGCGGTTGCCGACCAGTCCGGCCAGGTTGGAATCGCTGTAGCGGCTCATCGCAGGTCCTCCCGCACCAGCAGGCTGACCACGGTGGCGGCGGCGTCCAGGCCGATGGCGCCGCCGCCGTTGTGCGCCAGGCCGACGCGCGCGCCGCTGACCTGGCGGGCGCCGGCGCGGCCCTGCAATTGCTCGGTCAGCTCGACGATCTGCGCGCAGCCGCTGGCGCCGACCGGGTGGCCCTTGCGCAGCAGGCCGCCGGAGGTGTTGACCGGAATCCGCCCGCCCAGGCCGGTGGCTCCGGTCTCCAGCAGCGCGGCGCCGCCGCCGGGCGGGCACAGGCCGAGGTATTCGTAGGCCACCAGTTCGGAAGGCGCCGAGGCGTCGTGCAGTTCGATGCAGGAGAGGTCCTGCGGGCCGAGGCCGGCCGCCGCGTAGGCCAGTTGCGCGGCGTGGGCGCCGACGCTGTCGTCCTCGTGCTCGAAGTCCCAGCCGGAGACCAGCGCCGAGGCCGCCACCCGCACCGGGTTGCGCAGGCCGAGCTGGCGCGCCTTGCGCTCGCTGACCACGATCACCGCGGCGGCGCCGTCGCCGATCGGCGAGCACATCGGCAGGGTCAGCGGGTCGATGATGGCGCGCGCGGCCAGCACTTCGTCGATGGTCAGCCGCTCCTGGAACTGCGCGCGCGGGTTGAGGCTGCCGTGGATCGAGTTCTTCGCCGCGATCATGGCGAAATGGCGGGCGGTGGAGCCGTGCCGCTTCATGTGCTTCTTCGCCATCATGGCGTAGATGTCCATGAACACCGAGCGGCTGCTGCCGGCGCCGGCGGCGTCGAAGGGCTCGCCGATGGCCTCGGCGAGCTTCTTCACCACGTTCACCGCGCCGTCAGGGTCTTCCACGTCCACCGCGCTGGAGAAGGCGCCCAGGCTGCGCGCCTTGTCCTCGTGGAACAGCTTCTCGTAGCCGCACACCAGCGCCACGTCGTAGCAACCGGCGCTGACCATGGCGCAGGCCTGCTGGAAGGCGGTGGAGGAGGAGGCGCAGGCGTTCTCCACGTTGACCACCGGAATCCTGCCGATGCCCAGGCCGCGCAGCACCACCTGGCCACGGATCATCTCCTGGCCGGTGACCACGCCGGCCGCCGCGTTGCCCATCCAGGCCGCCTGCAGCTGCGACTTGTCCAGGCCGGCGTCGGCCAGGGCCAGCTCGATGGCCTGGCCGGCCAGGCGCTTGAGGGTCTTGTCCAGGTGCTTGCCGAACGGGACCATGCCCACCCCGGCGATATACGCATTCATCTTCATGGCGGGGCCTCAGAGCTGGGAAATCAGGGTGCCGCCCTTGATGGCGAGCATTTCGTTGCAGCCGTCCTCGATCATCGAGGCGCGGGCGTCGCGCAGCAGCTTCTCCACCGGGTACTCGCGGGTGACGCCGTTGCCGCCGAGCATCTGGATGGCCTGGGAGGCGACGTCGAAGGCGGTCTGGGTGGCGGTGATCTTGCTGGCGATAGAGCCCTGCAGCGCCGGGGCCGGCGCCACCTCGTTGAACAGCACGGCGCGGCGCGCCAGGGCGCGGGCCGCCTCGACCCGGGCGAACATGTGGAACAGGCGGTGGCGCACGTTCTGGTGCTGGACGATCGGCACGCCGCCCTGCTTGCGCTGGTGCGCGTATTCGTAGGCGTGCTCGTAGGCGGCGCGGGCGGCGCCGGTCCACATCACGCCCATCAGCGCGTTGGCCTCGGCGAGCACGCCCTGCTCGGCGCGCACGTAGTCCTCGGGGCCGGCCACCAGGTGGTCCAGCGGCAGGCGGACGTTGTCGAAGTACAGCTCGCCCTGGGGCAGGGCACGCTGGCCCATCTTGTCCAGCGGCGCGCCACGGCTGACGCCGGCGCTGTCCAGCGGCACCAGCACCACGCAGCGGCGGTCCTCGCCCGAGCCGTCGTCGAAGCCGCAGAACAGGATGCAGGTCTGGGCGATGGGACCGTTGGAGACCCAGGCCGACTTCTGCCCGTTGATCACGATGTGCTCGCCCTGGAGTCTGGCGTGGCAGTTCAGGCGGCCGTGGCCGACGCCGGGGTGGCGGGCGTGGCCGCTGCTGTCGAGCATGTCCGAGCCGTGGTCCGGCTCGGTGATGCCCCAGCAGCCGATCGGCCTGTCGGCGTAGCGCGCGATCAGGTCGTGGCGCTCCAGCTGGTGCAGAACGATGCCAGGGATCATCGCCGCGCCGAGCACAACCGCCAGACCGCCGTCGCCGTAGCCCAGCTCCTCGAACACCAGGCACATCAGGCGGGCGCGCTCGGTGGCCGGCAGCTCCAGCATGTCGCCCAGGCTCAGGCCGAGCTTGTCGAACTCGACGAATACCTGCCACAGCGGCGAATTCGCGGCGATGACCTGGTCCGGCTCCATCCGGTCGAGCAGCTGGCCAAGGGGCCGCATGACCTTGCGGGCGAAGCGCCGCGCGTTGAGCTGGATGACCGATTCCAGCTCGTTGAGATCGGCATCGAGGCCGGTGGGTTCGAGTTCGACCCTCGGGGCATTCCCGGACATTGTTGTTCTCCCTGGCAGGTGATGGCGCCCGGCAACAGCGGCGTTTCGTGGCTGTCCCGGGGTGGGTGAGTTGGATACTATTCGGGGACAATTCCAAGATTGACCCCCTTAATGGGGGATGCCAGATGCCCACTGCCGCCACGCCTACACCGCTGTTCTCGCCCCTCCTGGCGACCAAGCTCATGCCGCCCCGCCGGGGGCGCGGCACCCTGCCGCGACCGCGCCTGGAACACCTGATCGAGCGCATCGCCGAATCCAGTCTGAGCGTGCTCAAGGCCCCGCCCGGCTTCGGCAAGAGCACCCTGGCCAGCGCCTGGGCGGAGGCCGCGCTGGCCCGCGGCGCCCAGGTGGCCTGGTTGACCCTGGACGAGAACGACGACTCGCCGGAACGGCTGCTGCTCTACGTGGCGGCGGCGATCCGGCGTGGCTTCGACGGCGGGGGAGAGGGCGACGAAGACCTCTCGATGCTGCCGGCGCAGCACCTGGCCACCCTGTTGCTGAACGACCTGGAGCGGCGCTCGGAGCACTGCTTCCTGTTCATCGACGACTACCACAGCGTGCCGCCGGAAACCCTGGTCGCCGCCTTCGATCCGCTGGTGCGCTACGCGCCGGAGAACCTGCACCTGGTGTTCTGTGGGCGCACCGACCTGCCGCCGAGCTTCTTCGTCCACCTGTATCGCGACACCTGCCTGGAGGTGGACGCCGCCCAGCTGCGCTTCGACCTCGACGAGACCCGCGACCTGCTGCTGCGCAACGGCGGGCAGACGCTGGAGGCCGGCGAGCTGGTGGCCCTGCACCACGCCACCGAGGGCTGGATCGCCGCCCTGCGCGCCAGCCTGCTGTCGCTGCGCCAGCGCCCGGCCGGTGGCGCAGCGCTGCCGAAGAACATCAGCGGCCTGCTCGACGAGCTGCTAGCGCAACTGCCGGAGGAACTGGTGCGGCAGTTGGCCTGCCTGGCCGCCGTGGAGAAGTTCAGCGCCGCGCTGGCCGAGCGTCTGACCGGCTGCGCCAGCGGCCAGGCGCTGATCGACGAGCTGGAGCGTCGCCAGCTGTTCCTCGCCGGCCTCGACGCCAGCGCCGAATGGTTCAGCCTGCACCCGCTGTTCCGCGAGCACCTGCGCCGGCGCCTGCACCCGCCGCAACTGGCCGAGGCGCTGCACGTCGCCGCGCGCTGGTTCGCCGAGCAGCGCTCGTGGCCGGACGCGGTGCGCTGCGCGCTGGCCGCCGGCGACGACGAGAGCGCCTGCGAGTGGGTTGCCCACTGCGCCATGGGCATGGTCGAGCGCGGCGACATCATGATCCTGCTCGACTGGCAGCGGCAGTTGCAGGGCCACCTGCTGCAGAGCCCGTGGCAGCTCAAGTTCGCCCTGGCCTGGGGCGCCGCACTGGGCATGAACTGCGGCTCGGCCCGGCAGCTGCTGGACGAGGTGCGCGGCAGCGCGCAGGACGGCGGTGCCATCCTGCAGTGGCAGTGCCAGGCGCTGGAGGCCACGCTGCTGGCCCTGGAGGACCACGTCTCGGCCGGCGCCCGGCTGGCCGCCGCCTGCCTGCCGCACCTGGGCGAACACCCCTGGATCATCAACACGCTGTTCAGCGTGGTGAGCTTCGGCCACCTGTGCGAGAGCCGCTGGGAGGACTTCTACGTCGTGCCGCCGGTGCGCGGCAATCCGCTGGAGCACAGCCGCTACCTGTTCAACCAGGACTATCGCCTGTGCATCCTGGGCTTCGGCGAACTGCTGCAGGGGCGCCTCGCCCAGGCCACCGCGCTGCTCGAGGAGGCCCTGGGCTTCACCGGCCACCCGTTGCTGCGCGCCCTGCCGGCGGCCTTCCTGATCCAGGTGCACTACCTGCGCGGCCAGCTCGACCAGGCCGCCCGGCTGAGCCTGGAATACCTCGAACTGGTCACCCTGGGCGCGCCGCTGGACTTCGTCGCCAGCACGCTCACCACCCTGGTCAGGCTGAGCAGCCGCCACGCCGGGCAGCATGGCGCCCGCCACTTCATCGAACAGGGCGAGCGCCTGGCCCAGGCCCGCAAGTGGCCGCGCCTGCACGTCCACATGCTGCTGGAGCGCACGCGCTTCGGCCTGCTCGAACACAAGCCGCAGGAGGCGCTGGCCTGCAGCCAGCAGCTCGACAACCTGCTGGCCCAGGAGCAGGCCAGGGCCACCGAGTGCCACGACGACTACGCCTACCTGGCCTGCCTGGCCGCGCTCTGGTGCGAGGCCGCCGGCACGCCGCGCCAGGCCGACCTGGAGCAGGCCGAGGCGCTGCGCCTGCGCGCCCGGCGGCACAACCGGCGGCCGATGCAGATCCGCCTGGGTGGCGCCCTGGCCCTGGTGTACTGGCGCCAGCGGCGGGGCGAGGCCGCCACGGCCTGCCTGCTGGAGGCGGTGCAACTGGCGCAGGACTGCGACGCCTGGCAACTGCTGTTCGACCTGCCCGGGCTCGACGCCCTGCAGCAGCTGGCGGCGCATGCGCTGCAGGCCCCGGCGCCGGACGAGGAGCAGCGGAACCTGCTGCGGCGCCTGCTGCCGTCCGCCGACGGCATCGACGCGCCGCCGCCGGATCGCGCGGCGAACGCTCTGACCGGCAAGGAGCGTCACGTGCTGGAGCTGGTCGCCCAGGGCAAGTCCAACAAGGAAATGGCCCGGCTGCTGGGCATCGCCCCCGAGACGATCAAGAGCCACATGAAGAAGATCTTCGCCAAGCTGGAGGTCGAGAGCCGCGCCCAGGCCGCCGTGGTAGCCAAGGCCAACGGCCTGATCTAGCGCGGAACCCGTTCTCCGCGACCGTGGCGAGCGGGCCGGCGGCACTGCGTCCGGTTGACGCAGGTAGCCGGCCACCCCGGACCTCTGGTTATACTCGCCGGCATGTCACCTTCCTCCATGTACGCCCCCGTCCAGCTGTTGTCCGCGAGCCGCCAGAATCTCTGGCGGCTGACCTTGATCCGCCTGCTGGTGCTCGCCGCCCAGGCCGGCTCGGTGGGCATCGCCTACCTGTCGGACCTGCTGCCGCTGCCCTGGCTGCCGCTGTGCATCACCCTCGGCGTGTCGCTCTGCCTGTGCCTGCTGACCGCCCTGCGCCTGCGCGGGCCGTGGCCGGTCACCGAGCTGGAGTACACGGTGCAGCTGGCCTGCGACCTGGTGATCCACAGCGTCCTGCTGTACTACTCGGGCGGCTCCACCAACCCATTCGTCTCCTACTACCTGGTGCCGCTGACCATCGCCGCGGCGACCCTGCCCTGGTTCTTCTCCATGTTCCTCGCCGGGCTGGCGCTGACCGGCTACACGGCGTTGCTGATCTGGTACCACCCGCTGCACCTGAACAACGTGCAGCACGAGGCCATGCTGATCAGCCTGCACCTGTTCGGCATGTGGCTGAACTTCCTGCTGTCCGCGGCCTTCATCACCTTCTTCGTGGTCAAGATGGCCGGCGCCCTGCGCCGCCAGGACGAGTTGCAGGCGCTGCGCCGCGAGGAGGGCATGCGCGACCAGCAGCTGCTGGCCGTGGCCACCCAGGCCGCCGGCGCGGCCCACGAGCTGGGCACGCCGCTGGCGACCATGAGCGTGCTGCTCACCGAACTGCGCCAGGAGAACCGCGACAAGCCCGCCCTGCAGGACGACCTGGCCCTGCTGCAGGAACAGGTCAAGCTGTGCAAGGACACCCTGCAGCAACTGGTGCGCGCCGCCGAGGCCGAGCGCCGCCAGGCGGTGGAGGAGCAGACCGCGGTGCAGTGGCTGGAGACGACCCTCAACCGCTGGCACCTGATGCGCCCCGAGGCCACCTACCGCTTCCAGTGCCTGGGCGCGGGCGCGGTGCCGCGCCTGCTGCCGCCGGCGGACCTGACCCAGGCCCTGCTCAACCTGCTCAACAACGCCGCCGACGCCTGCCCGGACAAACTGGACATCCGCCTGGACTGGGACGAGCAGTGGATCGCCCTGAGCATCCGCGACCACGGCGTCGGCGTGCCGCTGGCCATCGCCGAGCAGATCGGCCGGCCCTTCTTCACCACCAAGGGCAAGGGCTTCGGCCTCGGCCTGTTCCTCAGCCAGGCCAGCGTGACGCGGGCCGGCGGTTCGGTGAAACTCTACAACCACGAAGAGGGCGGGACGCTGACGGAACTGCGCCTGCCCAGGCTGGCGTAGCCGGGCGAACATCGATCGGGTGTCGCCTGCGGTGTGCGCGGCGCACCCTACGGCGGCTTCGGACGCGACACTACGGGAGAACGACATGTCTGACGAACAGTTGAACGAGCAGGAAGAGCAGCCGCACCTGCTGCTGGTGGACGACGATCCCACCTTCACCCGGGTCATGGCGCGGGCCATGGAGCGCCGCGGCCTGCGCGTGAGCGTGGCCAACTCGGCGGAGGAGGGCCTGGTGCTGGCCAAGGACGACCTGCCGGACTACGCCGTGCTCGACCTGAAGATGGACGGCGACTCCGGCCTGGTGCTGCTGCCCAAGCTGCTGGAGCTGGACGGCGAGATGCGCGTGGTGATCCTCACCGGCTATTCGAGCATCGCCACCGCGGTGGAGGCGATCAAGCGCGGCGCCACCAACTACCTGTGCAAGCCGGCCGACGCCGACGACGTGCTCACCGCGCTGCTCTCCGAGCATGCCGACCTCAATACGCTGGTGCCGGAAAACCCGATGTCGGTGGACCGCCTGCAGTGGGAGCACATCCAGCGCGTGCTGGCCGAGCACGACGGCAACATCTCCGCCACCGCCCGCGCCCTGGGCATGCACCGCCGCACCCTGCAGCGCAAGTTGCAGAAGCGCCCGGTCCGTCGCTGATCGCAGGTGAAACCCCGCGCCGAACCGCGCGGGTTGCACCCGCCCTACGGCTTTCCTGCTGTTATCATTAGCCCCCTAACCAAATAGTCAGGTTCGGGGCTCCCATGCTTGCCGTCATCCAGCAGACCGTCGCCATCACCGCGCCGGTCTTCTCCATGTTGTTCCTCGGGGTGGCCCTCAAGCGCCTCGGCCTGATCGACGCGCACTTCATCGCCACCGCCTCGTCGCTGGTGTTCAACGTCAGCATGCCGGTGATGCTGTTCCTCGCCATCCTCCACGCCGACCTGGCGACGGCGCTGCAGCCGGCCGTGCTCGGCTACTTCGCCGTCGCCACGCTGCTTGGCTTCCTGCTGGCGTGGGGCTGGGCGATCTGGCGGGTGCCACGCGCCGAGCGCGGGGTCTACGTGCAGGGGGCGTTCCGCGGCAACAACGGCATCATCGGCCTGGCCCTGGCGACCAGCCTGTACGGCGACTACGGCCTGTCCCTCGGCGGCATCCTCGGCGGGGTGGTGATCCTCTGCTACAACACCCTCTCGGTGATCGTGCTGGAGACCTACAACCCCGCGGGCAGCACCCGGCCCTGGGCGCTGCTCAAGAGCATCCTGCGCAACCCGCTGATCATCGGTGTGCTGGCGGCGATCCCGTTCGCCTACTGGCGGATCGGCCTGCCGGCCTGGCTGATCACCTCGGGCCAGTACCTGGCCGAACTGACCCTGCCGCTGGCGCTGATCTGCATCGGCGGCACCCTGTCGCTGGCCTCGCTGCGGGCGAGCAGCGGGCTGGCCATCGGCGCCAGCCTGATGAAGATGATCTGGCTGCCGCTGCTGGCCACCGCCGGCGCCTTCGCCCTGGGTTTCCGCAACGCCGAGCTGGCGATCCTGTTCCTCTACTTCGCCAGCCCGACGGCGGCGGCCAGCTTCGTCATGGCCCGGGCGGCCGGCGGCAACCACGAACTGGCGGCGGCGATCATCGTGATCACCACCCTGGTGGCGGTGGTGACCACCAACATCGGGCTGTTCGCGCTGCGCTGGGGCGGCTGGATCTGATCGCCGGGCCTCAGCCCTGCTGCTCGATCACTTCCTGGGCCGCGCGGAAGGCGTCGATGGCCGCCGGCACGCCGGCGTAGACGGCGCAGTGCAGCAGCGCCTCGCGGATTTCCTCCACGCTGCAGCCGTTGTTCAGCGCGCCGCGCACGTGGCCCTTCAGCTCCTGCGGGCATTTCAGGGCGGTCAGCGCGGCCAGGGTGATCAGGCTGCGGGTCTTGCGGTCCAGGCCGTCGCGGTTCCACACGCCACCCCAGGCGTGCTCGTTGACGAAGTCCTGCAGCGGCTGGGTGAATTCGGTGGCGTTGCCGAGGGCGCGGTCGACGAAGGCGTCGCCCATGACTTCCCGGCGTACCTGCAGGCCTGGTTTGCGTTCTTCGCTCATGAAAGGTGCTCCGTCAGTCGAGTGATTGCACGCGGACCGGCGCGGTGCCGCTCCGCAGCATGTCCAGTTGCTCGGCCGCCCGGCGCGAGACGTCGATGATGCGTCCGCGTGTGCGGGCCGCGGTCGTTGATGCGCACCACCACGCTGCGGTCGTTGTTCAGATTGGTCACCCGGACCCGGGTGCCGAAGGGCAGGCTGCGGTGGGCGGCGGTCAGCGCGTGCTGGTCGAAGCGCTCGCCGCTGGCGGTCTTCAGCCCGTGATGGCGGGCGCCGTAGTAGGAAGCCTTGCCGGTCTCGCCGGCGCCGCCACCCAGGGTGGAGCAGCCGGCGACAGCGCCGAGCAGGCCGAGCAATGCCAGTGTCCGTAGCCCGGATGCAATCCGGGGAGCGCGTTCCCGGATGGTATCCGGGCTACCGGTGAGCATCGCGCGATTCTCCAGGGCATGGAGCGGCCAACGCATGGGTTGGCGCTCTCAGGAAAAGAAGGGCCGGCTCACCCTTCGAGTTTTTTCTTCAGCAGTTCGTTGACCTGGCCGGGGTTGGCCTTGCCCTTGGAGGCCTTCATGGCCTGGCCGACGAAGAAGCCGAACATCTTGCCGCGCTTGGCCTCGTCGCTGGCGCGGTACTGCTCGACCTGCTCGGCGTTGGCCGCCAGCACTTCGTCCAGCATGGCCTCGATGGCGCCGGAGTCGGTGACCTGCTTGAGGCCCTTCTTCTCGATCACCTCGTCGGCGCTGGCGCCTTCGCCGGCGGCCAGGGCCTCGAACACCATCTTGGCGATCTTGCCGCTGATGGTGTTGTCCTTGATGCGCAGGATCATGCCGCCCAGCTGCGCGGCGGACACCGGCGACTGGTCGATCTCCAGGTTGTCCTTGTTGAGCAGGCTGGACAGCTCGCCCATTACCCAGTTGGCGGCCAGCTTGGCGTCGCCGCAGGTCTGCTGGACCTGCTCGAAGTAGTCGGCCAGCTCGCGGCTGGCGGCCAGCACGCTGGCGTCGTAGGCGGACAGGCCGAACTGCGACTCGAAGCGCTCGCGCTTCTGCACCGGCAGCTCCGGCAGGCCGGCGCGCACCTCGTCGAGGAAGCTCTGCTCGATCACCACCGGCAGCAGGTCGGGGCAGGGGAAGTAACGATAGTCGTTGGCTTCTTCCTTGCTGCGCATGGAGCGCGTCTCGTTGGCCGCCACGTCGTACAGCACGGTCTCCTGGACGATCTTGCGGCCGGATTCCAGCTCGTCGATCTGCCAGGCGATCTCGGTGTTGATGGCGCGCTCGATGAACTTGAACGAGTTGACGTTCTTGATCTCGCGGCGGGTGCCGAACTCGGCCTGCCCCTTGGGCCGCACCGAGACGTTGCAGTCGCAGCGCAGCGAGCCTTCGGCCATGTTGCCGTCGCAGATGCCGAGGTAGCGCACCAGGGCGTGGATCGCCTTGGCGTAGGCCACGGCTTCCTTGGCGCTGCGCATTTCCGGCTCGGAGACGATTTCCAGCAGCGGCGTGCCGGCGCGGTTCAGGTCGATGCCGCTCATGCCGTGGAAGTCTTCGTGCAGGCTCTTGCCGGCGTCTTCTTCCAGGTGCGCGCGGGTGATGCCGATGCGCTTGACGGTGCCGTCTTCCAGGGTGATGTCGAGGAAGCCCTTGCCGACGATGGGGTGGTCCATCTGGCTGGTCTGGTAGCCCTTGGGCAGGTCCGGGTAGAAGTAGTTCTTGCGCGCGAAGACGTTGGTTGGCGCGATCTCGGCGTCGATTGCCAGGCCGAACTTGCAGGCCATGCGCACGGCCTCGGCATTCAGCACCGGCAGGGTGCCGGGCATGCCCAGGTCGACCAGGCTGGCCTGGGTGTTGGGCTCGGCGCCGAAGGTGGTGGCGCTACCGGAGAAGATTTTCGATTGGGTGCTGAGCTGAGCGTGGATCTCGAGCCCGATCACGGTTTCCCATTGCATGTCTTGATCCTTCCTCAGAATCCGCTCGGTGCTTGTTTGTGCCAGTCGCTGACCTGCTGGTACTGGTGCGCGACATTCAACAGGCGACCTTCCTGGAAGTAGTTGCCGAGCAACTGCACGCCGACCGGCAGGCCGTCGACGAAGCCCGCGGGCATCGACAGGCCGGGAATGCCGGCCAGGTTGGCGGTGATGGTGTAGATGTCTTCCAGGTAGGCGGAAACCGGGTCGTCGTTCTTCGCGCCGAGCTTCCAGGCCAGGTTGGGCGTGGTCGGGCCGAGGATCACGTCGACCTCGTTGAAGGCGGCGACGAAGTCGTTCTTGATCAGCCGGCGGATCTGCTGGGCCTTGATGTAGTAGGCGTCGTAGTAGCCGGCGGACAGGGCGTAGGTGCCGACCATGATGCGCCGCTTCACCTCCGCGCCGAAGCCTTCGCCGCGCGAGCGCTTGTACAGGTCCTGCAGGTCCTTCGGGTTCTCGCAGCGGTAGCCGAAGCGCACGCCGTCGAAGCGCGACAGGTTGGAGCTGGCCTCCGCCGGGGCGATCACGTAGTAGGCCGGGATCGCATGCTGCATGTTCGGCAGGCTGATGTCCTTGACCGTGGCGCCGAGTTTCTTCAGCGCCTCGACCACCGCCAGCACGGCGTCGGCGATGCGGCTGTCGAGGCCGGCGCCGAAGTATTCCTTCGGCAGGCCGATGCGCAGGCCGGCCAGCGGCTGGGTCAGGGCGGCCAGGTAGTCGTCGACCGGCTGGTCGACGCTGGTCGAGTCCTTCGGATCGAAGCCGGCCATGGCGCCGAGCAGCAGGGCGCAGTCCTCGGCGGTGCGGGCCAGCGGGCCGCCCTGGTCGAGGCTGGAGGCGTAGGCGATCATGCCCCAGCGCGAGACCCGGCCGTAGGTGGGCTTGATGCCGGTGAGGCTGGTCAGCGCGGCCGGTTGGCGGATTGAGCCGCCGGTGTCGGTACCGGTAGCGGCCGGCAGCAGGCGCGCGGCCACGGCGGCGGCGCTGCCGCCCGAGGAGCCGCCCGGTACGCGGGTCAGGTCCCAGGGGTTCTTGACCGCGCCGTAGTGGCTGGATTCGTTGGCCGAGCCCATGGCGAACTCGTCCATGTTCAGCTTGCCTAGGGTCACGGTGCCGGCGGCGGCCAGCTTCTCGACCACGGTGGCGTCGTAGGGCGCCTTGAAGCCGGTGAGGATCTTCGAGGCGCAGCTGGTCAGCACATCTTTCGTGCAGAACAGGTCCTTGTGGCCGATCGGCGCGCCGAGCAGGGCGCCGTCTTCACCATTGGCGCGGCGGGCGTCGGCGGCCTTGGCCTGCTCCAGCGCCAGGTCGGCGGTGACGGTGATGAAGCTGTTCAGTTGCGGGTCGAGCTGCTGGATACGGGCCAGCAGGGCGCCGGTCAGCTCGGCGGAGGAGAAGGTCTTGTCCTTCAGGCCGCGAGCGATCTCGGCCAGGGTCAGTTGATGCATGGGAAAACCCTTTCCTTTATTCGATGACTTTCGGCACGAGGAACAGGCCGCTTTCCACGGCCGGGGCGACCGCCTGGTAGGCGTCGCGCTGGTTCTTCTCGGTGACCACGTCGGCGCGCAGGCGCTGGGTGGCTTCCAGCGGGTGGGCCAGCGGCTCGATGCCGGTGGTATCGACCGCCTGCATGGCGTCGATCAGGCCGAGGATGCTGTTGAGGGTCGCGGTGGTTTGTGGAACTTCGCCTTCGCTCAGGCCGAGACGGGCCAGATGGGCGATTTTTTCCACGTCGGAGCGTTCGAGCGCCATCGTGATTCTCCAGGAAGCGGGCGGATGACCGGGCGGAAGCGGGACGGGGAACGGATACCGCGCGGGGCGGTCAGATGCCGCGTTTTGTGGGCCTAAAGCCCGGAAAAGCGGGCAATTTAGCACAGAGCGCGCCTTGCCCAAAAGGCCGCTCGTTGATAGAGTTTGCCGCACTTTTTTACCCAGCGTTTTCATCGCGCTCTGTCTAGGGCTTCTTTCCCATGTTCAAGAAACTGCGTGGCATGTTCTCCAGCGATCTGTCGATCGACCTGGGCACGGCCAATACCCTGATCTATGTCCGCGAGCGTGGCATCGTCCTCAACGAACCTTCCGTGGTCGCCATCCGTAGCAGTGGCAACCAGAAATCCGTGGTCGCCGTCGGCACCGAGGCCAAGCGCATGCTGGGCCGGACCCCGGGCAACATTTCCGCCATTCGTCCGATGAAGGACGGCGTGATCGCCGACTTCAGCGTCTGCGAGAAGATGCTGCAGTACTTCATCAACAAGGTTCACGAGAACAGCTTCCTGCAGCCGTCGCCGCGCGTGCTGATCTGCGTGCCGTGCAAGTCGACCCAGGTCGAGCGCCGCGCCATCCGCGAATCCGCCCTCGGTGCCGGTGCCCGTGAAGTGTTCCTGATCGAAGAGCCGATGGCCGCCGCCATCGGCGCCGGCCTGCCGGTCGAAGAGGCCCGCGGCTCGATGGTCGTCGACATCGGCGGCGGCACCACCGAGATCGCCCTGATCTCGCTGAACGGCGTGGTCTACGCCGAATCCGTCCGCGTCGGCGGCGACCGTTTCGACGAAGCCATCATCACCTACGTGCGCCGCAACTACGGCTCGCTGATCGGCGAGTCCACCGCCGAGCGCATCAAGCAGGAAATCGGTACCGCCTACGCCGGCGGCGACGTGCGTGAAGTCGACGTCCGTGGCCGCAACCTGGCGGAGGGCGTGCCGCGCAGCTTCACCCTCAATTCCAACGAAGTGCTGGAGGCTCTGCAGGAGTCGCTGGCGACCATCGTCCAGGCGGTCAAGAGCGCCCTGGAGCAGTCCCCGCCGGAACTGGCCTCGGACATCGCCGAGCGCGGCCTGGTGCTGACCGGTGGCGGCGCGCTGCTGCGCGACCTGGACAAGCTGCTGGCCCAGGAAACCGGCCTGCCGGTGATCGTCGCCGAAGACCCGCTGACCTGCGTGGCCCGTGGCGGTGGTCGTGCCCTGGAGATGATGGACCGTCACTCCATGGACCTGCTGTCCACCGAGTGATCCTGAAGTGGTGACCCGAAGCCGGAAGCTGGTTCTTCCGGCTTCGTGTTTTCCAGCCGTCAGCCGAGGGTAGCCATCATCAAACCGCTATTTGCCAAGGGGCCATCGCTGGGAGTACGACTGCTGGTGCTGGTCGTGCTTTCGGTCGTGCTGATGGTGGTGGATGCGCGTTTCGAGGTGCTTCATCCGCTGCGCTCGCAGGTCGGCGTCATCACCGAGCCCGCCTACCGCGTGGCGCGCATGCCGCTGACCCTGTGGGAAGGGGCGACCCAGCAGTTCACCAGCCGCAGCGAGCTGATGGCCGAGAACGAGAAGCTCAAGGCCGAGGCGCTGCTGATGCAGGGCCGCCTGCAGAAGCTGGCCACCCTCACCGAGCAGAACGTGCGCCTGCGCGAGCTGCTCAATTCCGCCGCCCTGGTGGACGAGCGGGTGCTGGTCACCGAGCTGATCGGCGTCGACCCCAACCCCTTCACCCACCGCATCCTGATCGACAAGGGCGAGAAGGACGGCCTGTTCCTCGGCCAGCCGGTGCTCGACGCCCGCGGCCTGATGGGCCAGGTGGTCGAGGTGATGCCCTATACCGCGCGCGTGCTGCTGCTCACCGATACCAACCACAGCATCCCGGTGCAGGTGAACCGCAACGGCCTGCGCGCCATCGCCGCCGGCAGCGGCAACCCGGAGCGGTTGGAGCTGCGCCACGTGGCCGACACGGCGGATATAAAGGAAGGCGACCTGCTGGTCAGCTCCGGCATGGGCCAGCGCTTCCCGGCCGGTTACCCGGTGGCGACCGTCAGCGAGGTCATCCACGACTCGGGGCAGCCCTTCGCCATCGTCCGCGCCGTGCCTACCGCCGCGCTGAACCGCAGCCGCTACATGCTGCTGGTGTTCACCGACGACAGGACGCCGGAGGAACGCGCCACCGAGGCGGCCGAAGCGCAGGAGGCCGCGGATCGCGAGGCCGCCGATGCCGCCCGCGCGCAGCCGGCGCCCGCCGCGCAACCGTCGCAGACGCCAGCCGGTTCTGCGCCGCCCGCCGCACCTTCCGCACCGGCTGCAGAACGAGGGAGTCGCTGATGGCGCAGGCGAGGGCACGCAATGGCTGGGTGATCTGGCTGACCCTGGTACTGGCACTGCTGCTGAGCGTCGCCCCCATGCCGCCGTTCATGGAAATCGGCCGCCCTCTGTGGCTGGCGCTGTTCCTGACCTTCTGGGTGCTGGTGCTGCCGCATCGCATCGGCATGATCAGCGCCTGGTGCCTGGGGCTGGTGGAAGACGTACTGTTCGGCTCCCTGCTGGGGCAGAACGCGCTGATCCTGACCCTGATCATCTTCCTGGTGCTGTCCCTGCACCGGCGCCTGCAGATGTTCCCCATGTGGCAGCAGAGCCTGGTGCTGCTGGTGGTGTTCGGCATCGCCCAGCTGGTGCAGCTGTGGCTCAACGCCCTGACCGGCAATCGGCCGCCGACCCTGGCCTTCGTCCTGCCCGCGCTGATCAGTGCCTTGCTCTGGCCCTGGGTGTTCGCCATCCTGCGGGGACTGCAGCAGCGTTTCGCCGTGCGCTGAGGCTGCACGTTCGTCCTTCTTGAGCGTCCCGCGCCTGCGGCGGGGCCGCCCATCCACTCTGACAGGGAGATGTCACATGGCCACGCTCCACCTGGCCTCGGGTTCCCCTCGCCGGCGCGAACTGCTGGCGCAGATCGGTGTGCCCTTCGTCACGCTAATCGCCTCCATTGATGAAACGGCATTGCCCGACGAGCCCGCGCAGCGCTATGTAGAGCGCCTGGCGCGGGAGAAGGCGCAGGCCGGGCTGGCCACGCTGGAGCGGCCGGAAGGCGCCGTGGTGCTCGGTGCCGACACCGCCGTCGTGCTCGACGGGCGGATTCTCGGCAAGCCGAACGACCGCGCCGACGCCTTGTCTACGCTGGCTGCGCTGTCCGGACGGGAGCACGAGGTGATGACCGCCGTGGCGCTGGCCGCCACCGACCGCGTCGGATCGCGGGTGGTGGTCAGCCGGGTGCGCTTCCGCCCGTTGCGGCCCGGCGAGGCCGAGGCCTACTGGGCCACCGGCGAGCCGCGCGACAAGGCCGGCGGCTATGGTATTCAGGGATTGGCGGCGGTCTTCGTCAGCCAGCTCGAAGGCAGCTATTCGGCCGTGGTCGGCCTGCCGCTGTGCGAAACCGCGCAGTTGCTGGAGGTGTTCGGCATTCCGTGCTGGCAGAGCTGATCTGCCGGCCCACAACAGACAGCGCGCGGCGCCTGGCCGCCACGCAGAGTAGGACGCATGAGCGAAGAGATCCTGATCAACATCACGCCGATGGAGTCGCGCGTGGCGGTGGTGGAAAACGGTGTGCTGCAGGAGGTGCATGTCGAGCGCACCCAGAAGCGTGGCATCGTCGGCAACATCTATAAGGGCAAGGTGGTGCGGGTGCTGCCGGGCATGCAGGCCGCGTTCGTCGACATCGGCCTGGAGCGCGCGGCCTTCATCCATGCGGCGGAGATCTCGACCCGCGAGGGCAGCGCGCAGGAGTCCATCGGCGCGCTGGTCCACGAGGGGCAGAGCCTGGTGGTGCAGGTGACCAAGGACCCGATCGGCACCAAGGGCGCGCGCCTGACCACCCACCTGTCCATCCCGTCGCGCTACCTGGTGTACATGCCGCGCACCAGCCACGTCGGCATTTCCCTGAAGATCGAGGACGAAGGCGAGCGCGAGCGCCTCAAGAAAGTGGTGGCCGACTGCGTGGCGGCCGAGGGCATCGAGGAAGTCGGCGGCTTCATCCTGCGCACCGCCGCCGAGGGCGCCGGTGCCGACGAGATCCTCGCCGACATCCGCTACCTGCGTCGCCTGTGGGAGCAGATCGCCGGGCAGATGCAGACCGCCACCACGCCCTCGGTGATCTACGAGGACCTGTCCCTGGCCCTGCGCACGCTGCGCGACCTGGTCAACCCGAAGATCGAGAAGATCCGCGTCGATTCGCGGGAAACCTTCGGCAAGATCACCCAGTTCGTCGACGAGCTGATGCCCGAGGTCGCCGACCGCCTGGAGCACTATCCCGGCGAACGGCCGATCTTCGACCTGTACGGCGTCGAGGACGAGATCCAGCGCGCCCTGGAGCGCAAGGTGCCGCTCAAGTCCGGTGGCTACCTGATCGTCGACCCGGCCGAGGCGATGACCACCATCGACGTCAACACCGGCGCCTTCGTCGGCCACCGCACCCTCGAAGAGACCATCTTCAAGACCAATCTCGAGGCGGCGACCGCCATCGCCCGCCAGCTGCGCCTGCGCAACCTGGGCGGGATCATCATCATCGACTTCATCGACATGGAGGACGAGGAGCACCAGCGCCAGGTCCTGCGCACGCTGGAAAAGCAGCTGGAGCGCGACCATGCCAAGACCAACATCATCGGCATCACCGAGCTGGGCCTGGTGCAGATGACCCGCAAGCGCACCCGCGAGAGCCTCGAACAGGTGCTCTGCGAGCCGTGCAGCGCCTGCCAGGGGCGCGGCAAGCTGAAGACGCCGGAGACCATCTGCTACGAGATCTTCCGCGAGATCCTGCGCGAGGCCCGCGCCTACCAGGCGGAAGGCTACCTGGTGCTGGCCGAGCAGAAGGTGGTCGACCGCCTGCTCGACGAGGAGTCGGGCAACGTCGCCGACCTGGAGGCCTTCATCGGCCGCACCATCAAGTTCCAGGTGGAAAGCATGTATTCCCAGGAACAGTACGACGTGGTGCTGCTGTGAACCGGCGCGCCGAATGAACTTCCTCCTTGGCCTGGTCGCCAGGCTGCTGCGCTGGGGACTGGGGCTGTGCGCGCTGGGGCTGGTACTGGCCGCGCTCTACGTCAGCCTCGGCCGCGAACTGGTGCCGCTGGTGGCCGAGTATCGCGAAGAAGTCGAGGCCAGGGCCGCGACGGCGCTGGACATGCCGCTCGCCATCGGCAGCCTGGAAGGCGGCTGGCGCGGTTTCTCGCCGATACTCACCGCCCACGACGTGCTGCTGGGCGAGGGCGACAGCGCGGTGCGCCTGGACCAGGTGCGGGTGGTGCCGGATGTGCTGGCCAGCCTGCTGGCGCGCCAACCGCGCCTCGCCAACCTGCAGCTCGAAGGGCTGCAGCTCAGCCTGCGGCAGGACGGGGAAGGGCGCTGGGCGGTGGAAGGCCTGCCGCAGCGCGAGCCCGCCCGCCCACTCGACCCGCAGAAGCTGATCGACGGCCTGGCCATGGTCGAGCGGGTCTCGCTGCTGGGCAGCCAGCTGACCTTCGAGCCCTTCGAGCAGGCGCCGCGCAGCCTCACCTACATCGACGTCACCCTGCGCAGCGGCGTGGTGCGCCATCGTCTCGACGGCCGCCTGCGCCTGCCGGACGGCCAGCCGCTGGCGTTCAGCCTGCGCACGCGCCTGGATCGCGCGGACTGGCGCGCGAGCAGCGCCCAGGCCTACCTCAGCCTGCCGCAGAGCGACTGGGCCGCCTGGCTGCCCGCAGGCCTGACCCGCGACTGGCGGCTGAGCAAGGCCCAGGCCGGTGGTGAGTTCTGGCTGGACTGGGACCAGGGCCAGGTGCAACGCGGCGTCGCCCGTCTGCACGCGCCGGAGATCGCCGGTCGCTACGCCGGGCAAGAGCCGGTGGAGATCGATGACCTGAACCTGAACGCCTACTTCGAGCGCCGCGCCGACGGCTTCGACCTGCTGCTCGACTCCCTCGCCCTGAGCCTCGGCGAGACGCGCTGGGGCGAGGTGCAGCTGGCGCTGGCACAGCAGCTCGATGCCGACGGCCAGATCGAACGCTGGCGGCTGAGCGCCGACCACCTCGACCTCACGCCGCTGACCCCGGTGGTACTGGCCCTGGCGCCGCTACCGGAGGCGGCCGGCGAGGCCGTCGGCGAACTGGACCCACGCGGCACGCTGCGCAACGTGCAGCTGGAATACTTCCCGCAACTGACCGACGCCAGTCGCGTGCGCTTCTCCGGCAACCTCGACCGGGTCAGCATCGGCGCCTGGCACGGCGTGCCGGCGGTGGAAAACGCCAGCGGCAGCGTGCGCGGCGACCTGGGCGGCGGCGAGGGCCTGGCAGACAGCGAGAACTTCGGCCTGCACTTCCCCAACCTGTTCCCCGAGATGTGGCACTACCGCCAGGCCGGCGCCCGGCTGCGCTGGGAGCTGGACGACGAGGGCTTCACCCTGTACAGCCCCTACCTGCAGGTGGTGGGCGAGGAAGGGCGGATCGCCGGCGACTTCATGGTGCGGCTGAAGAAGGACCCGGCCCAGGAAGACTACATGGACCTGCGCGTCGGCCTGCACGACGGCGACGCCCTGAAGGCCAAGAAATACCTGCCGACCCGCTCGCCAGGGCTCAGCCCGGCGCTGGCCGAATGGCTGCAGACCGCCATCCGTGGCGGCCATATCGAGGACGGCTGGTTCGAGTACCAGGGCGCCCTGGCCAAGGAGGCCGCCGACGAAGCGCGCAGCATCGGCCTGTACTTCCTGGTCGACAACGCCGAACTGGCCTTCCAGCCGGGCTGGCCGGTGCTGCGCGACGCCCGCGGCGAGGTGCTGATCGAGGACGACGGCGTCGAGGTGCGGGTGCCCGAGGCGCGCATCCTCGACAGTCGCGTCAGCAACGTCACGGTCAACGTGCCCAGGGCGCCGCGCGGCCAGGCGCCGCGCCTGGCCCTGGAGGGAGAGGTGCAGAGCAGCCTGCCCGACGCGCTGAAGATCCTGCGGGAGGCGCCGATCGGCACCGCCGACATCTTCGCCGGCTGGCAGGGCCAGGGCCCGCTGAGCGGCAGGTTGAAGCTGGACATACCGCTGGCCAAGGGCGAGAAGCCCCAGGTACAGGTGGACTTCGCCACCGAGGGCGCGCGGTTGGAGATCGCCACGCCGAAGCTGGCCTTCAACCAGCTCAAGGGCGCCTTCCGCTTCGACACCGCCCGCGGCCTCAGCGCGCCGGACATCCGTGCCCACGCCCTGGGCCACGCGGTGCGCGGCCGCGCCCTGGCCGACGGCGCGCGAGGCAACGCCCGTACCCGCATCGAGGCCAGCGGCCGGATTCCGCTGGAGCAGCTGACCGGCTGGCTGGGGGTGACCCAGCCATTGCCGGTGAGCGGGGAAATCCCCTACCGGCTCGACCTGGCCCTGGACGGCGGCAACAGCCAGTTGCGCGTCGACTCCGACCTCAAGGGCCTGGCCGCCGAGCTGCCGGCGCCCTTCGCCAAGGCCGCTTCGGATTCGCGTGCCGCCAGCTGGCGCATGACCCTGCAGGGCGCGGAGCGGCGCTACTGGTTCGACTACGGTGGCGTCGCCAGCCTGGCCTTCGCCGGGCCGGTTGAGCAACCCTTGCAGGGCCGAGGCGAACTGCGCCTCGGCGGCGAGGCCGCCAGCCTGCCGCCGGGACAGGGGTTGCGCGTGGTCGGTCGCGTCGACGAACTGGACTGGAGTGCCTGGCAGGCCGCCGCCAAGCCCTACCTGGGGCTGGCCGACGACGGCCAGAGCCGCCAGCTCTTCCGTGGCGCCGACCTGCGCATCGGCCGCTTCGACGGCTTCGGCACCCAGGTCGACGACCTCGGCGTCAAGCTTGCCCGGGCCAACGCGGCCTGGCGCCTGGACCTCGACAGCGCCCTGCTGGAGGGCCGGGTCACGCTGCCCGACGCTGGCGGCGCACCCATGGTCATCGACCTGGCGCGCCTGAGCTTCCCGCCTGCCGAGCCGCGCAGCGAGGCAGCGGCCGACGAGCCGGATGCCCCCGACATGCTGGCCGCCGTCGACCCGCGGCAGATTCCCGCGCTCGACCTGCGCATCGCCCGGGTCATGCAGGGCGACGTGCTGGTCGGCGCCTGGTCGCTCAAGGCGCGGCCGACTTCGACCGGCGTGCGCTTCGACGACCTGTCCCTGCAGCTCAAGGGCCTGCAGCTGGGCGGCAGCGCCGGCTGGGATGGCGCGCCCGGCGCCAGTGGCAGCTGGTACAAGGGGCGCCTGGAGGGCGACAACCTGGCCGACGTGCTCAAGGCCTGGGGCTACGCGCCCAGCGCCACCAGCGAGCGCTTCCGCCTGGACGTGGACGGCAGCTGGCCCGGCTCGCCGGCCTGGTTCAGCATGAAGCGCCTGTCCGGCCGCCTGGACGCCAGCCTACGCCATGGCCAGTTCGTCGAGGTGCAGGGTTCGGCCTCCGCGCTGCGCGTGTTCGGCCTGCTCAACTTCAACTCCATCAGCCGCCGCCTGCGCCTGGACTTCTCCGACCTGCTCGGCAAGGGCTTCAGCTACGACACCACCAAGACCCTGCTGGTCGGCAAGAGCGGCGTGTTCGTGACCCGCGAGCCGCTGCGCGTGGTCGGCCCGTCCAGCACCCTGGAGCTGGACGGCACCCTCGACATGGCGCGGGACGAGATAGACGCCAAGCTGCTGGTGACCCTGCCGGTGACCAACAACCTGCCGCTGGCCGCGCTGATCGTCGGCGCGCCGGCGGTGGGTGGCGCGCTGTTCGTGGTCGACAAGCTGCTCGGCGACCGGGTCGCCCGCTTCGCCAGCGTGCAGTACCGGGTCAAGGGCCCCTGGCAGGAGCCCGAGATCAGCTTCGACAAGCCCTTCGAGGCGCCGCGGTGAAGCCAGCCCAGGCGACATGGGTTAGCATGCGGGCAAGGAGGCGTTCATGTCCCTCGCCGTAATCCAGATGGTCAGCCAGGACGATGTCCCGGCCAATCTCGCCGCCGCCCGTCGCCTGTTGCAGGAGGCGGCCGAGCGTGGCGCGCGCCTGGCCGTGCTGCCGGAAAACTTTGCCGCCATGGGCCGTCGCGACCAGGCCGCCCTCGGTCGCGCCGAGGCCGATGGCAGCGGCCCCATCCTGCCCTGGTTGAAACGGACCGCCCGCGACCTCAGGTTATGGATAGTCGCGGGCACCATTCCCCTGCCGCCGGACGGACGGCCCGAGGCCCGCGCCCACGCCTGCTCGCTGCTGGTCGACGAGGATGGCGAACGGGCGGCCCGCTACGACAAGCTGCACCTGTTCGACGTCGATGTGGCCGACAGCCGCGGCCGTTACCGGGAGTCGGACGACTATGCTTTCGGGGAGCAGGTGGTGGTGGCCGAGACGCCGGTGGGACGCCTCGGCCTGAGCGTGTGTTACGACCTGCGCTTCCCCGAGCTGTACACCCGGCTGCGCGAAGCCGGCGCCGAACTGATCAGCGCGCCGGCGGCCTTCACCGCCGTCACCGGCGCCGCCCACTGGCAGGTGCTGACCCGCGCCCGCGCCATCGAGACCCAGTGCTACGTGCTGGCGGCGGGGCAGGGCGGCAGCCATCCGGGCGGCCGCGAGACCTTCGGCCACTCGGCCATCATCGACCCCTGGGGGCGGGTGCTGGCCGAACGATCCAGCGGCGAAGCGGTTCTGCTCGCCGAACGCGACGCCGCCGAACAGGCGGCCGTGCGCCAGCGCATGCCGGTGGCACGCCACAGACGATTCATCGCGCCGGTCCAGCCCGGTCCGGCGCCCACGGAGCAGTTATGAGCGACATCCTCGGCCGCGTCAGCGGCCACCTGCTGGCCCCCGGCAACCTGACCATCGAGCAGTTGCCGGCCATCCTCGGCGAACTCGCCGGCCCCGGCATCGACGCGGCGGACCTGTACTTCCAGAGCCAGGTCTCCGAGTCCTGGGTGCTGGAAGACGGCATCGTCAAGGAAGGCAGCTTCAACCTCGACCAGGGTGTGGGCGTGCGCGCTCAGTCCGGCGAGAAGACCGGCTTCGCCTACAGCAACGCCATCCACGCCGAGGCCCTGGGCCAGGCGGCGCGTGCCGCCCGCTCGATCGCCCGCGCCGGCCAGCAGGGCCGGGTGCAGGCGTTCGCCAGCCCGGCGGTCACCGCGCTCTATGCTCAGGACAACCCGCTGGAAGTGCTGGAGCGCGCCGAGAAGGTCGAGCTGCTCAAGCGCATCGACGTGTTCACCCGCACCCTCGACCCGCGCATCAAACAGGTCACCGTCAGCCTGGCCGGGGTCTGGGACCATGTGCTGGTGGCCGCCAGCGACGGCAGCCTGGGCGCGGACATCCGCCCGCTGGTGCGCTTCAACGTCAGCGTCATCGTCGAGCAGAACGGCCGCCGCGAGCGTGGCGGCCATGGCGGCGGCGGGCGTACCGACTACCGCTACTTCCTCGAACGCGACGGCAACGGCGAGGAGCGCGCCATGGGCTACGCCCGCGAGGCGCTGCGCCAGGCGCTGGTCAATCTGGAAGCGGTCCCCGCGCCGGCCGGTACGCTGCCGGTGGTGATGGGCGCCGGCTGGTCCGGCGTGCTGCTGCACGAGGCGGTCGGCCACGGCCTGGAAGGCGACTTCAACCGCAAGGGCAGCTCGGCCTACAGCGGCCGCATCGGCCAGCCGGTGGCGTCCAAGCTGTGCACCATCGTCGACGACGGCACCCTGGCCGGCCGCCGCGGTTCGCTGAGCCTGGACGATGAGGGCACCCGCACCCAGTGCACCACGCTGATCGAGAACGGCGTGCTCAAGGGCTACATGCAGGACAAGCTCAATGCCCGCCTGATGGGCGTGGCGCCGACCGGCAACGGCCGTCGCGAGTCCTACGCGCACCTGCCGATGCCGCGCATGACCAACACCTACATGCTGGCCGGCGAGAGCGACCCGGAAGAAATCATCCGCTCGGTGAAGCGCGGTATCTACTGCGCCAACCTGGGCGGCGGCCAGGTGGACATCACCAGCGGCAAGTTCGTGTTCTCCACCAGCGAGGCCTACCTGATCGAGGACGGCAGGATCACCACCCCGGTCAAGGGCGCGACCCTGATCGGCAACGGCCCGGAAGCCATGAGCAAAGTGTCCATGGTCGGCAACGACCTGGCCCTGGACAGCGGCGTGGGCACCTGTGGCAAGGACGGCCAGTCGGTGCCGGTGGGCGTCGGCCAGCCGACCCTGAAGATCGATGCGATCACCGTCGGCGGTACCGGTGCCTGATGCTGGAGGTGCTGTTTCACCTGCTGTTCGAGGTGCTGCTGTACGGCAAGGGCTACTGGACGCTGCGCCTGCTCTCGGGCGGGCGGATCAAGCCGGACAAGTGGAATGACGGAGTCGTCACCCTGATAGGGCTGCTCGCCACTGCCGCCTGGTGCGTGCCGCTGGTGATCTGGCTGGCGAGCGATAGTTGAGGCATGGCCCGGATCGCCCGGGCCGCCGTGTTACTTGAGGCCGCGCTGGACCTCGTCCAGGTCGCGGATGTACTTGAAGATCTTGCGCGCGGCGCTCGGCGGCTTGTTTCGCGTCGCCTCGTGCTGGGCATGACGGATCAGGCTGCGCAGGTGCTGGCGGTCGGCTTCCGGGTAGTCGGCGACGAAGCTCTCCAGGGTGGCGTCGTCGCCCGCGATCAGGCGGTCGCGCCAGCGCTCGAGGGCGTGGAAGCGCTCGTTGTATTCGCGGGTGGAGCTGTCGACCTGGTCGATCAGGGCGAGGATGCCCTCGATGTCCTGGTCGCGCATGAGCTTGCCGATGAACTGGACGTGGCGTTTCTTGGCGGCATTGGCCGTGTGTTTCGGGGCCTCGGCCAAAGCCTTGCGCAGGCCGTCGGTGAGCGGCAGCCTGGCGATCAGATCGGGCTTGAGGGTGGTCAGGCGGGCGCCGAGGTCCTGCAGGGCATGCAGCTCGCGCTTGATCTGGGTCTTGCTCTTCTCGCCGGAGAAGTCTTCGTCGTAGGAATCAGCCATGGGGGCGGTCCGAATGGAAACGTCGCCATGATAACGAGTCAGGGGTTGCCTGTCCCTCGCGGGCGGCGGCTCCAGCAGTGGAGTGCAACATGAGTTCAGCACAAGCAGTGGGCCCGCAGGCCCTGCCGGACCTGCAGGCGCAGGTCGAGCGGATCATCGCCGAGGCGCGCCGCCAGGGCGCCAGCGCCTGCGAGGTGGCGGTGTCGATGGAGCAGGGGCTGTCCACCACGGTGCGCCAGGGCGAGGTCGAGACGGTCGAGTTCAATCGCGACCAGGGCTTCGGCATCACCCTCTACGTCGGCCAGCGCAAGGGCTCGGCCAGCACCTCGGCGAGCGGCGAGGCGGCCATCCAGGAGACGGTGGCGGCGGCCCTGGCCATCGCCAAACACGCCTCCGAGGACGCGTCCGCCGGCCTCGCCGATGCCGCGCTGATGGCCCGCGAGCTGCCCGAACTCGACCTCTACCATCCCTGGGCGATCACCCCGGAGCAGGCGGTGGAGCTGGCCCTGGCCTGCGAGTCGGCCGCCTTCGCCACCGACCCGCGTATCGGCAATGCCGACGGCACTAGCCTCAGCACCCACCAGGGCTGCCGGGTCTATGGCAACAGCCACGGCTTCGTCGGCGGCTACGCCAGCACCCGCCACAGCCTGAGCTGCGTGATGATCGCCGAGGGCGAGGGGCAGATGCAGCGCGACTACTGGTACGACGTCAACCGCCAGGGCGAGCTGCTGGCCGATCCGGCCAGGATCGGCCGCCTGGCCGCCGAACGCAGCGTGGCGCGCCTCGGCGCCCGGCCGGTGCCGACCTGCGAGGTGCCGGTGCTGTTCGCCCCCGAACTGGCCACCGGCCTGTTCGGCCACTTCCTGGCCGCCATCTCCGGCGGCAACCTGTACCGCCATTCCTCGTTCCTCGAAGGGGCACTGGGCCAGCGCCTGTTCCCCGAGTGGCTGAGCCTCGACGAGCGCCCTCACATCCCCCGCGCCATGGGCAGCGCCGCCTTCGACGGCGACGGCCTGGCCACCTACGCCAAGCCCTTCGTGGCCGGCGGCGAGCTGGTCTCCTACATCCTCGGCACCTATTCCGGGCGCAAGCTGGGCCTGCCCAGCACGGCCAACGCCGGCGGTGTACACAACCTGTTCGTCAGCCACGGCGACGAGGACCAGAAGGCGCTGCTGCGCCGCATGGGCCGCGGCCTGCTGGTCACCGAACTGATGGGGCAGGGCCTCAACCTGGTCACCGGCGACTACTCGCGCGGTGCCGCCGGATACTGGGTGGAGAACGGCGAAATCCAGTTCCCGGTGCAGGAAGTCACCATCGCCGGCAACCTGAAGGACATGTTCCGCCAGATCGTCGCCGTGGGCAGCGACCTCGAACTGCGCGGCAACATCCGCACCGGCTCGGTGCTGATCGAGCGGATGACCGTCGCCGGCAGCTGACCGCGATTCCGCCCACAAAATCCGGCGTGCCGCCACGGACGCCGGGTTTTTTCATGCCCGCATCCGGCAAGTCCACACAAACTGTGGTATTGATTATTCTTACCATTCAAGAATAAATATCATTATCGAGTCAGAGTGGACGCTTCATGTCCTTCCTTTTCTTCACCCCCTGCCTGGACTGCTGGCACTGGCAAGGCTTCCGCATCCGCTGCGCACTGCTGCCGGACGAGCCGCGCCTGCTCGACCAGTACGAATTCCACGGCTGCCAGTTGGTGGCCAGCGGGCGCCTCGACGCCTGGCGCATGTCGGTGCTGGTGTTCGAGTTGCTGCTCGACACCGCCTGCGATCCGGCACTGCCCTGGCACTGGCGCAGCCTCTGCCTGGATCGCGCCTGGCGTCCCCTGCACAGCCTGGAAAAGCTCGCCTGCAACCTGGAGCGGCAGCGCAGCCTGATCCGCCTGCGCAACCGGCTGGCCACCCTGCGCCTGCCGCCCTCTCTCACATTCAACGAACCGGTAGAAGGTAATTCTCATGAGTGATAACCGCAGTGGCACCCGTATCGAACGCGACAGCATGGGTGAGCTGGACGTCCCGGCCGAGGCGCTCTACGGCGCGCAGACCCAGCGCGCGGTGAACAACTTCCCGGTTTCCGGCCAGCGCATGCCGGCGCCCTTCATCCGCGCGCTGATCCTGGCCAAGGCCGCCGCGGCGCGGGCCAACGTGGAGCTGGAGCAGCTCAGCCCGGCGCTGGGCGACGCCATCGTCGCGGCCTGCCAGCAACTGCTGGACGGCGACTTCATGGCGCACTTCCCGGTCGACGTGTTCCAGACCGGCTCCGGCACCAGCTCGAACATGAACGCCAACGAGGTGATCGCCACCCTGGCCAGCCGCATCCTGGGCGACAACGTCAGCGCCAACGACCACGTCAACTGCGGCCAGAGCAGCAACGACATCATCCCCACCACCATCCACGTCAGCGCCGCCATCGAGCTGCACGAAAGCCTGCTGCCGGCCCTGGGGCACCTGCTCACCGTGCTCTGCGACAAGTCGCTGGAAGTGCAGCCCTTCGTCAAGACCGGCCGCACCCACCTGATGGACGCCATGCCGGTGCGCATGAGCCAGGTGTTGGACGGCTGGGGCCAGCAGATCCAGGCCAACATCCAGCACCTGCGCGCCCTGCAGCCGAGCCTGCAGGCGCTGGCCCAGGGCGGCACCGCGGTGGGCACCGGCGTCAACGCCCACCCGCGCTTCGCCGAGCACTTCTGCCGGGAGCTGAGCGCGCTGAGCGGCGTGACCTTCACCCCGGGCACCAACTTCTTCGCCCTGATCGGCTCCCAGGACACCGCCGTGGCCGTCTCCGGTCAGCTCAAGACGGTGGCGGTATCGCTGATGAAGATCGCCAACGACCTGCGCTGGATGAACTCCGGCCCGCTCGCCGGCCTCGCCGAGATCGAGCTGGAGGCGCTACAGCCGGGCTCCTCGATCATGCCCGGCAAGGTCAACCCGGTGATCCCGGAGGCCACCGCCATGGTCGCCGCCCAGGTCATTGGCAACGACGCGGCTATCGCCATCGCCGGCCAGTCCGGCAACTTCGAGCTGAACGTGATGCTGCCACTGGTGGCGGACAACCTGCTGCACAGCATCCAGCTGCTCGGCAACGTCAGCCGCCTGCTGGCGGACCGCGCCATCGCCAGCTTCAAGGTCAACCAGCCGAAGCTGAAGGAAGCGCTGGACCGCAACCCGATCCTGGTCACCGCACTCAACCCGATCATCGGCTACCTGAAGGCCGCCGAGATCGCCAAGCAGGCCTACCGAGAAGGCCGGCCGATCATCGAGGTGGCGCTGGAGAACACCGACCTGTCGCGGCAGCAGCTCGAACAACTGCTCAATCCGGAAAAGCTCACTGAAGGCGGCCTCTGAGGTCGCCACCATCCGCCGTGTGCGAGGAGGTCAGGCAATGGAGCACTGGAAGATAACCATCGAGGCGGGCAATCGCTGCTACGCCGAGGGCGACTGGGTGCAGGCGCGTGAGCTCTACCTGCAGGCGCTGGCCGAGGCCCAGGTGCTGTTCGGCCGCTGGGCCGACCACGACATGGCGGTCGCCGCCTTCGTCATCTCCCACCACAACCTGGCCGACCTGCACCTGATGCTCGGCCAGCCCGAGGAGGCTGCCGAGAACCTCTGCGCCAGCCACGAACGCCTGCTGCAGACCCTCGCCGACGACTCGCTGGCCGAGGGTCTGCGCACCGCCGCGATGCACCACAGCCGGCGCACCTACCTGGAGCTGCTGCAGTTCATCGCCGAACACGGCGCCTTTCCCCGCACCGACCGCCTGCTCGGCGCGCCGCAACGCCATGCCTGGCGGCAGCGTGCCGGGGCCTCCGCCCCCGGTCGGCACTATCACTGAAGGAGACACTCCATGCCCCACAGCCTGCCGGCGCTGCCCTACGCCTACGATGCCCTGGAACCGCACATCGATGCCCAGACCATGGAAATCCACCACAGCAAGCATCACCAGACCTACATCAACAACCTGAACGCGGCGCTCGAAGGGTCGTCCTATGTCGAGTGGCCGGTGGAAGAACTGCTGTCGCGCCTGGCCGAACTGCCCCAGGCACTGCACGGCGCGGTGATCAACCAGGGTGGCGGGCACGCCAACCACACACTGTTCTGGACGGTGATGTCGCCGTCCGGCGGTGGCGAACCGAGCGGCGAGCTGGCCGCCGCCATCGACGAGCAGATCGGCGGCTTCGCCGCGTTCAAGGAGGCCTTCACCAAGGCCGCGCTGACCCGTTTCGGCAGCGGCTGGGCATGGCTCAGCGTGACGCCGGACAAGCGCCTGGTGGTGGAGAGCAGCGCCAACCAGGACAGCCCGCTGATGAACGGCAACACGCCGATCCTCGGGCTGGACGTGTGGGAGCACGCCTACTACCTGCGCTACCAGAACCGCCGGCCGGAGTACATCGGCGCCTTCTACAACGTGATCGACTGGGACGAGGTGGCGCGGCGCTACCGTGACGCCCTGTCGGCCGGCTGAACGGAGCTATAACGGCATGCTGCAGAGCTTTTCCTCGAGCGGGGGGCGAACCTTGCGCTATCTGATCGGCTTCTCCGTGGTGCTGCTCGGCTGCAGCCTGCTGCTGATGCAGGCCAGCACGGTCGCCGAACAGGCCATCGAGCCGCAGATCTGGCGGGCGTTGCAGGGCGGCCTTCTGTGCGCCCTGGGCACCGCGCTGGGGGCTCTGCCGGTGTTGTTCATGCGCAGCATCTCGACCCGCTTCGCCGATACCCTGCTGGGTTTCGGCGGCGGCGTGATGCTGGCCGCCACGGTGTTCTCGTTGCTGATCCCGGCGCTGGGCGCGGCCGAGGAACTCGGTTTCTCCAAATGGGGCGCCGGCTTCCTCGCCAGCCTGGGCCTGCTGATCGGTGCCGGCGCGCTGTTCGGGCTGGGCCGCTTCCTGCCGGAGGTGCAGATGCGTGCCGCCAACGGCGAGCTGCAGGTGCTGGCGCCGAACATCCTGCTGTTCGTCGTCGCCATCGTGCTGCACAACATTCCCGAGGGCATGGCGGTGGGCGTTTCCGCCGGCGCCGGCCTGGAGGGCGCCGACACGCTGGCCATGGGCATCGCCCTGCAGGACCTGCCCGAGGGGCTGATCATCGCCCTGGTGCTTGCCGGTGGCGGCATGGGGCGGGGCAAGGCGCTACTGATCGGCGCGGCTTCCGGGCTGGTCGAGCCGCTGTTCGCGGTGCTCTGCGCCTGGCTGATGGGGGTGTCCGCGCTGCTGCTGCCCTGGGGGCTCTCGCTGGCCGCCGGTGCCATGCTGTTCGCCGTGGTCCACGAGATCATCCCCGAGTCGCACCGCAAGGGCTACGCCACCGAGGCCAGCCTGGGGCTGGCGGCGGGTTTCTGTCTGATGATGGTGCTGGATACCGCGCTCGGCTGAGAACCTGTTTACGATCTCCCGGCTGTCGGCCATACCGCGTTAAAACGGTCCGGGACGCGGCGTCTCGGATGCTCATTTACCACTCGTAAACTGCGCTTCCTCGGCCGTTTTTGCGGGGCTGCCTAGGCCTTGTATGGCTCTAATCCAGAAGATCGTAAATAGGTTCTTGGCGGCGTTATTCGCCTTCGCCGAACTTGTCGTTGACCAGGGCGACCAGCGCGTCCAGCGCTTCTTCGGCACGCTCGCCTTCGCTGGACAGTTGCAGGCTGGTGCCCTTGCCGGCGGCCAGCATCATCACCGACATGATGCTCTTGCCGTCCACCTGGCTTTCCAGCGAGCGGCCGATGCGGATCTGGCAGGGGAAGCCGCTGGCGACCCCGACGAACTTGGCGGCGGCCCTGGCGTGCAGGCCGAGCTTGTTGACGATGGTGATCTCGCGGGTGGGCATCGCAGTCCTTAGCCGAGGTCGCGGTGGCGGACCTGGACGTTCTTCAATACGGGTTTCAGGGCTTCGCCCAGGCGGTTGGCCAGGTACACAGAGCGATGGTGGCCGCCGGTGCAGCCGATGGCAATGGTCACGTAGGATCGGTTGCTGGCGGCGAAGCGTGGCAGCCACTTGTGCAGGTAGGCGTGGATGTCCTGGTACATCTCTTCCACGTCCGGCTGTGCCGCGAGGTACTCGGCCACCGGCGCCTCCAGGCCGGACATGTCGCGCAGGTCCGGTTTCCAGTAGGGATTGGGCAGGCACCTGACGTCGAACACCAGGTCGGCATCGACCGGCATGCCGCGCTTGAAGCCGAACGATTCGACCAGGAACGCGGTACCCGGTTCCGGCTTGTTCAGCAGGCGCAGCTTGATGGTGTCGCGCAGCTGGTAGAGGTTCAGGTGGGTGGTGTCGATCTTCAGGTCGGCGAGGTCGATGATCGGCTGCAGCAGCTGGGTTTCGTCGCGGATGGCTTCGGCCAGGGCGCGCTTCTCGTTGGTCAGCGGGTGGCGCCGGCGGGTCTCGGAGAAGCGCTTGAGCAGGGTTTCCTCGTCGGCGTCGAGATACAGCACGTCACACTGGATATGACGGCCACGTACCTCGTCGAGCAGCTCCGGGAAGCGCTTGAGCTGGCTGGGCAGGTTGCGCGCATCGACCGACACGGCAACCTGCGGGTGCAGCAGCTCGGTCTGCAGCAGGGAACGTTCCGCCAGGTCAGGCAGGAGCCCGGCAGGCAGGTTGTCGATGCAGTAGAAACCGTTGTCTTCCAGTACGTCGAGGGCGGTGCTCTTGCCCGAGCCGGAACGCCCGCTGACGATGATCAGACGCATGCCGCCCCCCTGTTCAAAGGCCGTTCTGTACGTCGACCACGACCTGGTACAGATCCTCGTTGCTCTGCGCCTGGCGCAGGCGCTCGCGCACCTCGGCACGGTCCAGCATGCTGGCGATCTGGCGCAGCAGTTCGAGGTGCTCGTCGGTCGCCGCCTCCGGCACCAGCAGGACGAACAGCAGGTCCACCGGCGCGCCGTCGATGGCGTCGAAGTCCACGGCCGCTTCCAGGTGCAGCACGGCGCTGATCGGCGCATTGCAGCCGGCCAGGCGGCAGTGGGGAATGGCGATGCCGTTGCCGAAGCCGGTGGAGCCGAGCTTCTCGCGGGCGATCAGGTTTTCGAAGATGTCCTGGGCATCCAGATCGGGCAGATCACGGGCGACCAGATTGGCAATCTGTTCGAGTACACGCTTCTTGCTGCCTCCCGGCACGTTCACGGGGGAACGTGCGGGAGTCAGGATGGTTTCGAGTCGGATCATGGAGGGGGAGGTATCAGCGTGCGGTGGCGCCCTGCAGGCGGCCCAGCTGCTTTTCCTTGTGCTTGATCAGTTGGCGGTCGAGTTTGTCGGTCAGCAGGTCGATGGCGGCGTACATGTCTTCGTGCTCGGCGTTGGCGACCACCTCACCGCCGGCAATGTGCAGGGTCGCTTCGATCTTCTGCTTCAGCTTCTCGACCTCCATGATGACCTGCACATTGGTGATCTTGTCGAAATGGCGCTCCAGCCGGCCCAACTTCTCGCCGACATAGTCACGCAGGGCGTCTGTCACATCCAGTTGATGTCCACTGATGTTGACTTGCATAACGCATCTCCTTGTTGCCTTGTGTAAGAGACAGGCTATCGGGCCTGCCGCCGTAACACGCTGGCTGGGAGGGTGCTGCACTGCTGGCCGTGGTTTCCCCGTGGCAGGGTATCCGGCGCTCGATACGGTGTGCAGAAACCTTCCGCTCAGGGCCGCTTACATCAGTCGCTTGCGTTCGCTGGACGGCGCTATGCCGAGGGACTCACGGTACTTGGCGACGGTGCGGCGGGCTACCTGAATGCCCTGTGCCTCCAGTAAACCAGCGATCTTGCTGTCACTCAACGGCTTTTTCGCGTTTTCCGCGGCCACCAGTTTCTTGATGATGGCGCGGATCGCGGTGGACGAGCATTCGCCGCCCTCGGAGGTGCTGACATGGCTGGAGAAGAAGTACTTCAGCTCGTAGATGCCGCGCGGGGTGTGCATGAATTTCTGCGTGGTGACCCGCGAGATGGTCGACTCGTGCATGCCCACCGCCTCGGCGATGTCATGCAGCACCAGGGGCTTCATGGCCTCGTCGCCGTATTCGAGGAAGCCGCGCTGGTGCTCGACGATCTGCGTCGCCACCTTCATCAGCGTCTCGTTGCGGCTCTGCAGGCTCTTGATGAACCAGCGCGCCTCCTGCAGCTGGTTGCGCATGAAGGTGTTGTCCGCGCTGGAGTCGGCGCGGCGGACGAAGCCGGCGTACTGCGGGTTGACCCGCAGGCGCGGCACGGCTTCCTGGTTCAGTTCGACCAGCCAGCGTTCGTTGTGCTTGCGCACGATCACGTCCGGCACCACGTATTCCGGCTCGCCGGCCTCGATCTGCGATCCGGGGCGCGGGTTGAGGCTCTGGATCAGTTCGATCACCTGGCGCAGCTCGTCTTCCTTGAGCTTCAGGCGGCGCATCAGCTGGCTGTAGTCGCGGCTGCCGAGCACATCGAGGTGCTCGCCGGCCAGGCGCTGGGCCTCGCTCAGCCAGGGTGTGCCGGCCGGCAGCTGGCGCAGTTGCAGCAGCAGGCATTCGCGCAGGTCGCGGGCGCCGATGCCGGCCGGCTCGAAATGCTGGATGCGATGCAGGACGGCTTCGACCTCGTCGGCCTCGATCTCCAGTTCGGGATCGAAGGACTCGACGATCTCGTCGATGGACTCTTCCAGGTAACCCTGGTTGTTGATGCAGTCGATGATGGTGACGCCGATCAGCTTGTCGGTATCGGACATCGGCACCAGGTTGAGCTGCCACAGCAGATGGCTCTGCAGGCTCTCGCCGGCCGACGTGCGCGTGGTGAAGTCCCACTCGTCGTCATCGTTGCTCGGCAGGCTGCTGGCGCTGGTCTGGTAGACGTCTTCCCAGGCGGTGTCGACGGGCAGCTCGCTGGGGATGCGGTCATGCCACTCACCGTCCTCGGCGCTCTCGCTGTTGTTCACCGCGACGGTGCTGTCCTGGAAGCTGGAGCTGTCCTGTTGGGCCGGGCCTGCCTGTTCGGCGGCGTCGGCCATGGGATCGGAGTTATCGAAGTCTTCGCCGTCTTCCTGGCGCTCCAGCATGGGGTTGGATTCCAGCGCTTCCTGGATTTCCTGCTGCAGGTCCAGGGTGGAAAGCTGGAGGAGGCGGATGGCCTGTTGCAGCTGCGGGGTCATCGTCAGCTGCTGGCCCATCTTGAGGACTAGCGACGGTTTCATGGTGTGGGGCTGGGTACCTTGTTCACTTGCCGGCGCGGGGCGCCATCCAACTGCGAGGCGGCGGGCCGCCCCAGGAAGCAAATTATATGCCTGACCTTGAATGATTCCAGCCGTTTGCGCAAGTCCCGCACGCGGGAGGGGCTCAGAGGCGGAATTCGTGGCCCAGGTAGACTTCCTTGACCAGTTGATTGGCGAGGATGGTCTCGGCGTCGCCTTCGGCGATCAACTGGCCGTCGTTGACAATGTAGGCGGTCTCGCAGATGTCCAGGGTCTCGCGCACGTTGTGATCGGTGATCAGTACGCCGATGCCCTTGGCCTTCAGGTGATGGATGATCTGCTTGATGTCACCCACCGAGATCGGGTCCACGCCGGCGAAGGGTTCGTCGAGCAGGATGAACTTCGGCTCGGTGGCCAGGGCGCGGGCGATCTCCACGCGGCGACGCTCGCCGCCGGACAGGCTCATGCCGAGGCTGTCGCGGATGTGGTTGATGTGGAACTCCTGCAGCAGGGCTTCCAGGGCGCTCTGGCGGCCGGCGCGGTCGAGATCCTTGCGGGTCTCGAGGATCGCCATGATGTTGTCGGCCACGCTCAGCTTGCGGAAGATCGAGGCTTCCTGCGGCAGGTAGCCGATGCCGGAGCGCGCGCGGCCGTGCATGGGCTGGTGGCTGATGTCGTCGCTGTCGATCAGCACGCGGCCCTGATCGGCCTGGACCAGGCCGACGATCATGTAGAAGCAGGTGGTCTTGCCGGCGCCGTTGGGGCCGAGCAGGCCGACGATTTGCCCGCTGTCGATGGACAGGCTGACGTCGCGGACCACCTGGCGGCCCTTGTAGCTCTTGGCCAGGTGCTGGGCTTTGAGGGTCGCCATTACTGCGCCTGCTCCGGCTGGCCGTTCTTCTTGCGCGGCTGCAGGATCATGTCGATGCGCGGGCGCGGCACCGATACGCTGCTGCCCGTGGCGCGGCCGGCGTTGACGATCTGGCGCTGGGTGTCGTAGACGATCTTCTCGCCTTCGAAGGTGTTGCCCTGCTGGATCACCTTGGCCTGGTCGATCAGCACGATGCGCTCGTTGCTCGCGAAGTACTGGATGGTCTTGCCGTAGGCCTTGACGATGTCCTTGTCCACGGACGGCTTCTGCTCGTAGTAGGCCGGGTGGCCCACCGAGGTGAAGACTTCGATCTCGCCGTTGGCGTCCTGGGTGATGGTCACGGTGTCGCCGGTGATCTTCAGGGTGCCCTGGGTGATCACCACGCCGCCGCGGTAGACGGCCACACCTTGCTTGTCATCCAGTTCCGCGCTGTCCGCCTGGACCCGGATCGGCTGATCGCGGTCGCTGGGCAGGGCCCAGGCGGCAGCGCTTCCCAGCGCGGCGCCCAGGCTGAGCAATAGGGGGAAGGTTTTAACGAACCTCATGCTGGCCTCTTACGTTGGACAGCAAGTCGATCTTGCCGTCGTTCATGTACGCTTTCATTCCCTGTGCCGTGGTCACCCCGTTGGCGGCCTCGATTCTAACGGCTTGCTGGGTCTGCGCATATTCTTCGTCGGGAAACACGGTGACCCGGCTGCTGGTGATCACGGTCGGGCGATTCTTGGCGTCGGTGCGGGCGATGCGCACGTTGTCGATCAGTTCGACCTGCTTGCCCTCCGGGGCGACCTCGCCCTTGTCGCTGCGCACGTGCCAGGGATACTGGGTGCCGCGGTAGAGCTGCAGGTCCGGCTTGTCGAGCAGGGTCACGTCGGTGGCCTTGATGTGCTTGACCTTGGCGGCAGTCATCTCGTAGCGCAGCTTGCCGTCTTCCTGGAACTGCCGGGTAGTGGCGCCGACCACGTAGAAGTCGATGGCGTTCTCGGCTTCGGCGGCGGCCTTCTTCTCCATGAAGCTCTCGGGGCGGACGTTCCAGTAGCCCAGCGCGCCGACCAGGACGATCGCCACCAGGGCCATGAGGTAGTTGCGCAGCTTGCCGTTCATGAGCGGTCCTAGAGGTAGGCGGCCTGGGCGGCTTCGAGCGTGCCCTGGCCGCGCATGATCAGTTCGCAGAACTCGCGGGCCGCGCCTTCGCCGCCCCGCGCGGCGGTCACGCCGTGGGCGTGCTGACGGACGAAGGCGTCGGCGCTGGCCACGGCCATGCCGAGGCCGACGCGGCGGATTACCGGCAGGTCGGGCAGGTCGTCACCCAGGTAGGCGACCTGTTCATAGCTCAGGCCCAGCTCGCCGAGCAGTTCATCCAGTACCACCAGCTTGTCCTCGCGGCCCTGGTACAGGTGCTGGATGCCGAGGTTCTGCGCACGGCGCTCGACCACCGGGGTCTTGCGCCCGCTGATGATCGCGGTGCGCACGCCGGAGTTGATCAGCATCTTGATGCCGTGGCCGTCGAGGGTGTTGAAGGTCTTGAATTCGCTGCCGTCGGTGAGGAAGTACAGACGACCATCGGTGAGCACGCCATCGACGTCGAAGATGGCGAGGCGGATGGCCTTGGTGCGCTGCAGGAGATCGGCGGTCATCACAGTACTCCGGCGCGCAGCAGGTCGTGCATGTTGAGGGCGCCGACCGGGCGGTCCTCATCGTCCACCACTACCAGCGAGTTGATCTTGTGGTCTTCCATGATTCTCAGGGCCTCGGCGGCGAGCATCTCGGCGCGGGCGATCTTGCCATGGACGGTCATCACTTGGTCGATGCTCGCCTGGCGCACGTCGATGCCCTTGTCCAGGGTGCGGCGCAGGTCACCGTCGGTGAAGATGCCGGCCAGCTTGCCGTCGGCCTCGACGATCACTGTCATGCCCAGGCCCTTGCGGGTCATTTCCAGCAGCGCCTCGCGCAGCGACGTGCCGCGCGGTACCAGCGGCAGGCGCTCGCCGGCGTGCATCACGTTCTCCACCTTGAGCAGCAGACGTCGGCCGAGGGCGCCGCCCGGATGGGAGAAGGCGAAGTCCTCGGCGGTGAAGCCGCGGGCCTCCAGCAGGGCGATGGCAAGGGCGTCGCCGAGTACCAGGGACACGGTGGTGGAGGAGGTCGGTGCCAGGTTCAGCGGGCAGGCTTCCTGGGGCACGCAGGCGTCGAGATTGACCTCGGCGGCCTTGGCCAGCGGCGATTCGGGATTGCCGGTCATGCTGATGAGCTGGATGCCCAGGCGCTTGATCAGTGGCAGCAGGGTGACGATCTCGGCGGTGGAGCCGGAGTTGGACAGGGCCAGGACCACGTCGTCGCGGGTGATCATGCCCATGTCGCCATGGCTGGCCTCGGCGGGATGGACGAAGAAAGAGGGGGTGCCGGTGCTCGCCAGGGTGGCGGCGATCTTGTTGCCGATGTGGCCGGACTTGCCCATGCCGACCACGACCACCCGACCCTTGCAGGCCAGGAGCATTTCACAGGCGCGAACGAAGTCTGCATCGATGCGGCTGAGCAGGCTCTCCACGGCCTCGGCCTCGAGGCGGATGGTGCGCTGTGCGGACTGGATCAGATCGCTGGTCTGGTTCATGCGTTGTGATACTGGGCCTAAAAGGCGAGGAGTATAACGGTAAAGGCGATCGGGCTCACGTGGAGCGCTCCGCACTGAGCGTATGTTGTGACCAATTGTTATGAAAAAGTTGCAGTGCCTTGGGCTGCAATCATGCCGATGCTATATTCCGCGCCCTGTTCGGCCTGACCACGGCGCGAGGTGTCCCTGCCGTGGAAACCTGCGTCTGTCCATGGAGGGCCGCATCTCAAGGAGTTTGGATGAGCGCCGAGAATGCCTATGCCGTCGAGTTGAAGGGACTGACCTTCAAACGCGGCGCGCGCAACATCTTTGACAACGTCGATATCCGCATTCCCCGTGGCAAGGTCACCGGCATCATGGGACCGTCCGGTTGCGGCAAGACCACCCTGTTGCGCCTGATCGCCGCACAGCTCAAGCCCGCCAGCGGCGAAGTCTGGGTCAACGGGCAGAACCTGCCCGAACTCTCCCGCCCCGATCTGTTCGACATGCGTAAGCAGTTCGGCGTGCTGTTCCAGAGTGGTGCGCTGTTTACCGATCTCGACGTGTTCGAGAACGTCGCCTTCCCGCTCCGCGTGCATACCCAGCTGTCCGACGAGATGATCCGCGACATCGTGCTGATGAAGCTGCAGGCAGTTGGCCTGCGCGGTGCGGTCGACCTCATGCCGGACGAGCTGTCCGGCGGCATGAAGCGCCGTGTGGCGCTGGCCCGGGCGATCGCGCTGGACCCGCAGATCCTGATGTACGACGAGCCGTTCGTCGGTCAGGACCCCATCGCCATGGGCGTGCTGGTGCGCCTGATTCGCCTGCTCAACGATGCCCTCGGCATCACCAGCATCGTGGTGTCCCACGACCTGGCCGAGACCGCCAGCATCGCCGACTACATCTATGTGGTGGGCGATGCCCAGGTGCTGGGGCAGGGCACGCCGGCGGAGCTGCGGAACTCGGATAACCCGCGTATCCAGCAGTTCATGAAGGGCATTCCCGATGGCCCGGTGCCGTTCCACTATCCGGCGCCGAATTATCTCGACGATCTGCTGGGGGCGCGCTGATGCGCAGGAAGTCTCTTCTCGAACGCATCGCGCTGCTCGGTCGCGCCGGTATCGACGTGGTCCAGGCCATGGGGCGCTCGACCCTGTTCCTGTTCGCCTCGCTGCTCGGCCGCGGCGGCCTGCGCAACGGCGGCCAACTGCTGATCCGCCAGCTCTACTCGGTGGGCGTGCTGTCGTTGCCGATCATCGTGGTGGCCGGCCTGTTCATCGGCATGGTGCTGGCGTTGCAGGGCTATAACATCCTGACCAGCTATGGTTCCGAGCAGGCCGTGGGGCAGATGGTGGCCCTGACCCTGCTGCGCGAACTCGGCCCGGTGGTCACCGGCCTGCTGTTCGCCGGCCGCGCCGGTTCGGCGCTGACCGCCGAGATCGGCAACATGAAATCCACCGAGCAGCTGTCCAGCCTGGAAATGATCGGCGTCGATCCGCTCAAGTACATCATCGCCCCGCGTCTGTGGGCCGGCTTCATCTCCATGCCGCTGCTGGCCGCGATCTTCAGTGTCGTCGGCATCTGGGGCGGGGCGATGGTCGCCGTCGACTGGCTGGGCGTATACGAAGGCTCGTTCTGGTCGAACATGCAGAACAGCGTGGAATTCGTCGACGACGTGCTCAACGGTGTGATCAAGAGCGTGGTGTTCGCCTTCGTGGTGACCTGGATCGCCGTGTTCCAGGGCTACGACTGCGAGCCGACCTCGGAAGGCATCAGTCGTGCCACGACCAAGACCGTGGTCTATGCCTCTCTGGCCGTGCTCGGACTCGACTTTATTCTGACCGCCCTGATGTTTGGAGATTTCTGATGCAAAGCCGCTCCCTGGAAATCGGCGTAGGCCTGTTCCTGCTGGCCGGACTGCTGGCGCTGCTGCTGCTCGCCCTGCGCGTGAGCGGGCTGTCGGCCACCGGCTCCAGCGATACCTACAAGTTGTATGCGAACTTCGACAACATCGCCGGTCTTACAGTCAGGGCCAAGGTGACCATGGCCGGTGTGACCATCGGCAAGGTGACCGCCGTCGATCTGGACCGCGACAGCTACACCGGTCGCGTGACCATGGAGATCGAGCAGCGGGTCGACAACCTGCCCGTGGACTCCACGGCCTCGATCCTCACCGCCGGCCTGCTGGGCGAGAAATACATCGGCATCAGCGTCGGTGGCGAGGAAGACCTGCTCAAGGACGGCAGCACCATCCACGACACCCAGTCGTCGCTGGTGCTGGAAGACCTGATCGGCAAGTTCCTGATGAACTCGGTGAATAAGGAAAGCAAATGAGCATGTTCAAAATCCTGCGTCGCGGCCTGCTGGTCCTGCTGGCAAGCTTGCCCCTGGTGGCCTTCGCCGCTCCCGGCGCCTTCGATGTGGTCAAGGGCACCACCGACGAGCTGCTCGGTGACCTGCAGGCCAACAAGGCCGCCTACAAGCAGAACCCGGAGAAGTTCTACGACAGCCTGGAGCGCATCCTCGGGCCGGTGGTGGACAGCGAGGGCATTTCCCGCAGCATCATGACCGTCAAGTACTCGCGCAAGGCGAGCGATGCGCAGATCAAGCGCTTCGAGGAGAACTTCAAGCGTGGCCTGATGCAGTTCTACGGCAATGCTCTGCTCGAATACGACAACCAGGACATCCGCGTGCTGCCGGCCAAGGCCGATGGCGACGAGCGCGCCAGCGTGGGCATGGAAGTGAAGGACGCCAAGGGCGCCGTCTACCCGGTGTCCTACACCATGGTGCGGATCGACGGCCAGTGGATGCTGCGCAACGTGATCATCAACGGCATCAACGTCGGCAAGCTGTTCCGCGACCAGTTCGCCGACAGCATGCAGCGCAACGGCAATGACCTCGACAAGACCATCGACGGCTGGGGCGCCGTGGTGGCCAAGGCCAAGGAAAGCGCCGAAGGCCAGCAGGCGGGCGGTCAATGAGCGAAACCGCCATCCGCCAGGGTGCGGGCGGCGAGCTTCTGCTCTCCGGCGTGCTCGACTACCGCAGCGGCCCGGCCCTGCGTGAGCAGGGGCGCGAGCTGATCCGCTCGGCCCCGGCCGCCGAACTGGTGGTCGACTGCTCGGCGGTGGAGAAGTCCAGCAGTGTCGGTCTGTCGCTGCTGCTGGCATTCATGCGTGACGCCAAGGCGGCTGGCAAGAAGCTGAGTGTGCGTGGACTGCCGCAGGACATGCAGGGCATCGCCCGGGTATCCGGCCTGCACGAGCTGCTCGGCCTGCCGGCCTGACCCGCCAAGCAGCCCTCCGTCTGCCGGGCTTCGCAGGCGGGGGGCTTTTTTGTATGATTGCCGACCCGCGAGCCCAGGCCCGCCACCGAATCCTTTTGCGCCATCGAGGTCGAGCATGCAGGCCGTAGAAGTTAAGAACCTCCTGGAGGCCAAGCTGCCCAACACCCTCGTCGAGGTGGAAGGCGAAGGCTGCAACTTCCAGTTGAACCTGATCAGCGACGAGCTGGCCGCGCTCAGCCCGGTCAAGCGCCAGCAACAGATCTACGCCCATCTCAATGCATGGATCGCCGATGGCAGCATCCACGCCGTCACCATGAAATTCTTCAGCCAGGCCGCCTGGGCCGAGCGTTCTTGAGCCCCGAGACCCGAATGGACAAACTGATCATCACCGGCGGTATCCGCCTCGACGGCGAAATCCGCATTTCCGGCGCGAAGAACTCCGCGCTGCCGATTCTCGCCGCCACCCTGCTGGCCGATACCCCGGTCACCGTGTGCAACCTGCCGCACCTGCACGACATCACCACCATGATCGAGCTGTTCGGCCGCATGGGCGTGCAGCCGATCATCGACGAGAAGCTCAGCGTCGAAGTCGACGCCAGCAGCATCAAGACCCTGGTCGCGCCCTACGAGCTGGTGAAGACCATGCGCGCGTCGATCCTGGTGCTCGGCCCGATGGTCGCCCGTTTCGGCGAGGCCGAGGTGGCCCTGCCCGGTGGCTGCGCCATCGGTTCGCGTCCGGTCGACCTGCACATCCGCGGTCTCGAGGCCATGGGCGCCGAGATTCTCGTCGAAGGCGGCTACATCAAGGCCAAGGCTCCGGCCGGTGGTCTGCGCGGCGCGCACTTCTTCTTCGACATCGTCAGCGTGACCGGCACCGAGAACATCATGATGGCCGCGTCCCTGGCCAAGGGTCGCACCGTGCTGGAAAACGCCGCACGCGAACCGGAAGTGGTCGACCTGGCCAACTTCATCAACGCCATGGGCGGCAAGGTCAGCGGTGCCGGTACCGATACCATCGTCATCGACGGCGTGGACCGCCTGGGCGGCGGTCGCTACAGCGTCATGCCCGACCGCATCGAAACCGGCACCTACCTGGTGGCGGCCGCCGCCACCGGCGGTCGGGTCAAGCTGAAGGACACCGACCCGACCATCCTCGAGGCCGTGCTGGCAAAGCTGCAGGAAGCGGGCGCCGAGATCACTACCGGCAAGGACTGGATCGAGCTGGACATGAAGGGCAAGCGGCCGAAGGCCGTCAACGTGCGCACCGCGCCGTACCCGGCCTTCCCGACCGACATGCAGGCCCAGTTCATCTCCCTCAACGCCATCGCCGAGGGTACCGGCACCGTCATCGAGACGGTGTTCGAGAACCGCTTCATGCACGTCTACGAGATGAACCGCATGGGCGCGCAGATTCTGGTCGAGGGCAACACCGCCATCGTCACCGGCGTGCCGGCGCTCAAGGGCGCACCGGTCATGGCTACCGACCTGCGCGCTTCCGCCAGCCTGGTGATCGCCGCACTGGTGGCCGAGGGCGAAACCCTGATCGACCGCATCTACCACATCGACCGTGGTTACGAGTGCATCGAGGAAAAACTGCAGTTGCTCGGCGCCAAGATCCGCCGCGTGCCGGGCTAGTAAGGGCATTTCATGCTGACCATCGCGCTGTCCAAGGGCCGCATTCTCGACGACACCCTGCCGCTGCTCGCCGCGGCAGGTATCGAACCGACCGAGAATCCGGAAAAGAGCCGCAAGCTGATCATCCCGACCACTCAGGATGACGTGCAGCTGCTGATCGTGCGCGCCACCGACGTGCCGACCTATGTCGAGCACGGCGCCGCCGACCTCGGCGTGGCCGGCAAGGACGTGCTGATGGAGTACGGCGGCCAGGGCCTGTACGAGCCGCTGGACCTGCAGATCGCCAACTGCAAGCTGATGACCGCCGGCAAGGTCGGTGCGCCGGAGCCGAAAGGCCGCCTGCGCGTCGCCACCAAGTTCGTCAACGTGGCCAAGCGTTACTACGCCGAACAGGGCCGTCAGGTCGACGTGATCAAGCTGTACGGCTCCATGGAGCTGGCCCCGCTGGTCGGCTTGGCCGACAAGATCATCGACGTGGTCGACACCGGCAACACTCTGCGTGCCAACGGTCTGGAGCCCCAGGAGCTGATCGCCCACGTCAGCTCGCGCCTGATCGTCAACAAGGCCTCGATGAAGATGCAGCATGGCCGCATCCAGGCGCTGATCGAGACCCTGCGCGACGCGGTCGACCACCGAAGCTGATACCTCCAGTGCGGCCCTGCGCCGCACGCGCCTATCCGTGTCATAGCCAGAATTCTCAGGTGCCCGCACGGTACGGCTGGTACTCTACGGGCGCCTGAGCAATAGCCAATCAAGAGGCCTCGCTATGACCGCTCCCACCGCCATCCGCCGACTCAATGCCGCTGACCAGGACTTCGCGCGACACCTGGATCATCTGCTGAGCTGGGAAAGCGTGTCGGACGACGCGGTCAACCAGCGCGTGCTGGACATCATCGCTGCCGTTCGCGCGCGCGGCGACGCCGCCCTGGTCGAGTTCACCGAGAAGTTCGATGGTCTGGAAGTCGCTTCCATGGCTGACCTGATCCTGCCGCGCGAGCGCCTGGAGCTGGCCCTGACCCGCATCAGTTCCGAGCAGCGTGCCGCCCTGGAGAAGGCCGCCGAGCGCGTGCGCCTCTACCACGAGCGGCAGAAGCAGGACTCCTGGACCTACACCGAGGCCGACGGCACGGTGCTGGGGCAGAAGGTCACCCCGCTGGACCGCGCCGGCCTGTACGTGCCGGGCGGCAAGGCATCGTACCCGTCTTCGGTGCTGATGAACGCGATTCCGGCCAAGGTCGCCGGCGTGCCGGAAGTGGTGATGGTGGTGCCGACCCCGCGTGGCGAGATCAACGAGATCGTCCTGGCCGCCGCTGCGATCGCCGGTGTCGACCGCGTGTTCACCATCGGTGGCGCCCAGGCCGTGGCCGCGCTGGCCTACGGCACCGAGAGCGTGCCGCCGGTGGACAAGATCGTCGGCCCCGGCAACATCTATGTGGCCACCGCCAAGCGCCATGTGTTCGGCAAGGTCGGCATCGACATGATCGCCGGTCCGTCCGAGATTCTCGTGGTCTGCGACGGCCAGACCGATCCGGACTGGATCGCCATGGACCTGTTCTCCCAGGCCGAGCACGATGAGGATGCCCAGTCCATCCTGGTCAGCCCCGATGCGGCGTTCCTCGACAAGGTCGCCGAGAGCATCGCCAGGCTGCTGCCGACCCTGGAGCGCGAGACCATCGCCCGCACCTCCATGGAGGGGCGCGGCGCGCTGATCCAGGTCGCCGACATGGCGCAGGCCATCGAGGTGGCCAATCGCATCGCGCCTGAGCACCTGGAGCTGTCGGTGGAGAACCCCGAGCAGTACCTGCCCGAGATTCGCCATGCCGGCGCCATCTTCATGGGACGCTACACTGCGGAAGCGCTGGGCGACTACTGCGCAGGCCCCAACCACGTGCTGCCGACTTCCGGCACCGCGCGCTTCTCCTCGCCACTGGGCGTGTACGACTTCCAGAAGCGCTCGTCGATCATCCATTGCTCGGCCGATGGCGCGTCCGAGCTGGGCAAGGTCGCGTCGGTACTGGCCCGTGGCGAGTCGCTGACCGCCCACGCGCGCAGCGCCGAGTACCGTATCAAGCCGTAAGCTTACTGACCGCTGTAGGAGCGAGCTCTGCTCGCGAAGCTTTTAAGCGAGCCATTCGCGAGCAGAGCTCGCTCCTACGAAAAGCAACACGAACCAATTCGAGGAGAGAAGGGCAGATGAGCAAATTCTGGAGCCCCTTCGTCAAGGACCTGGTGCCCTACGTGCCGGGCGAGCAGCCGAAACTGACCAAGCTGGTCAAGCTGAACACCAACGAGAACCCCTACGGCCCATCGCCCAAGGCGGTCGCCGCCATGCAGGCCGAGCTGGGCGACAGCCTGCGCCTGTACCCGGACCCGAACAGCGACCGCCTCAAGCAGGCGGTGGCCGACTACTACGGCGTGAGCACCGCCCAGGTATTCGTCGGCAACGGCTCCGACGAGGTACTGGCGCACGCCTTCCACGGCCTGTTCCAGAACGGCCGGCCGCTGCTGTTCCCCGACGTGACCTACAGCTTCTACCCGGTCTACTGCGGCCTGTACGGCATTCCCTATGAGGCGCTGGCGCTGGACGATGATTTCCAGATTCGCGTCGAGGATTACTCGCGGCCCAACGGCGGCATCATCTTCCCCAACCCTAACGCGCCAACCGGCTGCCTGCTGCCGCTGGAGGCCATCGAACGGATGCTCCAGGCCAGCCCGGACAGCGTGGTGGTGGTGGACGAGGCGTACATCGACTTCGGCGGCGATACCGCGATCAAGCTGGTGGATCGCTATCCGAACCTGCTGGTGACCCAGACCCTGTCCAAGTCGCGCTCCCTGGCGGGCCTGCGGGTCGGCATCGCGGTCGGCCACCCGGACCTGATCGAGGCGCTGGAGCGGGTCAAGAACAGCTTCAACTCCTACCCGCTGGACCGCATGGCCATCGTCGGCGCGGCGGCGGCCTTCGAGGACGAGGCCTACTTCCGCGAGACCTGCCAGCGGGTGATCGACAGCCGCGAGCAGCTGGTCGCCTCGCTCGCCGGACTGGGCTTCGAGGTGCTGCCGTCAGCGGCCAACTTCGTCTTCGCTCGCCACCCGCAGAAGGATGCCGGTGAGCTGGCCGCGGCGCTGCGCGAGCACGGCGTGATCGTGCGCCACTTCAAGCAGCAGCGCATCGCCCAGTTCCTGCGCATCACCATCGGCAACCCGGAGCAGAACCAGGCACTGCTGGATGCGCTGGGGCAGGTTCTGTAACGACCGCCGCAACGAAAAAGGCGCCCCGCGGGGCGCCTTTTTTCATGGCCATGCCCCCGTTGTTACGTGTTGCGCAGGCAAGCCCCTCTGTCTGAACACTGCAGTTGCCTGTCCCTGGATCCCCGCCTTTGCGGGGATGACGAGGTAGGGGGAATCTTCCGAAACCGTCATCCCCGCGCAGGCGGGGATCCAAAAGGGGTCAGGGCACTACACAACTAACGAGGACATAGCCTTTTTCATGGCCGCTTCTCAGGGTTGTTGCGGCTGCTGCACCTCGGCCGAGGCCGGCGGGCGCACGCCGATCTCGGCGGTCAGCTTCAGGGTCTCGCCGCCGCGCAGCACCTCGATATTCACCTTCTCGCCGGGCTGGGTGCGCGCCACCTGGTTCATCGAGCGGCGGCCGTCTACTGCAGCCTCGTCGCCGATCTTGAGGATCAGGTCACCCGGCTGCAGACCGGCCTTCTGTGCCGGACCGCCGCGGTAGATGCCGGCGACAAGGATTCCGGCGCGCCCCTGCAGGCCGAAGGATTCGGCCAGCTCCGGGGTCAACGGTTGTACCTCGATGCCCAGCCAGCCGCGGATCACCTGGCCCTGCTCGATGATCGCCTTCATCACGTCGCGGGCCAGCTTGACCGGGATGGCGAAGCCGATGCCCTGGGAGCCGCCGGACTTGGAGAAGATCGCGGTGTTGATGCCGATCAGGTTGCCGTGGGCGTCCACCAGCGCGCCGCCGGAGTTGCCGGGGTTGATCGCCGCGTCGGTCTGGATGAAGTCCTCGTAGGTGTTGAGACCCAGCTGGTTGCGCCCGGTGGCGCTGATGATGCCCATGGTCACGGTCTGGCCGACGCCGAAAGGGTTGCCGATGGCCAGGGTGACGTCGCCGATCTGGATCTGGTCGGAGCGGCCGAGGGTGATGGCCGGCAGGTTCTTCAGGTCGATCTTGAGCACCGCCAGGTCGGTCTCGGGGTCGCTGCCGATCAGGCGGGCCAGGGTCTCGCGGCCGTCCTTGAGCGCCACCACGATCTGGTCCGCATCCGCCACCACGTGGTTGTTGGTCAGCAGGTAGCCTTCCGGGCTCATGATCACGGCCGAGCCCAGGCTCGACTCCATGCGCCGCTGGCGGGGCAGGTTGTCGCCGAAGAAGCGGCGGAACACCGGGTCGTCCAGCAGCGGATGGCTGGACTTGCTGACCATCTTGGTGGTGTACAGGTTGGCCACGGAAGGGGCTGCGCGGCTCACCGCGTCGGCATAGGAGACCGGACCTTCCTGGGCGATGCCGTAGCGCGGGGCCTGCTGCAGATGCACCTCGTTGCCGGGCATGCCGACCCACTGCGGGTAGCGCTGGATCAGCAGCAACGCCAGCAACAGACCGGCCACGAGAGGCCAGCCGAGAAAACGCAATGCCTTGAGCATCGGAAGAAAGGTCCTGTTGGAAGAGGCCGCCGCGGTTGCGGGCATTGTCCTGCGAGTGGGGCGCAGGCGTGCCCGGACGGGCCTGATAGCGACGGCATTATAAGGGGGCTTTCGGCAAATACGAGGGGGCAGCCGCACTCTCCGACCAAGTCTCGGGTGCGCTGTAGCGGGGCGGGGAAGGGCCCGTCGAAGGGCGTCGGGTCAGATGTCGATCACGGCCTTGGGGTTCCTGCTGCGCACCCGCTCGGCGAGCAGTTCGGCCAGGCTGCGGTCGTCCAGGCCGGCGGGCATGCGGTAGTGCTGCAGGGCGATGGCATGGCCGCTGTGCCCGCCCTTCAGCCGGAGCTGCCGGTCGTGCGCGCCATAGCGGCGATAGAGCACGAGGGCGATGTCGTGGTAGGCGAGCGACTGGCCGGGCCAGGCGATGCCGTCCGCGTCGATGCGGATGACTTCCCGGCGCAGGCGCCGTTCGGCCAGGGGATACCAGAGCAGCCCGGCCAGGGCATAGAGCAGCAGCGCAATGGCGCACATTGCCAGCCAGTCATTGTCCAACCACAGGAGCGCACCGCCGAGCAGGCCCGCGACGAGGCTCCTCGCCATGCTGCGGACGATTATTCCGGGCGGTACCTGCGACGGCTCGAGGATGATCGGTGGCATGGCCTTCCAGTTCAGCGGGGAAAGGCCAGAGTATCGTTCTTCCATATATTGTTGGTCAATTTCAGCCATACGACACCGATCAGGCCGCTCCCTACACTCTGCGCATCAATGAGAAGAGTAGGTCATGAGCGCTTTCGGCAGAACCTTGCGTAGAGCCCGCCTTGCGGCCGGCCTGACCCAGGAGCAACTGGGCTTCGAGGTCGGCGTGACCAAGGCCTCGGTCTCCGCGTGGGAGAACAGCCGCGAAACGCCGAGCTTCGCCGTGCTGCTGCTCCTGCGCCAGGTGCTGAAGATATCCCTGGACGTGCTGGTCGACGGCTGGCCCGAAGAGGCGCCCAACCTGCAGGAAGACACTTCCAACTACCTGGCCGACCCGCGGCGCATCCGCAGCGAGCGGGAATTCGACCTGCTGCAGCGCTTCCGCACCATGAGCGGCCGCCGGCAGGAGGCCTTTCTCGAGATCATGCGGCCTTCCGAGTAGACTCCCGCTGCCAGGCTGCGCCCTCGCGCAGCCGACCGTTATAGAGAGGAGACGACCTTGGCCATTGCCCTGACCACCCTGGTGGAGGAAGCCGACCGTTTCCTCGGCGCCGCGCGTATCAGCGACTACTGCCCCAACGGCCTGCAGGTCGAGGGCAGACCGCAGGTGCGCCGTATCGTCAGCGGCGTCACCGCCAGCCAGGCATTGCTGGATGCGGCGGTGGAGGCGGAGGCCGATGTGGTGCTGGTCCACCATGGCTATTTCTGGAAGGGCGAGAACGCCTGCATCACCGGCATGAAGCGCCGCCGCCTGCAGACCCTGCTCGGCAACGACATCAGCCTGCTCGCCTACCACCTGCCGCTGGACCTGCACCCCGAGGTCGGCAACAACGTGCAACTGGCCCGCCAGCTCGACATCACCGTGGAGGGCCCGCTCGATCCGGACAATCCCAGGGTGGTCGGCCTGCTCGGCTCGCTGGCCGAACCGCTGTCGCCGCGCGACTTCGCCCGTCGCGTGCAGGACGTGCTGGGGCGCGAGCCGCTGCTGGTGGAAGGGCAGGGCATGGTGCGCCGCATCGGCTGGTGCACCGGCGGCGGTCAGGGCTACATCGACTACGCCATTGCCGCCGGGGTCGACCTGTTCCTCACCGGCGAGGCCTCGGAGCAGACCTTCCACAGCGCCCGGGAGAACGGCATCAGCTTCGTCGCCGCCGGCCACCATGCCACCGAGCGCTACGGTGTGCAGGCGCTGGGCGATCATCTGGCGCGGCGCTTCGCCCTAGAGCACCTGTTCATCGACTGTCCGAATCCGGTTTGAAAGGCTGCCTGGCCTCGCTGGAAAGTCCCTGATTTTCGGGCATAAAACTAGATCGTTTAGTTCTAAGTGGGCGCCTGAATAGAAGAGGGCGCTGTGCTAGAGTGCGCGCTCGTCCACGGCCCGCCGGCCGTCCATCCCAGACCGTGATAAGCCATGCTCGACAAACTGACGCACCTGAAACAGCTCGAGGCGGAAAGCATCCACATCATTCGTGAGGTGGCCGCCGAGTTCGACAACCCGGTGATGCTGTACTCCATCGGCAAAGATTCCGCGGTGATGCTGCACCTGGCCCGCAAGGCCTTCTTCCCTGGCAAGCTGCCGTTCCCGGTGATGCATGTCGACACCCGCTGGAAGTTCCAGGAGATGTACAGCTTCCGCGACAAGATGGTCGCGGAGATGGGGTTGGACCTGATCACCCACGTCAACCCGGACGGCGTCGCCCAGGGCATCAACCCCTTCACCCACGGCAGCGCCAAGCACACCGACATCATGAAGACCGAGGGCCTCAAGCAGGCGCTCGACAAGTACGGCTTCGACGCCGCCTTCGGTGGTGCCCGCCGCGACGAGGAGAAGTCCCGCGCCAAGGAGCGCGTGTACTCCTTCCGAGACAGCAAGCACCGCTGGGATCCGAAGAACCAGCGCCCCGAGCTGTGGAACGTGTACAACGGCAAGGTCAAGAAGGGCGAGTCGATCCGCGTGTTCCCGCTCTCCAACTGGACCGAGCTGGACATCTGGCAGTACATCTATCTGGAGCAGATTCCGATCGTTCCGCTGTACTTCGCCGCCGAACGCGACGTGATCGAGAAGAACGGCACCCTGATCATGATCGACGACGAGCGCATCCTCGAACACCTGTCGGACGAGGAGACGGCTCGCATCCAGAAGAAGATGGTGCGTTTCCGCACCCTCGGCTGCTACCCGCTGACCGGCGCAGTGGAGTCGGAGGCGACCAGCCTGACCGACATCATCCAGGAAATGCTCCTGACCCGTACTTCCGAACGCCAGGGCCGTGTGATCGATCACGACGGCGCCGGTTCGATGGAAGAGAAGAAACGTCAGGGCTATTTCTAAGGATTCCGCACCATGAGTCATCAATCCGATCTGATCAGCCAGGACATCGTTGCGTACCTGGCCCAGCACGAGCGCAAGGAACTGCTGCGCTTCCTCACCTGCGGCAACGTCGACGACGGCAAGAGCACCCTGATCGGGCGCCTGCTGCACGATTCCAAGATGATCTACGAAGATCATCTGGAAGCCATCACCAAGGACTCCAAGAAGGTCGGCACCACGGGCGACGAGGTCGACCTGGCGCTGCTGGTGGACGGCCTGCAGGCCGAGCGCGAGCAGGGCATCACCATCGACGTGGCCTACCGCTACTTCAGCACCGCCAAGCGCAAGTTCATCATCGCCGACACCCCCGGCCATGAGCAGTACACCCGCAACATGGCCACCGGCGCCTCCACCTGCGACCTAGCCATCATCCTGATCGACGCCCGCTACGGTGTGCAGACCCAGACCCGACGCCACAGCTTTATCGCCTCCTTGCTCGGGATCAAGCACATTGTCGTCGCCATCAACAAGATGGACCTCAAGGGCTTCGACCAGGGCGTGTTCGAGCAGATCAAGGCCGACTACCTGCAGTTCGCCGAGAAGATTGACCTGAAGACCAGTTCGCTGCACTTCGTGCCGATGTCGGCGCTGAAGGGCGACAACGTGGTCAACAAGTCCGAGCGCTCGCCGTGGTACCAGGGCCAGTCGCTGATGGAAATCCTCGAGACCGTCGAGGTTTCCGGCGATCGCAACCTCAACGACATGCGCTTCCCGGTGCAGTACGTCAATCGCCCGAACCTGAACTTCCGCGGCTTTGCCGGCACCCTGGCCAGCGGCATCGTGCGCAAGGGCGACGAAGTGGTTGCGCTGCCGTCCGGCAAGGGCAGCAAGGTCAAGTCCATCGTCACCTACGAAGGTGAGCTGGAGCAGGCCGGCCCGGGCCAGGCCATCACCCTGACCCTGGAAGACGAGATCGACGTGTCGCGCGGCGACATGCTGGTGCATGCCGACAACCTTCCGCTGGTCGCCGATGGCTTCGAGGCGATGCTGGTATGGATGGCCGAGGAACCGATGCTCCCCGGCAAGAAGTACGATATCAAGCGCGCCACCAGCTATGTGCCGGGCTCGATTCCGAGCATCAGCCACAAGGTCGATGTGAACACGCTGGAGGAGACCGCCGCGAGCAGCCTGCAGCTGAACGAGATCGCCCGGGTCAAGGTCGCCCTCGACGCACCCATCGCCCTCGACGGCTACGGACAGAACCGCACCACCGGTGCCTTCATCGTCATCGACCGTCTGACCAACGGCACCGTCGGCGCCGGCATGATCATCGCCGCGCCGCAGGCTGGCCAGGGCGGCGGTCATCACGGCAAGCTGGCCCACGTCTCCACCGAAGAGCGCGCCGCGCGCTTCGGCCAGCAACCGGCCACCGTGCTGTTCAGCGGTCTGTCCGGCGCCGGCAAGAGCACCCTGGCCTATGCCGTGGAGCGCAAGCTGTTCGACATGGGCCGTGCGGTCTACGTCCTCGACGGCCAGAACCTGCGCCACGACCTGAACAAGGGGCTGCCGCAGGATCGCGCCGGACGCACCGAGAACTGGCGCCGCGCCGCCCATGTCGCCCGCCAGTTCAACGAGGCCGGCCTGCTGACCCTGGCCGCCTTCGTTGCCCCGGATGCCGAAGGTCGCGAGCAGGCCAGGGCGCTGATCGGCGAGGATCGCCTGATCACGGTGTACGTCCAGGCTTCGCCGGCGGCGTGCCGCGAGCGCGATCCGCAGGGGCTGTACGCCGCCGCTGGCGACAACATCCCGGGCGAGTCCTTCCCCTACGACGTGCCGCTGAACGCCGATCTGGTGATCGACACCCAGTCGGTCTCGGTGGAAGAGGGCGTCAGGCAGGTGCTGGACCTGCTGCGTTCGCGCGGGGCGATCTGATCGAGCCTCATGCGAAAAGCCCCGCCTGGTGTGGGGCTTTTCCGTGGGGTGCGCCGCACGCACCGGTATTCCGCTCGCGGTGCGTGTAGCGCACCTGCCCCTGGGCATTTACCAACATCCAATAAAAAGCCCCGCACTGGCGGGGCTTTTTATTGGCTATGTCCACGTTAGTTGTTGCACACCTTGTGGGAGCGGATTTATCCGCGAATTTCGCGGCCAATCGGAATGCCGCCCAGCCGCTCCCACAAGAGCAGAATTGCGTCACCAACACGTAACGGGGACATAGCCTTTCTATTGAGATGGATTCAGCGCTTGAGGCCGAAGGTTTCGTCCAGGGTGCCGGGGCTGTCCGGGTCCTTGGTTGCGTAGTCCTTGGGCGCCTCGGTGCTCTTCGGCGGGGTCAGGCGTTCGCGCGAGGCTTTGCTCTCATCAGTGTTCAGGGCGGCCAGCAGGCGCTGGCGGGTCAGTTCGTCGGCGGCCAGGCGGCTGGCGCCGAGGGACAGGTGTTCCTGCACGTCTTGGTAGCTCTGGGTGAGCTTCTTCACCAGGCTGGCGGTGGTGTTGAAATGGGTGACCACTTCGCTCTGGTAACTGTCGAAGCGCTGCTGCAGTTCGTCCAGCTGGCGCTGGGTGCGGCCGGGGGCGGTGTTGGGCAGCAGGCGCGCCGCCAGGAAGCCGACAGCGACGCCGACCAGCAGGGCGATGGCGGGCAGCAGCCAGGGGGTGAGCGATTGTTCCACGAGTCCTTCCTCTGAAAGCGGCTTTGCTTTACGGTAGCGGCTCTCGCCGACACTGTATACCGCGGCAAAGCCCTGTTGTGCGATGTGCCTAACCAAGACGTGTCGACCCTGCCCGGGGTCACGGAGTTCCTGCTGTTGATCCGCGAAAATCCTCTGCAGCTCGACGGTCCCTGCGGCCCGCTCGAGGCCCTGTTCTGTGAAGTGCCGGACGCCCGCGGCGTCGCCCTGATCTGCCATCCCAATCCGGTCCAGGGCGGCACCATGCTCAACAAGGTGGTCTCCACCCTGCAGCGCGCGGTGCGCGACATGGGCCACCACACCCTGCGCTTCAACTACCGCGGCGTCGGCGCCAGCGCCGGCAGCCACGACATGGGCACGGGCGAGGTGGATGACGCCGAGGCGGTCGCGCACTGGCTGCGCGAGCATTACCCACAGCTGCCATTGACCTTGCTCGGCTTCTCCTTCGGCGGCTTCGTCGCCGGTGCCCTGGCCGGCCGCCTGGAGGACCAGGGCGTGGCGATTCCCCGCCTGTTCATGGTCGCCCCCGCCGTGCACCGCCTGCAGGCGCCCGAGCATCTGCCCCGGAGTGGCGCGCTGGTCGTGATCCAGCCGGAGCAGGACGAGGTGGTCGAGCCCGAGTCCGTCTACGCCTGGTCGGCGGACCTTCCCCGTGCCCATGAGCTGCTGAAGGTGGCAGAATGCGGCCACTTTTTTCATGGCAAGTTGCCCGAACTGAAAGAGCTTGTGCAGCCGCGCCTCCAATAAGTCGAAGCGAATTCCAGATGACCACCCGAATCCTCACCGGCATCACCACCACCGGCACCCCGCACCTGGGCAACTACGCCGGCGCCATCCGCCCGGCCATCGTCGCCAGCCGCGCCGCCGACGCAGACTCCTTCTATTTCCTCGCCGACTACCACGCGCTGATCAAGTGCGACGAGCCGGCGCGTATCCAGCGTTCGCGCCTGGAGATCGCCGCCACTTGGCTGGCCTGTGGCCTGGACGTGAACAAGGCGACCTTCTATCGCCAGTCCGACATCCCTGAGATTCCCGAGCTGTGCTGGCTGCTCACCTGCGTCGCCGGCAAGGGCCTGCTCAACCGTGCCCACGCCTACAAGGCCTCGGTGGACAAGAACGTCGAACAGGGCGAAGACCCGGACGCCGGCGTGACCATGGGCCTGTTCAGCTACCCGGTGCTGATGGCGGCGGACATCCTGATGTTCAACGCGCACAAGGTGCCGGTCGGCCGCGACCAGATCCAGCACGTAGAGATGGCCCGTGACATCGGCCAGCGCTTCAACCACCTGTTCGGCGCCGGCAAGGAACTGTTCACCCTGCCCGAGGCGGTGATCGAGGAAGAAGTGGCGACCCTGCCCGGTCTCGACGGCCGCAAGATGAGCAAGAGCTACGACAACACCATCCCGCTGTTCGGCAGCGCCAAGCAGCTGAAGGAGGCGATCGCCCGCATCGTCACCGACTCCAGGCTGCCGGGCGAGCCCAAGGATGCCGACGGCTCGCACCTGTTCACCCTCTACCAGGCCTTCGCCACCCAGGCCCAGCAGGCCGAGTTCCGCGCCGAACTGGAAGGCGGCCTGGCCTGGGGCGAGGCGAAGAGCCGCCTGTTCCAGCTGCTCGACGCCGAGCTGGGCGAGGCCCGCGAGCGCTACCACGCACTGATCGCCAAGCCGGCCGACCTGGAGGACATTCTCCTGGCCGGCGCCGCCAAGGCGCGCCGGATCGCCACGCCGTTCCTCGGCGAGCTGCGCGAGGCGGTGGGCCTACGCTCGTTCCGCGAGCAGGTGCAGGTGGCGGGCGAGAAGAAGAAGGCGACCAAGAGTGCGCGCATCGTCAGCTTCCGCGACGATGACGGCAGCTTCCGCTTCCGTCTGCTGGACACCGCCGGCGAGCAGCTGCTGTTGTCCAGGTCGTTCGCCGACGGCAAGGCGGCGGGCCAGGCCAGCAAGCGCCTGAAGTCCGGCGAGGCGCTGGATGTGCGCGCCCAAGGCGAGAGTTTCTCCGTGTGGCTGGACGACGAGCCAATCGGCGAGAGCCCGGCTTTCGCCGATGCCGCTGCGCGGGATGACGCCATCGCCCGCCTGCGCGAGGCGCTCGCCCCGCAGGAGTGAGGCACACGGCGTGATTGCCAAGCAACGGGGCCGTCGCTAAAGTGACCGCCCCGTTTTTGTTACCGAAGTTCCCAGCATGACTCCTCTTGAGCGTTATCAGGCCGATCTGAAGCGGCCGGACTTCTTCCACGACGCCGCGCAGGAAAACGCCGTGCGCCACCTGCAGCGCCTGTACGACGATCTCGTGGCGGACTCGCAGGCGTCCTCCGGGCTGCTCGGCAAGCTGTTCGGCAAGAAGCGCCAGGGACCGGTCAAGGGCATCTACTTCTGGGGCGGCGTCGGCCGCGGCAAGACCTATCTGGTCGACACCTTCTTCGATGCGCTGCCCTTCGAACAGAAGATGCGCACCCATTTCCACCGCTTCATGAAGCGCGTCCACGAGGAGATGAAGACCCTCAAGGGCGAGCGCAACCCGCTGACCATCATCGGCAAGCGTTTCGCCGACGAGGCGCGGGTGATCTGCTTCGACGAGTTCTTCGTCTCCGACATCACCGACGCGATGATCCTCGCGACTCTGCTGGAAGAGCTGTTCAAGAATGGCGTGAGCCTGGTGGCCACCTCCAACATCGTGCCGGACGGCCTGTACAAGGACGGTCTGCAGCGCTCGCGCTTCCTGCCGGCCATCGCCCTGGTCAAGGAATACACCGAGGTGGTCAATGTCGACAGCGGCGTGGACTACCGCCTGCGTGCCCTGGAGCAGGCCGAGCTGTTCCACTGGCCGCTGGATGCCGAGGCCGAGACCAGTCTCAAGCAGAGCTTCCAGAGCCTGCTGCCGGATTGCACCCACGCGATGGAGAACGAGGCGCTGATCATCGAGAACCGCGCGATCAATGCCGTGCGCGTCTGCGAGGACGTGGCCTGGTTCGAGTTCCGCGAGCTGTGCGACGGCCCGCGCAGCCAGAACGACTACATCGAGCTGGGCAAGATCTTCCACGCGGTGATCCTGGCCAACGTCGAGCAGATGGGCGTGGCCAAGGACGACATGGCGCGGCGTTTCATCAACCTGGTGGACGAGTTCTACGACCGCAACGTCAAGCTGATCATCTCGGCCGAGGTGGAGCTGAAGGACCTGTACAGCGGCGGGCGCCTGAACTTCGAGTTCCAGCGCACCCTCAGCCGCTTGCTGGAGATGCAGTCGCACGAGTTCCTGTCGCGCCCGCACAAGCCGTAACGGCGCCAACGTCCGCCAGTTACGAAAACGC
>NZ_JAOCCV010000033.1:0-59506 GCF_029840585.1 Pseudomonas sp. GD03875 | reverse complement strand
GGCTTCGCATAATGTATATTATGTTAAATAAAGAATATCCCGACAGAACCCAGGAGAGTCTCCTCCATGCAGTGATCTGAACTAAAGATTCGAATTTCTGGTAACTACAGATTAGAAACGGGAGTGAGCTCTCCGTTTCTAACCTTCAGTTCACTCCATGCCCTCCCGTTTCCAATCTTTGGTTCACGAAATAATCCCATTTCTAATCTTCAGCTCATGGATGACCTTTCCATTTCGAATCTTTGGTTCACCTGCCTCTCCGTTTCTAATCTTCAGTTCGCCAGCGCGTCCATTCGATTCGGCCACGCATCTCTCGATCAGTTGATCCCCTAGACACCCGGAACTAGCCTGAATCAGTACGACTCACGTCGCGCTCAGGTACGCACGCCGATTCCCTTATGGCTCTTAGGGCTCAGAGCCGGGATTAACGTCATGAAGATCGCGCCACAACCTCTTTTTGAGGTACTCACTCGTTTCAAGAAGCTCGAGTTTAAATCCCCAGAGCTGCGATATGAGCTACCTGAGGTGCGCGCGTTCCTGGAAGGGTTTCCGGCGGCGCTTCGCGCCAAGGAGGGATACGCTGCAGTAGGTGCTTTCCTAAAAACCCGCAGCGACAACGAGACAACATTCAACAGCTACCGAAATCATGCAGAGTGCTTACTTCTTTGGTCGCTCCTGGAGGCCCAGAAGCCGCTCCTCGAGTTAAACCACTCGGATAGCAAGAGCTTCATAGCATTCTGCCTTAAACCGCCGAACAGCTGGGTTGGGCCGGTCGTAAGGGGTAGGTTCACTCGCATTGGCAGTAGGATGGCGCATGAGTCAGACAGCTACATGGTCAATGGAGACTGGCGGCCGTTCAATTGGCACAGTCCAAAACGCGATCGATCTGCCTCCTCAGGATCCGCACCTCCTCCGCTATCCGGTCCACCAGTGGGCCTATCTCAGGCAAGCCTTAATAAGTGCATATCTGTGTGCAAATGCCTCTTTGTCTATGCCGTTGGTGAGGATCTAACCAACGTCAACCCATTCGCATCTAGACGCCTTCCTACTCGTGGAGGCCGTATCCTGCGGAACGATGGAGCGCGTTCGCTGAGCAAGGATCAATGGCTATACGTGATTGATACAGCAGCTGGTATGGCTTCAGAAGACGTCCGACATGAGCGGACGTTATTCATCCTCGCCACCGTTTACGCCATGTACCTGAACGTATCCGATTTATCAGGTACAGGGCGCGACGCTCCGGCGATGAAGGATTTTCGCAGGGACGCTGCTGGTCTCTGGTGGCTCTATTTGCGTAAAGGCGGCCGGTTGATAGACAGAGTTCGTGCGCCGCAGGAGTACCTGGATGTTTACCTTGCACGTTACCGGCGCATTTTAAACCTACCTCCCCTGCCCTCCGACGACGAGGCCGTACCTCTACTATGTACCCTGAGAGGGCGACCGGGATTGTCCGACCACCACATCCGCGGACTCCTCCAGCCGGTGTTTGATTTAGCCCTTGTTCGAATGCGGCAGGACGGGTGGAGTGAAATGGAGGTTGATCAGTTACGATCGGCATCGCTCCAGTGGATCCGTAACACCTCTGCCAGGCTTGCCTCACCGAACCTCAATGTTTTGGAGTTACAAGCCGCTCTTCGCATCCGTGATGTAATCCGCTACACCGCCACGGTGCCTAATGAAGAAAGTGACAGCTAAGGGACCTGCTGCCCGCCTAAATCTGCAAATAAATCTGCAGAACAGCACATCTGCCGGCACTGGAACCCTTATTCTAGAGGCCTTAAGCTGTCATGGTGAAAAGTGCAAAAATATATGCATATTCATCAGTAAAGATCGTTCGTCCGAGCCCTCAAAAGAGCTTTCCCCACTCTCTGTGGGCTAACGCGCTACACACACTGGGGGCGCCACCAAAGCAACGTAGCGACACTATTTTCATCCGGGCCTCTGAGTCGTAAGTCACTGTTACGCCATCTTCGTTAAGCAACACACCGCCAGCCCCGATTAGCAGAGCATGGCCACCAACGACGTCATGAGCCGAGACCGGCACGAGAGAAATTCCCGCAATAGCGTCGCCGGCGGCTACGCGAGCCAAGCGATACGCAATGCTGGGGGAAGGAACAAAAGCTGCGGGCGCGCACAGCTCGGCGTTGAGTTCTGGCTTGTTAATTGCCGCAGTGCTCACCAGGACCTGGCAGCCCGCGTCCAGAGCTCGATGCGCAAGCTGAGCGCTCACTTTGTGGTTATTGCGGATAACGCTTCCGCAGCCTTCCGCCCATGAGATGCAATCGGGCCCCAGATCTGGAGTGACCGGTGCGTAGACCACACCGAGAACGGGCGTCGCATTGCGCAGAAGCCCTACTGAAACTGCAGATCCTTTATGCCCTTGTAGAAAATCGCTGGTTCCATCGTTGGGGTCTACAACCCAACAATACTCGTGGCCAGCCAGGCTGGAGCCTGTTTCTTCTCCCCAGAAATCGCATGGCAGAAGGTCAAGGAGCCCCCTGCGCAGTACCACTTCGATTTCGGCGTCTACTTCTGCCTTGTCGCCGTAGCCACGCGGCCCGCCTGGAAGATCCCACTCGGCTGCAAGGAGCTTCCCTGCCAACAGCACCTTCTCAGTGACGAGCTTTAGCAATTCCTGGTTCATGGTCGGGCACCTGCGCTAAAGACCCTGCACTCAGTGTTGCACATCTGTGGGGTTTGCTATGGGACTGCTCCCCTGCCCCCTTTACCAACTGTCGGATACCTGCTGGTAAGGGGGTCATGCCGAGATAAAGGGAAAATTCACTCACTTCGCTCGTAAGATGCTGATGCTGAACGATTTTCTAAATTGCCCGCACAGCCCCTGATCGTGGACTATCTTTTCTGGCTCCTCAGAAAAGGAGGTCCTATGGCTTCATTAGAGCGCACGGCGTACCCCACTCTGCCAAAGACGTATTCAAAAGCTGAGCTGCAGCGTGATTTTTCCTTCTCAGATGATGAGATTAAGTGGGTACGAAGCAAGTCCAAGGCCCCCTTTCACCTCAATCTCGCCGTCCTGCTCAAGACCTTCCAGGTACTTCGATATTTTCCTGACATCACCGACGTGCCTGATCAACTGGTGGAGTTCATTCGCGGAGAGTTGGGTCAGCGTAGCAAGGTGAAATTCGCGGAATACAAGTGGTTTCAGCAATATCGCCACATGAACGCGATCCGAGCTCGTCTCGGTGTGACTGCATTCTACGGCTCTGATGCTATCGAGCTCGCCGAGCGGCATGCCAAAGCAATGTCGTTCGTGCTTGACCAGCGTGCCGACATCATCAACTCCGTGATTGAAGAACTGATCCGCCAGGATTATGAGCTCCCTGCGTACTCGACCCTGAATGATCTCGCTGAGCGGATTCATGCCGAATCCCAAGAGACAATATTCAACCTCGTGGTAACCAGAACGCCAATCGAGGTGATCCACAAGCTAAAGGAGCTGCTCGACACGGACTTCGGCCGACGCCAGAGCGACTTCAATGCGCTGAAACAGACGCCCAAGAAGCCATCTCGCAAGCACCTGGAAGTGCTGATCGATCATCTGGCTTGGCTTGAGAGCTTCGGGGATCTGGGTGCCATTTTTGAAGGAATCGTCGATACCAAGATCCGCCACTTTGCTGCCCAAGCTGCTGCGTCGGACGTCGCCGAGCTGAAGGACTGTTCGCTGCCGAAACGCTACACCCTGATGCTGGCCTTGATCTATCGGATGCGGGTGCGAACTCGGGATCACCTGGCCGAGATGTTCATCCGGCGGATTTCGACGATCCACAAGCGCGCCAAGGAGGAGTTGGAGCAGATCCAGGCGCGGCAACGCCAGAAGCTGGAGCAACTGGCGGCCACCCTGGACGGCGTGGTGCAGATTCTCGTTCAAGACCGGATGACCAAGAGGCTGGCAGCCTGATTCGGGAATACCTCTCTCCCGATGGCAATCTGGATCGGCTGCGTGAGACTTGCGCCGAAGTCCAAGCTACCGGCGGTAATAACTACCTGCCGCTGATCTGGAAGCACTTCAGGTCCCATCGATCGCTGTTGTTCCGTCTCAGTCACCTTCTCCAACTGGAGCCCACGACTCAGGATCGGTCGCTGATTCAGGCACTTCAGCTTATCCAGGACAGCGAAAATCTACACCGTGAATGGATCGACGAGCACGTCGATTTGTCGTTTGCGTCGGAGCGCTGGGTCAAGGTCGTCGCCCTTCCAGTGAGGGGCCACCGACCAACCGGCGCTATCTGGAGGTTTGCGTTTTCTCCTATCTGGCCAACGAGCTGCGATCCGGCGACATGTGCGTACAAGGGTCGGAATCCTTCGCCGACTATCGCAAGCAGTTGCTGCCCTGGGAAGAATGTCTCCAGCGACTACCGGCTTACTGCGAAAAGGTGGGGCTGCCTGGTACGGCGATGGAATTTGTTGCCTCCCTTAAAACCCAGTTGGAGGAAACCGCGCAGCAGCTGGATGAAAAATTCCCAGCTTGCCGAGGTGACGTATCGATCAATGAAGCCGGCGAGCCTGTGCTGCGCCGAGTGACCGCGCGCGACATCCCGCCATCGGCCATATCGCTGCAGACAGCGCTCATGCAGCGCATGCCGGCCAGGCACGTGCTCGACATCATGGCCAACATAGAGCATTGGATTCAGTTCACTCGGCATTTCGGGCCGATGTCCGGGAACGAGCCGAAGCTTAAAGATCCGGCCGAGCGTTACCTGATGACGATCTTCGCCATGGGCTGCAACCTAGGCCCGAACCAGGCCGCGCGGCATCTGGCCGGTAATGTCACGCCGCACATGCTCTCCTATACCAATCGCCGTCACCTCTCGCTGGAGAAGTTGGACAAAGCTAACCGCGAGCTGGTGGAACTCTACCTGCAGCTCGACCTGCCCAAGCTCTGGGGCGACGGCAAAGCGGTGGCCGCGGACGGTACGCAGTTTGACTTCTATGACGACAACCTGCTGGCCGGCTATCACTTCCGCTACCGCAAGATGGGGGCTGTGGCGTACCGGCATGTGGCCAATAACTACATCGCAGTGTTCCAGCACTTCATCCCGCCGGGCATCTGGGAGGCGATCTATGTGATCGAGGGGCTGCTAAAGGCTGATCTCAGTGTCGAGGCAGACACTGTGTATTCCGATACTCAGGGGCAATCGGCGACGGTCTTTGCCTTCACCCATCTGCTGGGCATTAATCTGATGCCACGTATTCGCAACTGGCGCGAGCTGGTGATGTGCCGACCGGATCGCGGCGCCTCGTACAAGCATATCAACCGCCTGTTCACCGACACTGCCGACTGGAACCTGATCGAAACCCACTGGCAAGATCTGATGCAGGTCGCACTATCGATCCAGGCCGGCAAAATCTCCTCGCCTATGCTGCTGCGAAAACTCGGTTCCTACAGCCGGCGCAACAAGCTCTACCATGCGGCACAGGCACTGGGCAGCGTGATCCGTACAATCTTCCTGCTCAACTGGATCGGCAGTCGCGAGTTGCGCCAGGAGGTCACCGCGAACACCAACAAGATCGAGTCCTACAACGGATTCTCCAAGTGGTTGTCCTTCGGCGGCGATGTGATTGCTGAGAACGATCCGGACGAGCAGCAGAAACGGCTGCGCTACAACGACATGGTGGCCTCGTCGGTGATCCTGCAGAACACTGTGGACATGATGCGCATCCTGCAGAAACTGGCCCGCGAGGGCTGGCAGTTCACTGATGAGGACGTGTCGTTCCTCAGTCCCTACCTGACCAGCAACGTCAAGCGCTTCGGCGAGTTCAACCTCAAGCTCAATCGGCCACCGGAGCCTTGGATCAAGGATTCGGTGTTTCAACAAGCCGCCGGCTCGCTGCGAGTCAGCACGACCCGCCAGGCCGATACCGAGATGGCCACATGATCAACATACCTCCCGCATCCTTTCGCGTTACGCCGTGTGGAGAGGTGGACGCCGCGGCATTGGACAAGCTGCGCAACAGCTTCGACACGTCACAGCTACTCGGACTGGTCGATCGACTGGAAACTAGTCTGGCTGAGGTGGGTGGGATGATTGCGCTACGCGACGACTTGCTGAAGCTGCATACGATGGCCCTGGCGTTGGTCGAAGGCACTCTACCACCGGTTACAACCGAGGAATCCTGCGTCTGGGAGGTAGCCGAATCAGTGCTGTTAGATCTTGAGACTTTGAACTCTTGGATTCGCACTGCTCAGATGATGATCGCGCCGTTGGTCGATCTGGTGCCAGAGCATAGAGTCAGTGAGTTGCCAGATCGCGAAGGCAAGTGAGCAGGTAATTACCTGAGATAGATCAGCGTTCTGACTGACTCGGGCTTTTACACTGTGCAATCGATCCGATTGGAGTCCCTCAGTGGAAGCTCGCTCTGAAAATAAGTGGGATGTAGTCATCATCGGCGGCGGCCAAGCCGCGTTGGCCACCGCGTACTTTCTGCGGCGCACGGGGTTGTCGTTTGTGATGCTCGATGCCGAGGATGGCCCCGGCGGGGCCTGGCGTCATGGCTGGGACTCCTTGCGACTGTTTTCGCCGGCGACTTGGAGTTCGATTGCCGGCTGGATGATGCCGCCAGTTCAAGAGGGTTACCCCACACGTGATCACGTCATCGACTACCTGACACGCTATGAGGCGCGCTACCGGCTCCCGGTCGAGCGCCCCGTGCAAGTCACCTCGGTCGAGCGCATCAATGGCGCGCTGCGCGTCCATGCCGAGCAAGGGCATTGGGATGCAAAGTCGGTGGTCAGCGCCGCTGGTACCTGGAGCAATCCTCATATCCCAAGCTATACGGGTATCGAGTTGTTCCGCGGCCAGCAGTTGCATTCGGCCCACTATGTCGAGGCCCAGCCGTTCGCAGGCAAACGGGTGCTGGTGGTAGGCGGTGGAAACTCCGGGGCACAGATCCTGGCAGAGGTCTCCAAAATGGCCGACGCCACCTGGGTGACGCCCACCGAGCCGCTGTTTCTGCCCGACGATGTCGATGGTCGTGTGTTGTTCGAGCGAGCGACCGACCGCTGGAAAGCCCAGCAGGAAGGTCGCGTCATCGAACAACCAGTGGGCGGGCTGGGCGATGTGGTGATGGTACCGCCCGTGGTCGAAGCGCGTGAACGTGGCGTCTTGCACGCAGTGCGCCCCTTCACACGCTTCACCCGTAATGGTGTGGTTTGGCCCGATGGCACGGAGACCATGGTCGATGCAGTGATCTGGTGCACCGGCTTCAAACCCGCGCTGGGCCACCTGGCCAACCTGGGGCTGATCAACGATGAGGGGCGAGTCGAGGTTGAGGGGACTCGCGCCGCCCACGAACCCAGGCTCTGGCTGGTGGGCTACGGCGAATGGACGGGATCGGCTTCAGCAACCTTGATCGGGGTGACCCGCACGGCACGCAGCACGGCAACCGAGATCGAGCAGTTTTTGGCAACGGCGGAGGCCTGAAAGCCTCCGCTCTAAGCCGCTTGATCAGGCCTGCGGAGCCGCATCGAGGTGCCTAGGCAAGGCGATGGAAATCAGCGCAGCGGCCAGCACAAACGCACTGGAAACCCACAGGCAGGCCTCCAGACCATAAGCCTGGAATACCCAGCCCGAGAGTAACGTACCGATCAGTCTCCCCAGCGCGTTGGACATGTAGTAGAAGCCCACATCCAGCGACACGCCATCCTCCTTGGCGTAGCTGACGATCAGGTAGCTGTGCAGCGACGAGTTCACCGCAAACAGCGCGCCAAATACCATCAGCCCACCCAGCAGCACAACCTGGGGCGCCCACCCCGCCGAAAGACCGAGGGCAATAGCCGCAGGTAAGCCAGCCAGCAGTGCCGCCCAAACAAAGGCAGCTCGCCCATCGGGGACATGACCACGTTTTTTCCCGGTGATGTTCGGGGCGAACGACTGCACGATGCCGTAGCCGATCACCCAGGCTGCCAAGAAGCCGCCCACCAGCCAGAAGTCCCAGCCAAACACGGTGCTCAGGTAGACCGGCAAGGCCACCACGAACCACACATCACGGGCACCGAAAAGGAACAACCTGGCCGCGGAGAGGATGTTGATCGCCCGGCTCTTGGAGAGGATGTCGCGAAACTTGGGCTTGGCTTTGGCCTTGCCCAGGTCTTTCTTCAGCAGGAACAGGCTGGCTATCCAGATCAGGGCCAGCACTGCGGCCATCGCCAGCACTGCGCCCGTGAACCCCATCAATGCCAGCAACGCACCGCCTAGGAAGAAGCCAACCCCTTTCAACGCGTTCTTTGAGCCGGTGAGGATCGCCACCCACTTGTAGAGCGTGCCTTGCTGGTTGTCAGGCACCAACAGCTTGATCGAACTCTTAGCGCTCATCTTGTTGAGGTCTTTGGCGATACCCGACATGGCCTGAGCGCCCATCACCCACGGGATGGTCAGCCAGGCGGCGGGCACCGTCAGCATCAGCAAGGCCACAACCTGTAGGCCCAAGCCAATGTTCATGGTGCGATTCAGGCCCAGCCGAGCCCCGAGGTAGCCGCCCACCAAGTTGGTGATAACGCCGAAGATCTCGTAGAACAGGAACAGCGCAGCAATTTGCAGCGGCGTGTAGCCCAACGTATGGAAGTGCAGCACCACCAACATGCGCAACGCGCCATCGGTGAGGGTAAAGGCCCAGTAATTGCCGGTGACCAGCAAGTACTGGCGCACTTCCGGGGAAAGGGCTGACAACGCCTTCATGATCGCTCCCTGTTAACCGGCCAAGCCGACCAGTTTGGCCAGTTCGACAGCACGGTTGGCGTATCCCCACTCGTTGTCATACCAGGCGTAGATCTTCACCTGGGTGTCATTGACCACCATGGTCGACAGTGCATCGATGATCGAAGAACGCGGGTCGGTGCGGTAGTCGATGGAGACCAGGGGACGCACTTCGTAACCGAGGATGTTTTTCAGCGGGCCATCGGCGGCAGCTTTAAGCAGCGCGTTGACCTCATCCACTGAGGTGGCGCGCTCGACCTCGAACACACAGTCGGTGAGCGAGGCGTTGGCCAGCGGTACGCGTACGGCATGCCCATTCAACTTGCCGCGCAGATCGGGGAATATCTCGGCAATCGCGGTAGCCGAACCCGTAGTAGTCGGGATCAGACTCATGCCCGAGGCACGGGCACGACGCAGATCCTTGTGCGGCTGGTCGAGGATGCTCTGGGTGTTGGTCAGGTCGTGAATCGTGGTGATCGAGCCGTGGCGAATGCCCAGGTTCTCGTGGATCACCTTGACCACTGGAGCCAGGCAGTTGGTGGTGCAGGACGCGGCGGTAACGATGCGGTGCTGAGCGGGGTCGAACAAATGCTGGTTGACGCCCATGACCACATTCAGCGCACCTTTCTCCTTGACCGGCGCACACACCACCACACGCTTCACACCCTGATCCAAGTAGGCTTGAAGCACCGCAACGCTCTTCATCTTGCCGCTGGCTTCGATGACCAGATCACAGCCCGACCAGTCGGTGTCAGCAATCGCCTTGTTGGCCGTCACCTTGATGCGCTTACCATCGATCACAACATGCTCGCCTTCGGAGCTGGCTTCGTTGTTCCAGCGGCCATGCACCGAATCGAAGTTGATCAGGTGGGCGTGAGTCGCGGCGTCACCTGCCGGGTCGTTGATCTGCACGAACTCGAACTCTGGCCAGCTCCAGGCCGCACGCAAGGCAAGACGACCGATGCGACCGAAACCGTTGATACCTACTTTGATGGTCATGTTTTTGTTCTCTCGGGGCGGCTAGCAGCGGGCAATTACGACTTGGCGATGTCGAACTGGCTGATGTAGTTGATATGCGCGGGATGCTGAATCGCACGAGGACGCAGCGCCTGCACGTCGCTGACCGCATCGCGGAATGGAACACCGCACTCGATCAGCAGCTGTGCGGCAATCAGCCCAGTACGACCCGAGCCACCCTTGCAGTGAATGGCAATGTTCTTGCCTTCATTGAGCAGTTGCTTGATCCGCTCGCGGTTGGCATCCCAGGCCGCCTGGAATGGTTCGCCGGGTGCCTGATCGTCTTCCACCGGCAGATGGAACCACTCGATGCCACGCTGCTGGCACTGCCCAGGCAGATTCTCGACTTCGTTCTGGGTCAGCTCTTCAGTGGGCATCAGCGTCAGCAAGGCTGAAGCACCAGCCTCTTTGAGGGTGTCCAGCGCCTCAGCGACCGATGTGTCTTTGGTGCCAGGACACGGCGTGAAGATCAGTTGGCCCTTGACCTGCTCGGAGGTCAGCACGGAATACGGATGTTGTTGCACGATCAAAAATCCTTCAGATGGAACGTTGATTAACGCGTTTAGAGAGTTCTTCCGCCGATTCCTTGCGCTCGGAATAGCGGTCAACCAGATAGTCGGAGCGCTCACGCAGCAGCAGGGTGAACTTCACCAGCTCCTCCATCACGTCCACTACGCGGTCATAGAAAGCCGATGGTTTCATCCGGCCTGCTGCGTCGAATTCGAGGTAGGCCTTCGGTACGGACGACTGGTTGGGGATGGTGAACATGCGCATCCAGCGACCCAGCACACGCAGCTGGTTGACCACGTTGAAGGACTGCGAGCCACCACAGACCTGCATCACCGCCAAGGTCTTGCCCTGGGTCGGACGCACCGCGCCAATAGCCAGCGGCACCCAGTCGATCTGCGCCTTGAACACTCCGGTCATTGAGCCGTGGCGCTCTGGCGAGCACCAGACTTGGCCTTCCGACCACTGCATCAGCTCGCGCAGCTCCTGCACCTTGGGATGGCTGTCCGGAGCATCGTCCGGTAGAGGTAGGCCAGAGGGATTGAAAATCCGCGTTTCGGCACCGAAGTGCTCCAGCAGGCGCGCCGCTTCCTCGGTCAGCAAGCGGCTGAAGGAACGTTCGCGGGTCGATCCGTAGAGCAGCAGGATGCGCGGCTTGTGGGTGACTGTAAGCGGGCTGCCGAGCTTGTCTAGAGTGGGCAGATCGACCAATTCAGCATCGAGATTAGGGATGTGTTCTTCAGACATACGACTACTCCTGAACGAGTGTTGCGCGAGGCTGGTCGAACCAGCGGCGCTTGAGCCAGAGGGCTACACCGACCAGAGCAATCAGCACCGGCACTTCAACCAACGGGCCGATCACCGTGGCAAAGGCCACTGGCGAAGCCAGGCCGAAGGTGGCAATGGCCACAGCGATGGCGAGTTCGAAGTTGTTGCTGGCGGCGGTAAAGGCCAGCGCGGTAGTGCGTGGGTAATCAGCCTTCAGCAGCTTGCCCATCCAGAAGCTGATAAAGAACATCACCACGAAGTAGATGGCCAGCGGGATGGCGATGCGCAGCACATCCAGCGGCAGTTGCAGCACCATATCGCCCTTGAGGCTGAACATCGCGACGATAGTCAGCAGCAAAGCGACCAGCGTCAGCGGGCTGATGCGTGGAATGAAGCGATGGTTGAACCACTCTTCGCCTTTGCGGCTGATCAGGATCTTGCGCGTCAGGAAACCAGCCAGGAATGGAATGCCGAGGTAGATCAGCACGGACTCGGCGATGCTGACAAAGCTCACATCGATCACACTGCCCTGTAGCCCGAACAAAGGCGGCAGCAGGCCTAGGAAGATCCAGGCATACACACTAAAAAACAGGATCTGGAAGATGCTGTTGAACGCGACCAGACCAGCGACGTATTGGTTGTTGCCACCTGCAATTTGGTTCCACACCAGCACCATGGCGATGCAGCGCGACAGACCGATAAGAATCAGGCCTGTCATATATTCGGGGTAATCGCGCAGGAAGATCACCGCGAGGGCGAACATCAGTACCGGGCCGATCACCCAGTTCTGGATCAGCGACAGCGCGAGAATGCGCTTGTCCTTGAACACCTCGGGCAGCTCTTCATACCTGACCTTGGCCAACGGCGGGTACATCATCACGATCAGGCCGATGGCGATCGGGATATTGGTCGAACCCACCGACAGGCTGTTGAGCCAGACCGGCAGGCCTTCAAACAGGCTACCCAGGCTGACGCCAATCGCCATGGCGAGAAAGATCCAGAGCGTCAGGTAACGATCCAAAAATGAAAGGCGGCTTTTGCTCATCGTCATGCCTCCAATGTCAGAGCGTGCCGATCAAGGCCAACTCGGCCTTGAGCTGCTCGGCATCCATCCGCTTGAGCGGTAATGCCAGGAAGGCTTCGATACGGGTTCTGATCTGATCCAGGGTGGCGGCAAAAGCGGCTTCGATCTCCTCTTCGCTGCCCTGGTATTCCGACGGATCAGCCAGCCCCCAATGGGCCTTGGTCGCGGGGCCGAAAAACACCGGACAGGCTTCGCCGGCAGCCTTGTCGCAGACCGTGATCACGAAGTCTGGGGCTAGGCCCTCATGAACATCGCTGGATTTGCTGGAGAGTCCTGCGGTCGAGATACCGGCGTTTTGCAGCGTTTTCAGGCTCAATGGATGCACTACACCTTTAGGCTGGCTGCCGGCGCTGTAGGCTTTCATGCCTGCCGGTGCCAAGTGATTGAACACAGCCTCGCAAAGAATGCTGCGGCAACTGTTGGCGGTGCATAGAAACAAAATTTTCATCAGGCTATCTCGTAAAGGCCGAGCGCGACTCAGCAGCAGGCAGCAAGACGTTGCGGGCGGTCGCCCATCACATCGAGGCGTTTGGCATTTGGGCTGAGCCAGTGCTGATTGGCATCCAGAGTGATTTTCAGGATGGCGATCACCCAGTCCGGCAGACTGGGGTGCAGGCGGTAATAGACCCACTGACCTTGCCGGCGATCTTCCAGCAGGCCGCAGTTGCGCAGTTGCGCCAGGTGGCGGGACACCTTCGGCTGGCTTTCATCAAGCGCACAGGTCAGCTCACAGACGCACAACTCATCCTCACGGGTAATGAGCAGCATCAGGCGAACGCGGGTCTCGTCAGCCAGGCATTTGAATACGGTGGTCGGGGTCAGATGGTCTGCCATAGGGTCTCAGCGCTTGGTTTTCTTGGTTTTCACCAACACGAACATCTTGATGCGCTCGTGTATCTCGTGAAGGGTGTGGCGGAATGCGTCGGGCTGTGTGCTGGTCACCGGGTCTTCAAAGTTCCACGCCAGTACCTCGCCAGCACCTGGAAGGGCCTGACACTCCAAAGACGACTTATCGCACAGTGTGATGACGTATTCGAAACGCTCGCCGGCAAACTCATCAATGGACTTGCTGCGCAGTCCCTCGATGTTTACGCCAAGGTGCTCAAGCGCATCCAGGGTGCGCGGATCAACCTCACCAGGCTCAGTGCCGGCGCTGAATGCCTCGAAGCGCTCGGAATCAGTGTGTCGCAGCAGCGCTTCAGCCAGCTGCGAGCGAGCAGCGTTAGCCACACAAACGAACAGCACGCGGGTTTTGTAAGCCATTGCTAAATCTCGAACCGAGTATGGTTTCAGGAATATACGTTTTAGCGAATATTCAGTAAAGCGGAAATGACAGTCCAGGGGCTGAGTCACGTACATGAAGGCTTGAATGGCTCATCTTTGCTGGCCAAAGGCAGCAAGCAGGGCGAAGCTTGGAGCTGGAAACACCCTGAAACATCTGGTTAAACGCATATCCATATCTTGTAATCTTTCCGTCATCAGAAGAGCTTTAGGCTTTATCGCATCTCCAACCCAAGCAGGAACCTTGCGATGAAAAAACTGACTTTGACTGCAATGCTGTTGACCAGCCTGTTCGCCACCGCCGCCTTCGCCAGCCAGTATGACAAGCCTGGCTTTGTCACCGAGGTTGAAGATGGCCGCCTGTGGGTATTCCGCGAAGGCTCCAAAGAGCTGGAAGAGTTCAAGAAAACCGGCGAGCCGGCCAAGCAATTCACCGACATCGGTAGCGGTCCGAACGGCATGACGGTTAAAGCCGCTGATGATCAGACGCTGAAGGACTACCTGCAATCGCTGAAGAAGTAATCGGACCAAGAATCCGAGTGTTCAGAAAGGTCATCCATCTGTCGCTCAGTGCCGCCTTCGGGCGGCTTCTTTTTTGCGTCCAGTTAGAGTCGCTCTCAGCCCAGTCCCGTTGCATTGTCAGGGCTAGTGGCGAGCAGTCAACTTCCAACTCCAAAGCCAAGGCCGTGGCGCTTTAGGAGTGCCTGATGCTTACTGTTTGGCCCACTTAACCTACAACCCCACCATGACAGGATCGCCACCTGCGATCAGGGCTTCCAGCAGTGGTCATGTAAGAAGACTCTCAGGCTGATAGTGCTGGGCACAGAGTCGCGTCCTCGGTAACGGATTCATCGTAGACGTAGCAGACGCGCTGCCCGAGCCAAGCCTGCGGGAACGGCTGCTCCTGCCGAATAGTGTCCTCGATGGTGGCGAACCATGACTTGCCGTGCGAGAGTCCGTCGCGCTTGGCTTCTAGCAGGCTGCATAGCCGGCGCTGGCCCTGATAGGCCTCATTGAGGCTGGAGCGCAGCACACCAAAACCTCTGAGCAGGCGAGCTAGTCCGCTCACCTGCTCAAAACGTATTGGAGTCTCCGTGGCCAGTTGACCGAGCAGCTGGATACCCCCAGCGGCTTGGTAATGCTCATCCGACTCCAGCAACTCACAAAGTGTCAGGATGTCGATGGCTTCGCCGAGACTGGCCAGTGTTTCCATGGCCAGATAAATCCGGCAATGCGGATACCCTTCGAAATCACCTGGATCGATAATCCTTGCCACCACGCGCCACGCCTCACCATTGAGCATCACGTAGCCCAGTAGGTGGCGCTCTGCGAGATGGGCTGCCAAGGCATAGGCCGGGTCGAGGCGAATCAAACCGGGGCCGGGCTGGGCGGTACGGTTGGCGTCAAGCGGGAGGGACATTTGTACCTTTGTACCTTTTCTGGACAGCGGTGAAGCGGGGTTACGACAATAGCGCGCATGGTACAGCCCTCCAAACACGGAGCTGCGCGCAAGAAAAGGAACTCAAGTCATGCTTTACCTTACCGATCTGCAACCTGCTTATTGCCCAAAGTGTGGCAAGCCCATGGAGCCGCGGTTGCATGGCTGGGAAGCACAGGATCGTTTCTACAACGCCAAGCAGCCATTTCTCTGCGATTGCGGCGCGCGTTATCTGCTTAAGGAAAATGCCGTTGCCAATGCATTCGATCATGCCGAGCCCGTAGGTGGTGATGCCGGCTTCGATCGTGCGGATAGGATGAACGTGATATCCGAGTTGTATGTGATTCTCGGTGCTCTTGATGCCCCCGAGGCGGTGCTGGATCAGGTGCTAGCCGCAGCCGAAGGTGATTCGCTGCCGTACTCCACGCTGCTCCCATTCGAGAAGAAATAAATGGACAGGATTCATTGGTTTGCCGTTTCAAACCCCGAGCAGAAGCGGTTCCCCGAATGGAGGCGCTCTTTCGGCATTGACGACAACGGCATGGTCTTCGTGCCGGCAGCGATGGCCGGCGATGATTCAGAGATGCACGTCATGCTCTGCGCGGCTGCCGAAGGCCAAAGCACAATCGTTCACCTCGATCATCACTTCGTGCCCAGCGGCTGGCTCAAGCGAGAGTTCCCCAAGCATATCGAGCTGATCGAGATCATCGAGGCCCGTGCACAATTGACGCTGGCGGCTGCCTTTCAGCAGCACGAGACCTAGGGGCACTGGTCAGGGCTTTGGGGCGTTAACCAGGAGCCCGGTCACGATCAACCCGGCGCCGGCGAGCTTCCGCAGCGTGATCGCTTCGCGCAGCAGTAGCCACGCCATCAGCATGGCTACCACGACGCCGCCCTTGTCGATCAGCGCCACCGTAGCTACGCCCGAGCTTCGACGTTTTGCAATAGAAGATCTGAGACAGCGTCGTGGTGATGCCGGAGAGACCAAGCCACAGCAGGTTGCGCTGGCTGACCTCGGCGAGCTGCTATAGGGGGCCTGCGACAAGGTGCAGTTGAACAGCCTACGAATCGTCAGCACCAGTTCGCCGGGCAGCGTGGGCCGGGCGTCCAGAATAGGATTCTATAATCGACTATAAAGACCTATAAAGTTCATTCTAGAGCGGCTCAGCTGCCCGTAAACGCCAGCAGCGAGTCCGATCGCGCTTCATGTGGCACCGTTGTCCCTGATGTGTACCGATGTTAATGAGAAGCTGATTTTGCCCAAAGAGCCAGCATGAAGCTCAAGGGCAGGTTTAGCTGCAAGGCCGCCAAAGGAGATGGCGGGGTCGATGTAGCGCATGGCGGACTTGATGTCCTTCCAGCCCACGTAAGTCATCAGCGCCTTGAGATCCCAGCCGTTGGCCGTGGCCCAGGTAGCGAAACCTCGGCGTAAGGAATGGCTGGTGTACAGTTCGGCTGGGATGCCCGCACGCTGCAGGATCTGGCGTAGCAGGCTGATCAGGCTACCGGGATGCAAGGCCTCGTCGCTCAGGTGCCCCCAGCGATCCAGGCGGCGGAACACTGCGCCGCGGGCGATGCCGGCGGCACTGATCCAGTCGAGATAGGCCTGTACCGGGCAGAGGCGCTTCAGGGCCGGTGCGTAATGGGTCGTGCCGAGGTTTTCCCGGTCACCCTTGCTCTGCGGCAGGAACAGGCTCATGCCAGCACCGGCTTCGGCCTGGATATGCTCGACCTGCAGTCGACAGAGTTCGTCGCTGCGAAAGCCGCGCCAGAAGCCGATCAGCAGCAGCGCCGCATCGCGCCGACCGCGCAGCAGGCTTGCCAAGTTGCCGGCCTGCCGAGCCCGTTCGGCTTCCTGATTCAGCCAGTGAACCGCCTGCTCCAGGTGCTGCAACTGCAACGGTGCAGCCTGCTTCGTTTGCGCCGGATGCAATGTGCGGATGCCTTTGAGTACCTGGCGCACCGTGGGCGTCTTGGTCGGATCAGGAAAGCCCTGGGTGATGTGCCACTGAGCCAGAGCAGCCAGGCGCTGCTTGAGCGTGCTGCTGCTTAGGCTGTCGGCGTAGTCCACCAGGTAGCGCACGATGCTATCGCTAGTGGCGGGCAGAAAGCCGCCCCACACCACTTCGAAGTGCTCGATGGCCGACTGATAGCTGCGGCGGGTGTTTTCCCGCGTACCGGCTTGCAGATAGCGCCCGACGTCTTTCATCGCTCGAAATGCCCTTTGTGTACTGGAAAACGGCAGCTAAGCGACCGTTTGTGCCGATCTCATTGAATAAGCCTCCATTATTTTATCTGATTTAATCGGTTAAAACTCGCTTTACATAGGATTAATTTAGAATGTAAATACATGGTATGTACTACATTACGAAATCGAAGGAGCAGATCATGGCCCGTGGCGGCATCAACAAGGCGCTAGTTCAGAAGGCGCGACAGGCCATCGTGGCGCGTGGCGAGAACCCCAGCATCGATGCGGTACGGGTCGAACTAGGCAATACCGGCTCGAAAACCACCATTCACCGCTACCTGAAAGAACTCGAAGACGCCGAGCGCGGCCGGAATACGGCAGCAACGTCGCTCTCCGAACAGTTGGCCAACTTGGTCGGCCAACTGGCAGATCAGCTAGAGGAGGACGCGCAGGCCGCCGTGGCCCAGGAGCGTGAACAACTGGCACGTGAACGACTCGACTACCACAACCAGGCTCGGCAGGCCGGAAGCCGCATTCAGCAGTTGGAAAATCAGTGCGGCGGGCTCAAGGAACAGCTCCAGACTGCCCAGCAAGCGCTACAGCAGGAGCAGCAGCAACGCCAACAGGCCGAGGTTGAGAATGCCCGCCTGGTGCAGGCTAACGTCGATCAGGAGGCGCGCCTGCAGGATCGCGACAGCCAAATTCGCTCGCTGGAGGAAAAACATCAGCATGCCCGTGATGCTCTGGAACACTATCGTCAGTCCAGCAAGGAGCAGCGTGAGCATGAACAACGTCGACACGAGTCGCAGGTGCAACAACTGCAACTGGAACTGCGGCAACTGCAGCAGACCTTGATAATCAAGCAGGACGAACTGACCCAGCTGAACCGCGACAATGCGCGCCTGCTCGCCGAGGCGCGGCAGTTGCAAAAAGAACAACATGCGCAGCAACAGCTACTGGTGCAGAAGACCCAGGCCCTGGAAACCGCCAAGAGCGCATTGACCGGTGTTGAGCGCGCGAATGAAGCCCTGGAACAGCGTTGCAGCACATTGCAGGAGCAAGTGGCCAAGCTTGGCGAGGTTTCCACGATCCAGGCACAAAGAGAGCAAGGCTTACAGGAGCGCTTGTCCGAAGCGATCGCGCAACTAAAGCTGCTTGAGCATATGCCACCTACGAACGGCGGGGGGGCAAATGGCTCATAAACTGGCGCACTGAGGTCAGGAGCAGGCCCTCGCGAACCCTGTGCGGGTCAGCTGACAGGCCATATTCAATTGCATGAATGGTACCCAGCCGCATGGAAATAGTTACTTTAAAAAACAGCTGCTTGCAGAACGAATGTCCTAATTTTTGCCTTATCTCGGCATGACCCCTACCACGCGGCACAGGCACTGGGCAGCGTGATCCGTACGATCTTCCTGCTCAACTGGATCGGCAGTCGCGAGTTGCGCCAGGAGGTTACCGCGAACACCAACAAGATCGAGTCCTACAACGGATTCTCCAAGTGGTTGTCCTTCGGTGGCGACGTGATCGCCGAGAACGATCCGGACGAGCAACAGAAGCGACTGCGCTACAACGACATGGTGGCCTCGTCGGTGATCCTGCAGAACACTGTGGACATGATGCGGATCCTGCAGAAATTGGCCCGCGAGGGCTGGCAGTTCACCGATGAAGATGTGTCCTTCCTCAGCCCCTACCTGACCAGCAACGTCAAGCGTTTCGGCGAGTTCAACCTCAAGCTCAACCGGCCGCCGGAGCCCTGGATCAAAGACTCGGTGTTCCAGCAGGCAGCCGGGTCCATCCGCACTGGCAAGCTCGGTACTGCGGAAACCGAGGAGATGACCTGATGAACATTCCTCCTGCGTCATTTCGCGTCACGCCCTACGGCGAGGTAGATGCCGAGGCGCTGGAGCGTTTGCATGACGACTACGACACCATCCAGTTGCTGCGTCTAGTCGATGGGCTGGATCTGCTGCTGAAGGAAATGAACAACATCGGCGGCCTCAGGGATGGCCTCCTGCGGGTACATGCCATGGCGAAAACGGTGCTCGATGGTGCGGCACTATCGGTGTCTGTGACGGAAGGCGGCAGTATCTGGGAGGAAGCCGAGTCGCTTGATGAGGATCTGGTGGAACTGGGCAATTGGCTGGCCAGTGTCAGAGTTCAACTGAAACCCTTGATCGAACTCATGCCGGTCGATCCTCATTAACCAGCTAGTCGCCAGCGACACCGAGCAAGCTACTGACTTCTGAACGGCTCGACAATCTGACCCACATAGCCTGTCGGATAGTCCCGGTCACGCAGTCCTACTTCGGCGCTGCTGGGCTTGCTTGCGCTGTCATAGAAGGTTCCAAGCAGTTGATCCCACACCAGCAAGAACTCACCAAAATTGACCTGCGCATCCTCGAAGTCGCGTTTGTGATGCCAGCGGTGTGTTTCTGCAACGCCGATGACGCGCCGTAGCCAGCCCAACGAGTAGTCCAGATTTGAGTGCTGGAAGGCCAAATGTACCGTCAGGATGCCGAACCAGGTGGCCACGAGTGCAGAAGGAGTGCCCATCGCAAAGAGCACGAGCAGCCCAGGCCCTGCCATGATGGCGGCATGCAACGGGTGCCGGCGCTCGCCGTTCATCCAGTAGAGCCGCTCAGCGCTATGATGTGGCTCATGCAAGCGCCACTGCCATGGAACCTGATGGCTGAAGCGGTGCATGGCGTACAAGCTAAGGTCCAGCACGGCGGCGACAATGACTAGCTGAGCCCACAGCGGTAACTCTGTTGGGAAGACACGGAACTCTGCGGGCACCCAATCGCCCAGCCGGGCCAGCACGGTCGCCGTAATCTGGATCACGGACAGGTTCACGACCATATGGATGATATCAGTAAGGGTATCCTGGTGGTCCTCCAACCAGTCGTCACGGAACGGCTGCACGCGTTCCAGCAGCGCCACCAGCAGAATCCCTAGGGCGGCAATGATCGGCGTGCTGGGCCAATACGGAATACCCGTGTAGAGCAACCAGATCATCCAAGCTGCGGCCCCGCCAAAGATTGTTGGGTAGCTGAGCCAGCGGATCATGAACCTGAGTGAACTGCCCATCGTGAAGCCCTCCCTGAGATGACTCCACTTTGTGCCAATCACCTGTGATGGCGCTTGAACAGAAAAGCTGAATTCAGCCTTTCAGACTGACATGACCCAAGGCAGATGAGGGGTCGAGGCCAAACAGGTCGCGGAAGGTGCGGGAAAAGTGGGCAGCGTCAGCGAAGCCGGCAGCGTGGGCGGCCGCAGTCAGGTTGGCGCCGCTGGCGATATGCTGGAGCGCTATGACCAGGCGATTCCATTTCCGGTAGCTGCGCAGCGGCAGACCGGTCTGTTCGACGAACCAATGTGAGAATCGGGTAGGCGACAGATGAACGCGCTTGGCCAACGCCTGCCTGCCATTAATCGGCTCTTTTAACGCAGCGAGGACCGACTGCAGTCGCGGATCGGAGGCCGGCGGAGTCGTAAGGTTGAGAACAAGGCGCACCATTTCCCGAATTTGCTGGGCTGACGGATCGGAGCTGCTCAGCAATTTTCGCAGCGATGCTGTATCGCCCATCTGAATCGGAGTGATGCCCTCCCCGATGTTATCGGGAAGTGCTCGCGCCTCATCGGACAGCGCGTCGAGGTAGATCGACAACACTTCGTCAGCTTCGATCTGATGGGCCACCCCTGCCCTGATGCAGATGGCCCTTGCCGTCACCGACGAGGATGTACACTTCACAGTCAAGCTGCCGTTCAAGCTGACGGTAATTTGATGCGCCATGTGGCTATGCCAATCTTGGCTACCCGCCTGCCCCAGAAAAATGCCCAGCCCGGGTGAAATCCAGGCTCTGCCATGCCAGCCGATACCCTGCGTTGCGTTCATTCAGCGGCACCTCAGGGTTCCACATCCCGCTGCATTTTGTGCACTAATGAGCTTTATAGCTAATTATAGAGTGATTATAGAATCCTCTTTGGCCTGAACTCTATCGCTTGCTCGATTGAAATCTCACCCGCTACAAAATCAGCTCGCCCTGTGAGACTAGACACTCTATTTGATCCAAATCAACGAAGTGCTGTTATCGTCAAAAGGAGCATTCATGGCTCGGGGGCAATCTGCTATCGTCGGCCTATTGCCCCGCCTGGTGAATTGCTGTGCGTCGGATTGGATTGATCCTGCTAATGATTGCTAGCCTCGTGCTGCCGACCTTCGGCGGTGTGGCTTTCAGCATGCCGGCACAACCTTGCCCGATGCAGAGCGCCGATCATCAGGGCCATGCAATGGCCGATGCTCCGTGCTGCGAGCAAATGGACAAGTCTGATGGGGTGGCCAAGAAGTCCCCTTGCAAACCCGGCCAGGAATGCAAGACCGGAGGACTTCTCCAGACCACCGTGATCAAGAGCATATCCCCTCTCCCCTCACGCCCCGAGATATTGCTGACCCAGTCGGTGATTAAGCGAGAGCCCGCAGGACTCTGGCGCCCTCCTCGTTTCGTCTAATGCAGTGATCATCCCGCGCCTTACAGTCAGGCGCATCGTCGCGGTCACGTTTCGTAGTCGCGACTTCGATCAATCGCATTGGAGGCGAAAGCATGTCCGCTTTCCTTTTTCCACGCCGTAGCTTTCTCGGTGTGTTGGCTGCCGCATTCTGGGCAGCTCCCTGGCTTGCCGCGCAGGCGCAGCCCCTAACTTTCGAACGAGCCCAAGCTCTGGCCGAGCAGAGTGCCCCTGAGAACCTCGCGCGCCAGGCGCAGGTGGCATCGGCACAGCAGGCTGTCGAGCCCGCAGACGCCCTGCCCGATCCCAAGCTGATTCTAGGCATCGACAACCTGCCGATCGAAGGCCCTGACCGTTACACGCTTAATCGTGACTCCATGACCATGCGCCGCATTGGGTTCATGCAGGAAGTCCCCAACAGTGACAAGCGTCAGGCTCGGCGCCAGTTGGCCGAGGCTTCAGTAGGCCGAGCCGAGGCCGAGCAGCGTGCCATGCAGTTGGAGATCAAGCGCCAGACGGCAGTGAGCTGGCTGGATGTGTACTACGCCGAACGCAGTGTTGGCCTCTTCGATCAACTGGACCGTCAGATCGAGATGCTCCGCTCGACCGTGCAATCGCTGATTGCCGGCGGTAGTGCTCAGCCTGGCGAGCTGTTGCAGGCCGACCAGGAAGCTTTGGCGTTACAAGATCGGCGAGATGAACTGAATCGCGATGTGGCAGTAGCTCGTGCCAAGCTGCGCCGCTGGATAGGCAACGAGGCTGACCAGCCTTTGCAAGGAGGTGTTCCCAGTCTGAACCTGGTGGCACCGCACCTGCAGCAACGCATTGCCTCACACCCTGAGTTGCGCGCTGCCTCCGCCCGAGTCGGCGAGGCTAGCGCCGAGCTGAACGAGGCCATCGCCGAGAAGACCCCCGACTGGGGTGTTGAGTTTGCCTACAACAATCGCGACAACCAGTTCGGCGATATGGTGATGGTGCAATTTACCTTCGACCTGCCGTTGTTCGTAGGCACACGTCAGGGGCCCAAGATCAACGCCAGACAACAAAGCGTGTCGCAGATGGAAGCCGAGCAGGAAGCATTACTGCGCGCCCATCAGGCTGAGCTGGAAGGCGGTATTGCCGAGCTTGAGCAACTGCGCAGGACCTTGTCACGCACCGAAAAAACCTTGATCCCGCTTGCAAGCAAACGTGCCGATCTCGAACTGGCCGCCTACCAAGCCGGTAACAGCCAGCTCACATCCGTTATTACTGCCCAGCGCGACCTGATTGATGCGCAACTGCGGCAGATTGAACAACAGCGCAAGTTGAGCCAGCTCTCCGCAAGCCTGTACTACGCCTATGTGGAGGGCCTGAAATGAAGATATCGACATTTGGTTTTGCGGTCGCCGTGCTGACCGTGGGCATTGGCGCGGCGGGCGGTGGCTACTGGCTGGCCCAGCGGCAAGCCAAACACGAGCTACTGCCTAGCTCCGCACCGACGGACGAGCGCAAGGTGCTCTATTGGTACGACCCGATGCAGCCTGAGCAGCGCTTCGATAAACCGGGCAAGTCACCTTTCATGGATATGGAGCTTGTCCCTAAATACGCAGGATCCGAGCAAGATCCGTCTGTCCTGAGCGTCCCCGCTCAAGCCGTGCAGAACCTCGGAATGCGGACCTCGACGGTGATCCGCGGTGTACTGCCCTCGGATATCGAGGTGGTCGGCTCCCTGGCCTATAACCAGCGAGAGGTAGCGAACCTCCAGGCCCGCGCTGGCGGATTCGTCGAGCGGGTTTACGGGCGTGCCCCTGGCGATGTACTGCCAGCTGGAACACCCCTGGTCGACCTGCTGATTCCCGAGTGGTCCGCCGCGCAGTTGGAGTTCCTCGCGGTACTGCGTACCGGTGACGCCCGCTTGATCACTGCGGCCCAAGAGCGCCTCCGCCTGCTCGGCATGCCACAAGCGTTGATAGAGCAGGTTCGCCGCAGCGGCAAACCGCGGGCAGTGCAAACCCTCACCACACCTATCAGCGGCGAGCTCCAAGCCTTGCAGGTACGCGCCGGGATGACCGTTGAAGCCGGGCAGGATCTGGCGTTGATCAACGGGCTGTCCAGTGTCTGGCTCGATGCGGCGATACCCGAGGCCATGGCCGGAAGTATCCAGGTCGGGGACGAGATCCGCGCCAACCTGACGGCCTTTCCTGATCGACCGCTGCTGGGCCGCGTCATAGCCTTGCTGCCGAGTGCCGATCCGCAAACGCGCACGCTCACGGTACGCAGCGAGCTACCCAACCCTGCCGGTAAGTTGCGCCCCGGCATGTTCGCCGCCGTACGCCTGAACAGTGCCGTCGAACAATCCACGCTTCTTGTGCCGAGTGAAGCCGTGATTCGCACCGGGAAGCGTGCATTGGTGATGCTGGCCGAAGGCGACGGACGCTACCGTCCCCAGGAAATCACCTTGGGCCGCGAGGCCGATGGGCGTCTGGAGGTGTTTTCCGGTCTTGAGGAAGGTCAGGCGGTCGTTACCTCCGGCCAGTTCCTCATCGATTCGGAAGCCAGCCTGCAGGGCATCCTGGCCGGCAATGCAGAACAGGACAGCACGGAGGGGCTGCATGTGTCTCACGGCGTTATTCGCGCACTGGACGGGAAACAAGTCACCCTGGAGCATGGCCCCTTCGAGAGCCTGAATATGCCAGGTATGACCATGGCTTTTCCTCTGGTCAGCTCCGAAGTAGCTGTGGGACTTAAGCCAGGAGATCACGTACGCATCGCCGCACGTCAGACAAACTCCGGCCTGCTGATCGAGCAGCTCCGCAAGGAAGGAGACCAGCCATGATCGCGCGCCTGATCCATTGGTCGATCGGCAACCGCTTCCTGGTACTGCTGGCCACCCTGTTCATCACCGCCCTGGGCCTCTGGTCGCTGCGCAACACGCCGTTGGATGCACTGCCGGACCTATCTGACACCCAGGTCATCATCAGAACCAGCTTTCCCGGACAGGCACCGCAGATCGTCGAGAACCAGGTGACCTACCCACTGGCCACAACCATGCTCTCGGTACCGGGGGCGAAGACGGTGCGCGGCTACTCGTTCTTCGGCGACTCCTTCGTCTACGTGCTGTTCGAGGACGACACCGACCTCTACTGGGCGCGCTCGCGGGTGCTGGAGTACCTCAACCAGGCGCAGGAACGCCTGCCCGAGGGTGTTACCACCACCCTTGGGCCGGATGCCACCGGCGTGGGCTGGATCTACCAGTACGCCTTGGTCGACCGCAGCGGCCAGCATGATCTTGCCCAGCTGCGGGCACTGCAGGACTGGTTCCTCAAGTACGAACTCAAGAGCCTGCCCAACGTAGCCGAAGTGGCCACCCTCGGCGGCATGGTCAAGCAATACCAAGTGCTGCTCGATCCGCAGAAGCTGGTGGCTTATGGGGTAACTCAGCAGGAGGTCGAAGCGGCGCTGAAGAGCGCCAATCAGGAAACCGGCGGCGCCATCCTGGAGCTGGCAGAGCGCGAGTACATGGTGCGGGCTTCAGGCTATCTAGAGAGCCTGGCGGATTTCCGCAATGTGCCGCTGCGGGCTTCGGCCAGCGGAGTTCCGGTGCTGCTGGGTCAGGTGGCCACCATTCAGCTGGGGCCAGAGATGCGTCGTGGCATTGCCGAGCTGGATGGCCAGGGTGAAGTGGTAGGCGGCGTGGTCATCTTGCGCTCCGGAAAGAATGCCCGCGATACCATCGCCGCGGTGAAGACCAAGCTGGACAGCCTGAAGGGCAGCTTGCCGGCCGGCGTCGAGGTGGTCACCACCTATGACCGTTCGCAATTGATCGACCGCGCCATCGATAACCTCAGCTACAAGCTGCTGGAAGAGTTCGCGGTGGTTGCCCTGGTTTGCCTGATCTTCCTCTGGCACCTGCGCTCGTCGCTGGTCGCGATCATCACCCTGCCCCTGGGCATCCTGATGGCCTTCATCGTCATGCGCTACCAGGGCGTCAATGCCAACATCATGTCGCTCGGCGGGATCGCAATCGCCATCGGCGCCATGGTCGATGCCGCCGTGGTGATGATCGAGAACGCGCACAAGCACATCGAGGCCTGGAAGGCTCGACACCCCGGTGAACCGCTTCAGGGCGAGGCGCACTGGCGGGTGATCGGCGAAGCTGCGGCCGAGGTCGGGCCGGCGCTGTTCTTCAGCCTTTTGATCATCACCCTGTCTTTCCTCCCGGTCTTCACCCTGGAGGCCCAGGAGGGTCGCCTGTTTGGCCCGCTGGCATTCACCAAGACCTATGCCATGGCTGCCGCTGCTGGCCTCTCGATCACCTTGGTACCGGTGCTGATGGGCTATTGGATTCGTGGGCATATCCCCAGCGAACAACAGAACCCCTTGAATCGTTGGCTGATCGGTGCATACCGGCCGGTGCTGGAGTGGGTGCTGGCTTGGCCTAAGGTGACCCTAGCGCTGGCCTTGCTAGTGTTTTTGTCCAGTCTCTGGCCCCTCAGCAGACTCGGAGGAGAGTTTCTACCGCCGATGGACGAGGGCGACTTGTTGTACATGCCATCAGCCCTGCCCGGCTTGCCGGCCAGCAAGGCCACCCAGCTGCTGCAGCAAACCAACCGGATGATCCTCACGGTGCCCGAAGTGGCACGGGTATTCGGCAAGGCCGGGCGAGCAGAGACCGCCACCGATCCAGCACCGCTGGAAATGTTCGAGACCACGGTGCAGTTCAAACCACGCGATCAATGGCGCGCGGGGATGACACCCGAAAAGCTGATCGAGGAACTGGATCGCGCGGTAAAAGTTCCGGGGCTGTCCAATATCTGGGTGCCGCCCATCCGCAACCGCATCGACATGCTGGCGACGGGGATCAAGAGCCCCATTGGGGTGAAAGTATCCGGAACCTCCTTGGTCGACATCGAGCGCATAACGCGCGATATCGAGGCCGTGGCCAAAGAGGTGCCTGGGGTGAGTTCGGCCTTGGCAGAACGCCTTACTGGCGGCCGTTACGTGGACATCCAGATCGATCGACTGGCCGCGGCGCGCTATGGCCTGAGCATCGCCGATGTGCAGGCGGTGGTATCGGGCGCCATCGGCGGCAGCAATATTGGTGAGACGGTTGAAGGACTGGCCCGCTTCCCGATCAACCTGCGCTATCCCAAGGAGTGGCGAGACAGTCCGCAGGCACTACGGCGTATGCCGATCCTCACGCAAGCCGGCCAGCAGATCACCTTGGGCACCGTCGCCCAGGTTAGTCTGACCGAAGGGCCGCCAATGCTGCGCAGCGAGAACGGGCGTCTGTCCGGTTGGGTCTATGTCGATGTCCGTGGGCGCGACCTGGCATCGACCGTGCGCGAGTTGCAGCAACGCGTAGCTGAGCAGGTACAACTCGATGCTGGCATGACCGTCTCCTACTCCGGTCAGTTCGAGTTCCTGGAGCGCGCCAATGCACGGCTGGCCTGGGTGGTACCGGCGACCTTGTTGATCATCTTCGTGCTGCTTTACCTGACCTTCAGCCGCTTCGGTGAGGCCCTACTGATCATGGCAACCCTGCCCTTCGCCCTATCGGGCGGCATCTGGCTGCTCTACTGGTTCGGCTTCAACCTGTCGGTTGCCACTGGGGTCGGCTTTATCGCCTTGGCCGGCGTCTCGGCGGAATTTGGGGTGATCATGCTGCTGTACCTGAAGAATGCCTGGCATGCACGTATGGATGCCGGGCGCAGCGGTGCCCCGGCACTACTGGAGGCAATTCGTGAAGGCGCAGTGCTGCGCGTGCGGCCCAAGGTGATGACGGTGGCCGTGATCATCGCCGGCCTGTTGCCAATCCTCTGGGGCGGAGGTGCCGGATCTGAAGTGATGAAGCGCATCGCCGCGCCCATGGTCGGCGGCATGATTACCGCGCCGCTGATGTCCATGTTGGTTTTGCCGGCCGCGTACTGGCTGATGCGAAGGCAGCGTACACAGAAGGTTCGCGCACCGCAGGAGCTATAGCTTTACAAACCCGGGCAAGCCACGCGCCAAGCTGACTCGCCCGGGTAACGCGGCAGGAAGCATTACGGCGATGTAACTTTGACTTCATTTTTATGACAGGTTGAGCGGATATATTTTAATCACCACCTTGAAGGAGTGATTAAACATGAAAAGCCTCAAAGTTATTGCAGCCCTTGCCGCTATGGTTGTTTCCTCTGCCACTCTGGCAGAAGGCGGCGCTGATCGTGTTTATGGTCGGATGATTCAGGCCAATGAGCAGGCCATGCAAGAGTATGCTGCCGCTAACGGAAAGAATCCGCCTGAAGTTATTCATTACCGCTACGGCATGAAGCTCGATATCGCCAGGGTCGTGGCCACTACCTCAACGGACTCTAGCTGCAATGTGATGCCAGCCCAGATGACCTACGAGGACTCCAACGGCGATCTGAATATTCTTGAATACCGTGCAGCCGGAACAGGTTGCCGGAACCAAAACTAATAAATGACATCGCGCTGACTGAAAAGTAATTTTCAAGTCACCCTGACGTTATTTGGCATGTGGAAATATGGCCAAGGCGCGCCTGGTTATGCCCGGCGCGCTTGGCACATATATGCGACCACACAATGACAACTGCCAATAACATCAGGAGCATTTATGAATAACAGAACCCTGTTAGGACTTTCTCTACTCGCTCTGAGCATCAGTACCGGGCAAGCTGCAATGGCCGCCGACGAGAAAGGCGAGGGATTTATCGAAGGCAGCAGCCTGACCATCCTCAATCGAAATCTCTACTTCAACCGTGACTTCCGCAAAGGCCAGTCCAGCAGCTCGGGTAATGGCTATTCGGAAGAGTGGGCGCATGGCGTGATAGGCCGATTCGAGTCTGGCTTCACCGAGGGCACCATAGGCTTCGGTGTCGATGCCTTTGCCATGCTAGGACTCAAACTTGACACCGGCGACGGCCGTTCAGGAGCCGGTGGCTCAGTCGATGTGCTGCCTTACAACAGCCTCGGGCAGGCTGAGGATAACTACTCCAAACTGGGTGGCGCGGTGAAAGCTCGGTTCATGGATACCGAGATCAAGGTAGGCGACGTCTTTCCTGTCAGCCCTGTCGTCCAATACGGTGATGCGCGGCTTTTACCGGAGAGTTTCCGAGGTATCACCGTGCTCAACAGCAGCGTGGAAGGACTGTCGCTTCAAGGTGGTCGCCTCCACTCGATGAGCCAACCCAATACCAGCAGCATGCGCGACGGCTTCGCTACCTTCTACGCAGGCGAAGTGGACTCGCCATGGATCGCCTATTTCGGTGGTGATTACACGCTTAATGACAACGTCGGCTTTAGTCTCTACACCAGCCGCCTCAAGGATGCCTGGAATCAATATTACGCGGGCACCACGCTGAGCTACCCGCTTGCGGACGATGTCGCCTTGATCGGCGGGCTGAACTACTACAAGGCGGTCGATGAAGGGAAGCAGCTCCTCGGGAGCTTCGATAACAACATCTGGAGCGGCAAGGTCGGCATCCAATTCGGCGCTCACACAGTGCTGGTGGGTCTCCAGCGCAACAATGGCGATGATGACTTCGACTACTTGCGCCAATCGGACTCCATCTACCTCGACAACTCCATCCAGTACAGCGACTTCAACTCGCCGAAGGAGAAGTCATGGCAAGTGCGCTATGACCTGGATATGGAGCCTTTCGGTGTGCCTGGGTTGAGCTTCATGACTCGATATGCCCAAGGCTGGGATGCCGACTACAGCAAGGCCAACGAAGTCTATATGCGCCGTGATGACAACGGCGATCCGTTGACCAACCAGAAGCGCTGGGAGCGGGACATCGAGGCCAAGTACGTTGTGCAGACTGGATCACTGAAGGATATGTCTTTCCGTGTTCGCCAAATGACCACTCGCGCGACCGATTACGAGTCGGATCTGGATGAAGTCCGCCTGATTGTCGAGTACCCGCTGGAAGTTCTCTAACCCTGGCAAGCGGGCGGGTTGATTGCCCGCTCGCGCCTTGGTCCTGCTGTCCCCTCGTAGTGCTCCTTTGGTTTGGAGACAGCCCTTGGCGCCCTCGGGCGCCTTTTTTACTTAGGTTAAAGGGCGTATGAAAAAGAGTCGGCCACTACACACAAGCGGCCGTGCTGGCAGGCAGTACTACTGAGCGGGATATTCTGCAACGACCTGATCAGACCCCGCCTTGGTCAAGCCAATGACCTGGTAGGCATGCTGTACGCCATCGACTTCCATACCGGGGGAGCCCGCCGGCATCCCGGGAACAGCGATGCCCACGAGATCATCGCGCTTGGTGAGCTCGATGACCTGAGCCGCCGGCACATGACCTTCGACGAACTTGCCGTCAATCACCGCGGTGTGACAAGACGCCAACCGCGGCGCAACGCCCAGACTTTGCTTCACTGCCGACATGTTGCTTTCGACATGGTCGACGACTTTGAAGCCATTCGCTTCGAGGTGTGAGATCCACTTCTTGCAACATCCGCAATTAGCATCACGATGGACATCAATCGTCAGGGCATCAGCGGCTTGAACTCCAGTTGTGACGGAGAGAGCGGCCAGCAAGGCCAGATATTTAGCTTTCATGCACGTGCTCTTTGCCATCGGCGTGGGTGTGGGTCTTGGGCGAGGCATTCGGAGTTTGCTCGGAATGATGGTCTCCGCCGCTTGGGGCGGCCTCATCCCCGGCATGGTGATCATCGCCACTCATGTCCGAATGGTGACCTGCCTCAGGTGCGGAGCCACCCTCGCTATCAGTAGCCGCGGCATCGTGATGGCCAGGCTCTCCGGCATCACCTGTTCCATGATGGTCTTCGCCACCGCCGCTATTGCCATGATGGCCAGGCTTGTTGTCGCCGTGCTGACCTTCATGATTGTGCATTTGCGTTTCCCCACCACCATGCTGATGGCCGCCACTGGATGCGACGAGTGCTTGGTATTGCTTGGCATCCATCGTCGGCAATTGGTCAATGAAGGCAACCATGCCCCAGATGTACTCATCGCCCATGCTCTTGCCCCACGCAGGCATACCCGTTGCCTTGATGCCATGCTTGATCACCCAGAACGCTGCTGACGGATTGCCATCGACACCGATCTTGGCGAGGTTGGGAGGCGCAGGGTAAAGCGATTGGCTTAGCTCGGTCTCCGCCACACCTGGCGCCAAATGACAGCCGATACACATGGAGTTGTAGTTGCCCGCACCGGCGCGAATAAGAGCTTGATCATCCAGGTTGGGAACCTCGATGTCCTGCGAACGGACTTCGATAGAGCGGTCGCGGGCCATCGTGAGAAACGCATACACTGCAGGAAAATGGGGATCATCGGCCCCCACGTTGACCACGCCAAAGTAGGCGCCGGCCAGGACAGCTGTGCTACCGACCACGCCGGCCGCCACCAAAGTTTTAATTGTTCTTTTCATGTCAGGTTCTCAAAACCACATCCGGATACCGGCGACAAAACGCGCCTCGTCTACATCACCGCCCTCGTCACGCACCATGTCTGCCGTGTTGCCATAGGAGCGGCTCCAGGAAACCCCGATATAGGGGGCAAACTGTCTGACAATCTCGTAACGCAAACGCAAACCGAGTTCGGTATTGGCCAACCCAGACCCCACACCTCGTTCAGGATCGTTCTTGCCGTAGAAGTTCATTTCGGCAGTTGGCTGGAGAATCAGCCGGTTGGTCAGCAGAATGTCGTACTCGCCCTCCAGTCGGGCAGCAGTTTGGCCATTCTCGCCGACGAAGGCCGTGGCTTCGGCCTCAAAGGCGTAAAGCGCCATGCCCTGGATACCGAAGGCGGCCCAAGTCTGCGGCGACTCCGGTTTGAAGTCCTGGCGAACGCCCGCGACGACATCCCACCAAGGGCCGATCGAGCGGCCGTACAGCAGCTGTAATTCAGCATCCTCGGTCACGCCGTTGGTACGCTCGCCTTCGGAGCGGAACCAGACCCGGTTGATATCACCGCCTACCCAGCCCGACGCATCCCAGGCCAGGGTGCTGCCCTCATCTGCGTCCTGGTATTCGAGCTGATCGAGCAGGAAAAAACTGTTGATGGCGCTGTCGTGAACCTTGTGGCCAGGTAATGGCGGGAAAGCCGCTTGGCGATCAGCATCCGTCAGAACGGGAATCGGCGTACGGCTGGTGGTTCTCGGGGCTTCAGCGGAGCCATGGTTCATCTTTGAATGATCCATGCCCTCCATCTGTCCTTGCATGGCGCCATGCCCCATCTTGCTGTGATCCATAGCCTGGGCCTTCTCTTGGCTCTGGCCGTGGCCCATCTGGCTATGATCCATGCTGCCCGAAGCACCCTGCATGGCACCATGGTCCATCTTGCTGTGATCCATGCCCTCCATCGGCGCTTTGGCGGAACCGTGGCCCATCTGGCTGTGGTCCATCGACATGGAGCCGTGCCCCATTGCCGAATGATCCATTTCTTCCGCAGCCTGGGTAACGCCGCCGCTGAGTGCACTCAGCGACACGACCAGCGCTATGAGGGACGGGCGTGAAAACCTAGTGGTCATGGTTCGAACCTGCTTCGGCTTCGGTGCCGCCATGCTTATCCATCATCTTCTCGTGCCCCATATCGTCATGGTTCATGCCCTCATGATCCATGGTGCCATGATCCATCTGCTGGCCAGCGGCCTTGCCTTTCGATTGATCTGCAGGCTTGTCACTGATGGCCTCGGGCGCAGCCGACTCGGCAGCATGTTGTTCGTGCTCGCTGTGCCCCTCACCTGCCAATGACGTCGGCGCGTACAAAGCAGCCAAAAAACTGAACATCGCTGCGCTGCCAAACAGGGCATTACGCTTCATAAAAGTACTCATCAGAAATCTCCTTTACTCATCCACACGGACTTCACGGAACATGCCCATTTCCATGTGGAGCAACAGGTGGCAGTGGTAGGCCCAACGCCCCAACGCATCGGCGGTCACCCGATAGCTGCGCTTGGAACCTGGCGGCATGTCGATGGTGTGTTTACGCACCAGGAAATTGCCGTTCGCATCCTCCAGATCACTCCACATGCCATGAAGATGGATCGGGTGAGTCATCATGGTGTCGTTGACCAGCGTGATGCGAACACGCTCGCCGTACTTGAGGCGTAGAGGCTCGGCGTCAGAGAACTTGATTCCATCGAAGGACCAGGAGAATTTCTCCATATGCCCGGTGAGGTGCAGCTCGATGGTGCGACTTGGCTCACGCCCGTCCGGATCAGGGAAGGTGCTGCGCAGGTCAGAGTACGTCAGCACGCGCCGGCCGTTATCACGCAGGCCGATACCTGGGTCGTCCAGCTTGTGCGTCGGCGTCATGGTCTGCATGTCGACCAAAGGATTGTTGGTCTCTGAGGCCGGGTGTGCCTGCATGTTGCCAGCCATGCCAGCCATGCCAGCCATGCCAGCCATGTTTGAATGATCCATTCCGGCCATCTGGCTGTGATCCATACCAGCCATGCCACCCTGCATGCTGCCATGATCCATTCCCGCCATATTGCCCTGATCCATCCCGGCCATGTTCCCGTGATCCATACCGCCCATGCTGCCGTGATCCATACCCATGTCGCCCATGGCAATCAGCGGACGCGGGTCGGGGCTGGGTACTGGTGCACTCAACCCCTCCTGTACAGCAAGGGTGCCGCGCGCATAGCCAGTGCGATCCATGGATTGTGCAAACACGGTATACGCCTGTTCGCTGTCTGGTTCGACGATCACGTCGTAGGTCTCGGCCACGGCGATACGGAACTCGTCGACGCTGACCGGTTTGACGTGCAGACCATCGGCCGCAACCACAGTCATCTTCAGGCCCGGGATGCGCACATCGAAATAGGTCATCGCCGAGGCGTTGATGAAGCGCAGGCGGATCTTTTCGCCTGGTTTGAATATGCCGGTCCAGTTGCCATTGGGTGCCTGGCCATTCATCAGGTAGGTGTAGGTGTAGCCACTGACGTCAGCGAGATCCGTCGGGCTCATCTTCATCTCGGCCCACATCTTGCGATCGGCTACGGCGGCGGACCAACCCATCTCGCTTACGTCATCGATGAAGTCACCAACGGTGCGTTTGTGCTGGTTGTAGTAGTCCGACTGTTTCTTGAGCTTGGCCAGTACCCGCGTTGGATTTTCATCCGTCCAGTCGCTCAGCAACACGACGTAATCACGGTCGTAACTGAAGGGCTCGGGCTCCTTGGCATCGATGACCAGCGCGCCGTATACGCCGACCTGCTCCTGCAGCCCGGAGTGACTGTGATACCAGTAGGTACCGTTCTGGTTGACCTTGAACTTGTACTCATACATGCCGTCAGGGGCGATGCCATGGAAGCTCAGGCCAGGAACACCATCCATGTTCGCCGGCAGGATGATGCCGTGCCAATGGATGGAGGTGTCCTCCTTGAGGCGGTTGCGCACGCGCAATGTGACGGTATCGCCTTCGCGCCAACGAAGAATCGGCCCAGGGAGCGAGCCGTTGATGGTCATGGCCGTGCGCGCTGCGCCGGTGATGTTCACCGGGGTTTCACCGATGAATAGGTCGAATTCGTTACCAGTCAGTACGTTGGGCTGGCCGGGGCTGTTCACCGCCCAGACCGGCGTGCGCCACAGGCCAAGTCCGCCGATAATACCGGTGGCTGCCAGGCCTTTGACGAAGGTGCGCCTTGTGGTTTTGCTTTGCATGCCGTTTTGTCCAATCCGTCAAATGAGCCGGTGATGGTGTGCCCGGTCTCGGGTTCATGGCTGCTTCAATGTCGGGGATTTACCCCTCAACTTTCCACGTCGGTGCATTGCACAAGCCTTACCGACGATGAGCAGTATGAAACTGCCATATCCCAACCATCCGGGTGATTACATTTCTGTAAGGTAGATGACTTCAGCAGTTGGTGTGCTCTGCTTGCTCGGTTGGACTGCTGGCTACAGGAGCCTCAACTTTCTGCTGCTGGGCCACCCGGTAGGCCTCCAGAGACGTCTGGCGTGCCTGCTCCATGCGCGCGAAGGTTCGGTCAGCACCACCTTCAGCCATTGCCAAGCTGGAGATGCTCAGAGCAGTAACTACAAGCAGAGCTTTGATCGATTTCATTTTGGGTATTCCTCGTAAGTTAAGTGGTCCCTGCAACTGCAGAGGCCGAGCTTTAGGCTCGATGTCACGTTAACTAAGAGGGCCTGTCAGCAACCTGAGCCGAACATTACAGTTCTGTCAGGTTGCTATTTCTTTCGGGTATCCGGATTAAGTGGTTGATGGGCCTTCCAGCCCCATCCAACCCTTAGTCCTTCCAGAAGGTTGATAGATCGACACCGAAGTTCTTCTCAGGCTCGGGGAGTCCCATGTTGTAGGTCATGGTGGCTCTGCCCAGAAACGGGGATTCCTTGACTTGTGGCGCCTTCTTCTTGTGCTTGGTGGTATAGAGCATCCGGGCTCGCATTACCTCGAACGAATAGCCCCGGCCATCACGGTTTTTGTCCTTGGCTAGGCGGTTTATCGACTACGTGAAAGCGTTGGTGATCGGGATGTCGGTCTCAAAGTAGGTCAGCATCTCTTCACGCCAGCCACTGACGGCGCTGACGAGATCCTTCCAAACCTCCTTCTGCCCCTGAGGGATGTTGTCAATCCAGGTGGCGAGAGCCTGTTCGGCACCACGCCGATTGGTACAGTCCCAGATATGGTAGAAGCGCTCCTTGTGCTCGTAAGCCGCCAAGAGCTGGGGGGAATGCTCCTGTCCAGGTCTCCATGATGAGCCGTTCGCGGTCTGAAACGTCGTGAGCGCGCTTCAGCAGGATTTTCCGGTCACCTTTGAGGGTCCGGCGCTGATTGGGCTTCAACTCCTTCCTTAGGCCTTTGCGGATCTTCTCTAAGGCCTCGTTGGCCATGCGCACGACGTGGAACTTATCGACCACGATACGGGCCTGTGGCAGCACCGTCTGGAAGGCGCGGCGGTAGGGCTTCCACATGTCCATGCTGACGATCTCGACCTGGTGGCGGTTGGCCATGCTCATGAGGCGTCTTGTCACCCTCTCTTGCTGACGACCGGGTAGCAGGTCCAGCAGGGTGCGCTCTTCCAGATTGGTTAGGATGCAGCAGAGCCCTTGGCAGCAGTCGTGCATCAGGAACGTACAGCTGGCTCATGAAGGCGTGCCGCCTTATCAAGGCCCAGGACGCGCCTAATCCGGAAGTCAAGCATGCGATAGCGAAGACGCTAGGCGATTCAGCGGCGGCGGCTGCCTGGTTGATGTCGTATTTCCGCCCAAATAAAGAGGGCGACACCGAGGAAGATCCATACGTCCGCTAGGTTGAACGATGGCCAGTGCCACTGGGCATAGTGAAAATCGAGAAAATCCTCTACGTAGCCTAACCGCAAGCGATCTGCGACATTGCCCAACGCGCCGCCGAGGATCGCACTGAGGGCGAGCCGATAACTCAGTACGCGTGGTGAACGCCAAAGCCAGTACACCAGTAATATCGAGATAACCAGGGCCAGTCCGATGAAAAGCGGCTGCTGCCAACCGCCGACATCCGCGAGAAAGCTGAAGGCCGCCCCCGTATTGTGGCGGTGGACCCAATTGAAGAAGGGTGCGGCAGGCACGCTTTCACCATGCGCTAGCATGGTGCTGGCAAGGTACTTGCTCGCCTGATCGACAAACAGTAACAGGAGCGAGAGCCACAGCCAGCGCATCGCCTTTCCCGGCTCGTGGGCTTTCTCTGCGAGCCGACTGCCATAAGTAGACATATCCCCTTCCTCCTGACCCAATCTAGAATTTGCTCGCTGCTAAATAACAAGCGTCATGTACCCAACCGATGATGCCGACGAATTCGACGGAGCAGGAGCAGGCCGAGTCCGAGTGCGGTCAGGCCAAGGACAGGCCAATCCCGCCAGCGCACATAAGGGGGCGCGCCAGTTCGCGGTGTCACTTCGGCGCTGAGGGTGGCCACTTCGAACTGCGGAGCACGCTTGAGCACTTTGCCCTCATGATTGATGGCTGCTGTGATACCGGTGTTCGTGGCTCGAAGAAGGTCACGTCCGGTTTCGATGGCACGCATGCGTGCCATCTGGAAATGCTGGAGGGGGCCGAGCGAGCTGCCGAACCAGGCATCGTTGCTGACATTCACCAGTAACTGCGCTTCGGGCAGAAGCTCAGTGACTTCGGCACCAAAGACCGCCTCGTAGCAGATGAGTGCCCCTACGGGCACCCCTGCTGCATTCAGGACGTGCGCTTCCCGTCCCGGTGTGAAGTCGGACATGGGCGCCCCGAGCACGTCGAGGGCCGACCCCAAAAGATCCCGAAACGGAACATATTCACCCAAGGGCACCAGGTGGCGTTTGTAGTAGAAGCCTGAGGGATCGGAGAGGCTTACCACGGCGTTGTAGGTACGGCCCTCCGCCTCGCGTACCGGGACGCCAATCATTAACGATGTGCCTGCCTGATCGGCTAACGCCTCAAGCTCAGCAAGATATGCTTTGGCCTGGTCATGCCACATCGGGATTGCCGCTTCTGGCCAGATCACGATATCGGCTCCGAGATGCTGCGCGGTAAGCGCCTGATAGCGCTCAAGTGTGATGTCCCGGTATCTCGGGTCCCATTTCTTGTCTTGCGCGATGTTTCCTTGCAAGAGGACGACATCGATCGGGTCAGCGGCTGGCTGCGTCCATTCACGATCCAGCAGTTGCAAGCCGGCGAGGGTAGCGACTAACACGGCACCGACTACCGCAGCACGGCGCAGGCTTGGCCCCTGGACAACCCAGGCAAGCCCGCCAGCGAGAAGTGCCACCAGTAAACTCACGCCAAGCACACCAAAGACGGGAGCGATAGTGGCAAGTGTGGTGTCGGTCTGGCTGTAGCCAATGAAGAGCCAGGGAAAGCCGGTCAAGAACCAGGTGCGCATCCATTCACTCAGCACCCATGCCGCAGGTAGCCCTAGCCAGAGTGCCATTGCATCCATCTCAGGGCGCAGGCAGCGCACGAGGTACGCGACGCCCCATGGAAAGAGGGCGAGCAGCGAGACAAAGGCCGCCGTGACTAACACCGCCACCACGGGGCCATTGCCGTACTGGCTAATGCTGATAAAGACCCAGGAGACACCCACGCCGAAGTAGCCAAGGCCAAAGAGGTAGGCCGACCACAGCGCCTGACGCCTTGAAGACTGCGCGGTCAGGACAAAAAATGTTGCCAGAGCGATCACCGCAAGCCATGCCCAGCCCACAGGGGCAAAGGCAAGCGGCATGGCGCCTCCAGCAAGTAGAGCCATCCCCCCTGTCAGAAGCGGCTTATAGCGCACGCCCGTGTATAGGCTAGAGGGTAGCGCGCACTTATCACCCAATGCTCTCTCGCCTCCGAATCCAGGATCAACCCTGTGGCTCATGCTTTCTTGCTCCGCTTAATCAAGCTGCGTCAATTCATTCGGCCGGCTGGCCAGGGTGGCAAAGTGAATGTTTCTGGACTCGACTAGGTGCGCCGTAAGCTGGGAGCTGCTTCGTATTCGGCCAGCACGACAGTGGCTGTGTTGGGGAGCAGTACGTTAGCTTTGCGATACCACCCCTTCCAAGCCCGCTGATACCAGAACGAACAGGACGAAGCCGCCTATGAAAGCCAGCGGTGAGATGTGCGTATCGTCACCGCTCTCGTGAGCCTCGGAGACCATATCTTCGATGGCAGCGACCGTGAGAAGGCCTGCCGTGAACGTCAGTGCCGCTAGCTTAAATGCCTCCGGCTGGTTCCTGAGTACGAAGTAAGCAAAGACGGCTGCCGAGAGCACAGGAATCGCGAAGGAAGCAGAGAGCAGTATCCGCTTGCTACGAGGGATTCCTTTATCTTTCATGGTGGCGATCGTCGCAAAGCCCTCAGGAACATCGGCGAGAACCTGACCCGCCGCCAGGATTATCGCGACCGACGGTGAGACCGCCGACCCCGCCCCGATCAGGAGGCCATCGCTGAACAGGTCGATGGATACGGCGATATAGATCATCCAGACACTCGTCTGACCGCCTTCTCCCTGCTGGCCTTGTCGCTTCTGGAGACTCTCAACGAGCTTCTCGATACCTACGTAAGCAATGCCGCCCAGCGCGAAAGCGAGGGCGATTACCCAGGCTGAGAGGTTCTCTAGCACGCGCGGCATGATTTCAACCGCCACCACCGCAATGACGAGGCCGGCAGCGCCGTGAAGGGCGTAATTGAGACGGCGCCCGGTAGTTCGGGAGGCCTCCGCAGCGAGCCCACCACTAAAATTGCCTAAGGCGGGCAACAGCGCCAGGCCGAGTACCAGCCAGATACTATCCATCATCATCCTTCCTTGGTTGATTCCTAGATACGCTACCTTGCTGGCTCCGAGCCTTCGCGCTATATGCTGTCGTTCAGGCCTAGCGCGCTTGTACAGCCACTTCGATCAAGTGTCCCAGGCATCGATAGCTGCGTACCGTGCAGCCTCACCCCTTGAGCGCCAGGATGCGCCGAGCGCCGTTGAGGACGATCAGGCCCACGATGGTACCGATAATCAGGTCAGGGTAGCTGGACCCCGTCCAGGCGACCAAGGCACCGGCGGCGATGACGCCCATGTTGATCACCACATCATTGGCCGAGAATATCCAGCTTGCCTTCATATGCGCGCCGCCTTCGCGGTGCTTGGATATCAACAGCAGGCAACCGGTATTGGCGATCAACGCGACGAAGGCGATCGCCATCATCATCAGCGATTCAGGCTCACTACCGAAAACAAAGCGTCGCACCACCTCGACGAGTACGCCGATAGCCAAAATCAGTTGCAGTACCCCTGCCAGATGCGCGGCACGTACCTGCATTTTCGCACTGCGCCCTACGGCATAGAGAGCCAGGCCATAGACGGCTGCATCGGCAAACATATCCAGGGAATCAGCGATCAGGCCGGTAGACTGGGCGATCAGGCCAGCAGTCATTTCCACCACGAACATGATCGCATTGATACCGAGCAACACGCGCAGAGTGCCTGACTCCTGCGTAGCAGAGACTGCCGAGCTCTCAGCGGCCTTGATCGTCTCTGGGTCGGCAATGACGGTTTCCTGAAGAGAGGCGCCTAGCCCCAAGGTCGCCAGTTTCGCGGTAATGGGCTCAGCCTCGCCGTCATGCACGACCTCCAATCGGCGGTTCGACAAGTCGAAGGACAGCGTTCGAATCTCATCAAAGCCGTTCAGCGCCAAGCGGATCATCCGTTCTTCTGAGGGACAATCCATCTTCGGCACAGCATACACGCTGACCCATTCCCCTGACGCTTCGGAGGAGACCGGCATATCGGTATCCGCTGCAGGCGTTGCATCGCAGCTACATGGGCCACCACAGGCTTTACTCACGATACGGCTCCAGTTAACCAACATAGATTGCTAGTATTAAAAACTATATAGCTACTATAAGGTCAATGGGACAGATGATCCGTTGAGGAGTAAGCCTGATGCGAATTGGTCAGTTAGCCCAGATAGCGGGTATCGACACGCAGACGATCCGCTTCTATGAGCAGCAGGGCCTGTTGCCGCCGCCAGAACGGCAGGAGAATGGTTACCGTGTCTATACCGAGAAGCATGGCGAGTGGCTTGCCTTTATCCGCCGCTGCCGAATTCTGGACCTGTCACTGACAGAGATTCGCGAGCTACAGAGCTATCAGGACGACCCTCGCCAGCCCTGTACCGCCGTCAACGCCATGCTCGATGACCACATCTCTCATGTGCGGTCGCAGATAACTGCTCTGCAAGCGCTTGAGCAACAACTCGTTTCACTGAGGGCGAGTTGCAACGAGGGTCGGGAGATCAATGCCTGCGGCATCCTGACGGGGATCAGCGAGGAGAGCAAACAACAGCTGTATAGGGCTAGCTCAGGCCGTAAGGACTGAGCAGAGACATGCCGGACCTTGCAGTGACATTGTGAATGCATGGTGTGTTGATCGCGAAGCCTCACTGCGTATCTCGGCATGCGAACCTGGGCGTTGCTGCAAACTTGCAGGGGCCGTGAAGAAGAGTCGTCATCAACCAGGTAATCCGCTGAGCTGATGGTTGGTTCCGTCATCATGATATGAGCCAATCAACCAAAAAATCCGGATACCCTTTCTTTCTTGTAGCCCATCCAGAAGGCTCGGTACTGTCTTTCATGCCCTCATAAAGCCTTGCGAATTTCTTGAGAGGGCATGCTCGGCAGCGATGCCTAAGCTACTCAGGGTCATTCGCACCCGCGGATAAGACCACCAACAATTAAGAGAGATTGTCACTATGTCGAATAAATCCAACGTCGCTACCGGTGCCGCTCTGGCTCTCGTGGCCGCCAGCCTGTTTGCTACCCTGCCTGTCCAGGCCGCCCAGGACACCAAAGCAGCTGAAGTGAAGTGCTTCGGCGTCAACGGTTGCAAGGGCCAGAACGACTGCATGACCGCCAAAAATGCCTGCAAAGGCCAGGGAGAATGCAAAGGCCAGGGCTTCAAGCTGATGACTCAGGCCAAGTGCGATGAGGCCGGTGGCAAGACCAGCGAATAATGCCGTTGCGGGGAGTGCCTGCCACTCCCCTGCTGGAGTCTTGAATGAGTAAGCGCAAAACACTGGGTTTCGGTCTTGGCCTTCGCAGTGAGTATTACCAGCAGATTCTTGAACAGCGACCTGCGGTCGACTGGTTTGAGATCATTTCCGAGAATTACCTGGTGGGCGGTGGCAAGGCCCTCTACTTTCTCGATGCGATTGGCGAGCAATACCCGTTGGTGATGCACGGAGTATCGCTGTCGATCGGCGGTTCGCATAACCTGGACATGGGCTACCTACGACAGCTCAAGCAACTGGCGGACCGGATACAGCCCCAGTGGGTTTCCGACCACTTGTGCTGGAGTCGCGGCAACGCCCATCAACTCCACGACCTGCTGCCGCTGCCGTTTACCCAAGAAAGCCTGCTGCATGTCGCCGCGCGGGTGCGTCTAGTGCAGGATGTTCTGGAACGTCCCATTGTGCTGGAGAACGTTTCTTCTTACGTGCAGTGGACAACATCCAGCATGAGCGAGTCTCAGTTCCTCTCGGAGCTCAGTTACCTGACCGGGTGCGAGCTGCTTCTCGACGTGAACAACGTCTACGTCAGCTCGCGAAACCAGGGTTTCGACCCTTGGCAGTTCATCATGGAGTTGCCGCACGAGCGGATTCGGCAAATTCACCTGGCCGGGCACAGCGATTACGGGCAATACCTCATCGACACCCATGATCAGCCCATCGCTGATCCGGTTTGGTCTCTATACAGCAAGACGTTGAGCTACTTGGGCCCGACATCGACCTTGATCGAGCGGGATGACCAGTTTCCGCCGCTGGAGGAGCTGCTGTCCGAATTAGCACATGCCCGTGCTATCGCCAAAGCTGTGATATCGGGGGCCATCCCTTGAGCCTGATCGCCGTACAGACTGCATTTGAAACTTACCTGACAGGTGACAGTGCCCTGCCCTCCAACGAACTTTTGGAGCAGATCCGAGGTAGCACAGCGCTGAGTGCTCTCGAAGGCCTGCAGATCTACCACAATGCTTACCGTTCGCGCCTGCTTGCGGTATTGCGAGAAGACTTCCCTGCCCTGCTTCACTGGATCGGCAACGAATCATTCGAGCAGCTCGCACTGGCCTACTTGGCCGCCTGGCCACCACGACATTTCAGCATTCGCTGGCTGGGCGAGAAGCTGCCCGAGTTCATTAGCAGCTACGTCGAAGAACCCCAACTATCGCCGATGCGCGAACTCGCGGAGCTTGAGTGGGCTTTTACACTGGCTTTCGATGCTCAGGACGTCGAAGTGCTTTCACTGCAGGCCATCAGTGATTTTTCGGCTGAAGACTGGATTTCACTCAGGGTTTCCCTGACTGCATCTGCCCGGTGGTTGCAGCTGCAGTACAACACGCTGGAGTTGTGGAAAGCCGCCAAGTCCGGCAGCTTGCTGCCTGATATTACCCGCCTGCCAACGAACCTAGCCTGTCTTGTTTGGCGTCATGAACTCGTCTGCCAGTACCGGAGCCTGGAGCCAGCGGAGGCTTCGGCATTGCAGTTTCTCATCGAGGGCGGATCGTTCGCTGAACTCTGCGAGTCGTTGAGCGCCACGCATGGCGAGCAAGCTCCCTTGCAAGCCGCGACCTGGTTGAAGTTGTGGGTCAACGACGGTTTGCTAAAGCGCGGCCAGCTATTACACGAATGACCCGGAACCTTTAGGCTAGCGCTCTCTCTTTGGCCACTCCGAGCGCTTCTATGACTCACCGCATCATTCATTTCAAACAGCAAGCCTTGCTTGACCCGGAGACCTATCAGGCAATGCTGGCCGACGGCGTTGGTCACTGGGAGCGGCTTGCAGGAGAAGTCGTCGGCATAGAAGACGAAAAAAGCCACGAGTTCGCTGCATTGAAAAGCCTGTTCAAGCGCAAGCGGTACTCCTATGACACGCTGGAAATGCGCGAGCCAGGCGATCACTCAAACTGGCTTCGCGGCCGAGATGGTTCAGAAGGTATGACCAACGAGGTCACCAGTATCCCAGGGCTAAAAGAGCTCTCAGAACTGGAGATTTAGTGGGATAGCAGGTCAGCGCTCAAGCGCTGACCTGGGCCGAATAGCCAAGCTCCTGGATGAGTTCGCGGATCGATTCGGCACTTTCTGTGCTCTCAACGGTGACCTTGCCGGCCGCTCGATCCACTTCTACTCGTGCATCCTGATCCAGAGCTTGAATGGCCTTCGTGATTTTGCTCACGCAACTGCCACAGCCCATCCCCGCAACACTCAGACTAAACATGTCTTTCACCTCATTTCGTCCGCGGCTCAAGTTACCGCACGGACAGCATCGACCTTGACACGATGGCAAGGTCAAGCCCGTAAGCGCTACAAAAGGATCAGCCGTTTACCACGGGCGTAAGGATGGGGGTTGGTGAACACACCACGACATGCCTTGCGCCCCTCGTCAGTGCGACGTATAGATTCTGGGGGGTCATAAGCTCAGGATGCAGGACAACCGAGACATCCGCCTCGAGCCCCTTGAGAAGTAATGTGCTGCCTACAGAGCGTCTTGCGATCGGTCGGGCAAGGTGTCTATTGCGCTCTCGCGCTTGAATGGCTGCACTCAGAAAGTCGGCAGCACCTCCCACCACCGCTTGCATTGCAGACCGGCAGCAGTACAGAACCTCCGGTCGGTATACACGTGCCCCGTGCTGCTCAGCGAGCGTATCGATCACACGGAGCGCTTGCCCCAATGTTGGCGCTGCTACGAAATCGATCGCCGCAGCCTCGGCCGCGGTCGGAGGCGTTCGGGCCCTTCCTGCACGCAGCGACTCCACGCGCGTTCGCAGGTTTGCTGCACCTACCCCCGTCATTACGCTGGAAGCAAACTCCACAAGTTGTGCCAGAGCATTGGCACCCTGCAAGTCAAAGTTCCTGGCGAAGTTGACGAGATCTCTCAGGTCGACGGCTTCTACGGCCATGGCACCGGGTGTCTGGCTCGTGAGCTGATGGCGACCTTGCACGTTGATGGAGTCCCCGATGATGAGGACGCTACCCTGAGCGTTGGGAGCTTCGGTTCTCGCGGCCACCAGTCGCTGCTGAACTTCGGTTCCGGCGTTTAGCTGCACCCAACGCACTTCTGCTGGAGCCGTGCGCAGATCCACCGGCTGACCAGCTTGAAGTTGTTGCCTTATGGCGAGCAGCCACTGCCCGAGGTTCTCAGCTCCAGCCAGCCGCCAGCGCCACGGTATCCTCAACTCTCCCGCTGCGGGAAACAGGGGTTGCACCTCATTCGCCCAATGCACCAGTCGATTGCCACGAAAGTCGAAGATGGCTTGCATCGGGTCACCGAGCACGCAGGTCGGAAGCACCTGGGCCAAACCAGACACGATGGCGTGCTGGACGACGTTGCAGTCTTGGTACTCGTCGACAAGCAACCGTGCATAGGTGGCGCGAAGGGGCTGAGCGAGGTGACCGGCCTGCAACAACTGCATGGCGGCCTCCCGAATTGCCGGGTAGTCAGTATTGGGTTGATGCAGCTGTAGGATCTGCGGGTTATGGCCGCTTCGCGCTGGGAACTTAGCGATCAGGCGCATCGAGAATCCGTCAATGGTGGAGACTCGATATGCGGAGTTAGGAACACCGGCTCGTCTCAGGCGCGCCCGTATGGCCGCAACGCCGGCGTTCGTATGTGTCAAGACGAGGATGGGTTTGCTCTGCCTATGCGCGATGAGCGTCTCGGCAATCAATTGCGTTTTTCCACAACCTGCGGGGGCCGTTATGGAGCCACGCTCGATAGCGAAAAGATCAATCTCAGGGGGCACTTGTAAACGTCCAGAGCTGATTCGTGACTGCCATGAAGCCCGGTTCGGCGTTCTGTAAAGACGGACCGACGATGTCCCTTGCAACCTCCTGATAGGTTGTCAGCGACTTGAACCAGCCGCTGTTGCGGATACGGGATGCGGTTCCCAGCAGCTCTCGTCTCTCAGGTGAGTACCCATCCACGAGTCGCTCGGCTCGGATATCGTTCAGCGTCACGCGGCCTTGGGACTTCGTCTGAATGTGTGCGTTCATCAGCTCTGCACCCACTATTGTTTCGGCTTTCGCCAGAAGTGCATCGAGTGCTTGGTCACTGAGATGGCGGAAGATCTCGTCCTCCAGAGTGAGACCTGGTCGCCATGTAAGAATTTGCCCGCCGGCGGCCAAGAATGCTTCAGCGAGCCCCGCGGTCGAAGGCTTGTCGGCATCTACAAAAACCATCACGCGGTAACCCAAGTTCAGAAGTGCTGTTCCCCGGATAAGACTGTTATCGGGGCTTCCCCCGCCGGCGTCCACATACGCGCCGCCATGGGCCAGGAATGAGGTAGCGCCAAGACTGACCCACCATTGGTCAAGGCCACGCGCGAAGCCAACCTCGCTGGCCCCCTCGCAAACGATGATGGATTTGGCGAGGAATGCTTCGGGGTCCTTCCGAAGGGTACTTTGTACCTCGTTGGCTTCCCCAGCTGGCATAACACTGTGGCGCTGAGGTGCTGACCGAACAACGAATAACTGGCTGCCGGACAGCTCGCGCAGCGCGACCGGCGAGTGCGTCGTCATGAACACTTGCAACGGAGCGGCAGCGTCCTTTGCACCCAGCGAGTCCAGGAATCGCATGAGCCGATGAGGTTCAAGCCCGTATTCCACCTCATCAACCAGGGCAATTGGCGCGGCGCTGGCCGCAGCCCTTTGAAGCCCTGCCACTAGCAAGCGTGACGAGCCCGTGCCAAGGGAGCGCAGCGGAATACCTGTTTCACTGTGCAGCGCGATCGCCCCCTCGCCAATCGACACAGAATGTGCGTCAAGGAGCGCCTGAGGCATAGCCCCGACCGAAACGCCAAGATGCTGTGCTGTGCGTTGCACGACCTCAAGCGTCTGGGTCAGATGTTCGGCTGCTTGATTGCCAAAGTTCGCTCTTGCTTGCCTAGCGGCGCGCGCCAGTTCAGCACCAAGCTCGGCGCGCTCATCGGTAAGTCGATTGAGCACTGAGCCACGACTCCACGACAGGTTCGAGCTCGCAAAGCTGCCGATACGGGCGGGCGCTAGTGCCGCTCGTTCTTTCCAGGGAAGAGTGCGTTCAAGTTGCTGCTGCTCCGCGCGCTCGGAGAAAAGTGTCCAAACAGGCTCCAAATCGGCACCAACTTGCAGACGCAAGGTGATGACGGTCTCCAGCCCCGCTCGCGGTTCGTCTTCGACTTCCCCCGTACCGGGATGGAATCCACGCAAGAACTCGCCGTAGACATCGATATCCATCAGCGATACCGGTAAATCGCCAAGCGCCACGCTGATGGTGATGGGTACATCGACGTTTAATGCGAAGAAGTCCATGTCGCCGAACGTGCCGCCTCGGCGGGCGCCGACGCAAAGGTCAATCGCGTCCAGGATGCTGGACTTCCCACTGTCACCCGGACCAATGAGGCAGTTAATTCCGGGGGCCGGCACCCAGTCGAGCGCCTGGATAGACCGGAAGTTGCTAATTTGCAGTCGGCGAATGCGGGCCACGGAGAATCCTCATGGGGTAACGACTGTCAGTCTCCTACTCGCAGCGGGAACGATCCATAGAACGTCCCCTCGTCATCAGGTGATGCGACTGATAGGTCAAGTTGCAAGCTACCGTACGGTATTTTCCGGTCAGATGCGCATTTAAAAAATCGCCCTGCAGGTAGGCACATCGTCTTGTCTAGCAGACTAGCCAACGTCCGTTGCTTTCAACCTAAGCGCATTGAAAACCACCGAGGCTGAACTGACGCTCATTGCCAGAGCAGCGATCAAGGGCGACAGAAGATGTCCTGTCAGCGGATACAGCAGCCCGGCCGCTAGCGGGATTCCCATCGCGTTGTAGAGGAATGCAAAGGCAAGGTTCTGCCTCATGTTCTTCACCGTGGCCACCGACAAGGTGCGCGCCCGCAGGATGCCCATCAGGTCTCCCTTGACCAGGGTCACTTGGGCGCTGTTCATCGCCACGTCGGTGCCCGTGCCCATAGCGATGCCTACGTCGGCCCTGGCCAAGGCCGGCGCATCGTTGATGCCGTCGCCCGCCATGGCAACACGCCGGCCATAGCTCTGCAGTTCGGCGACTAATTTCTCCTTGTCCTGCGGTTTCACCTCGCCATGCACCTCCTCGATGCCTAACTGCTTCGCCACGGCTCTTGCTGTGGTGAGGCCATCGCCAGTGGCCATGATGACCTTCACGTCAGCGTTCTGGAGTTGAGCAACAGCCTGTTGGGAGGTCGGTTTGATTGGATCGGAAACGGCCAGGAGACCCGCCAGGCGACCATCGACGGCCAGATAGATGATGCTGATGCCCTCCAGGCGCAGTTGCTCTGCACGGTTACGCAGCGGAGTAATATCGACGCCCGCCTCCTCCATCAACGCTGTGTTCCCAAGCTGCAGTTGATGGCCATCGACCTGTCCGCGTACACCAATACCTGAGCCAGATTCGAAGGTCTCCGGTTTCACCAGGGCAAGACCCTGTTCACGCGCATGATCGACAATGGCATGCGCCAGCGGATGCTCGCTGCCCTGGTCCAGGCTTGCGGCCAAGCGCAGAACCTCGACCGAGTCGAACGGCCCGGTTCCCTCTGCACTATGAAAGGCCGGCCGCCCCTGCGTCAGTGTCCCGGTCTTGTCGACGATCAAGGTGTCGATTTTGCAGAGGTTCTCGATAGCGCTGGCATCGCGGAACAACACACCGCTGCTGGCGGCCTTGCCGGTCGCGACCATGACCGACATCGGCGTTGCCAAGCCCAAGGCGCATGGGCAGGCAATGATCAGTACGGCCACAGCGTTGATCAGGCCAAATACCCAACCTGATTCCGGCCCGAACACCCCCCAGCCAAAAAATGTCAGGATCGCGATCAGAATCACCCCCACCACGAAATACCCTGCCACGGCATCGGCCATACGCTGCATGGGCGCCTTGGAACGCTGGGCCTTAGCCACCATCTGGACGATCTGCGACAACATGGTTTCGGCGCCCACCTTCTGCGCTTCCATCACCAGGCTGCCGTGGGTGTTCAGGGTGGCACCGATGAGGGTATCCCCTGCCCGCTTGGTGACGGGCACCGGCTCGCCGGTGAGCATCGACTCGTCGACAGCGCTCTCGCCCTCCAGCACGGTGCCATCCACCGGGACTTTTTCGCCCGGCCGGACACGCAAGTGGTCACCCTGATGGACGTGGGTCAGCGGAATATCTTCTTCCTGGCCGTCAGGCCTGATGCGCCGGGCAGTCTTGGGGGCCAATCCCAGCAGTGACTTAATGGCGGCAGAGGTCTGCGAGCGGGCTTTGAGTTCGAGCATCTGGCCCAACAGCGTGAGCGAGATGATCACCGCGGCGGCCTCGAAGTAGACGCCGATGCGTCCATCCTGAACGAAGGCCGCCGGGAACCACTGCGGCACCAGGGTGGCTGCCACGCTGTAGAGGTAGGCGGCTGCAGTTCCTAATCCGATCAGGGTCCACATATTAGGGCTGCGTTGCCGGATGGAGTCTATTCCGCGAGTGAAAAATACCCAGCCACCCCAAAGCGTCACGGGCGTTGCCAGAACCAGCTCAACCCAGTTCTGGGATGTTCCATGGAACAGCTGCAAGGAATGACCAGCCATCGCCAGCACGGTCACGATGACGGTCAATGGCAGGGTCCACCAGAACCGTCGCGAAAAGTCTTTCAGCTCCGGATTTTCTTCGTCCTCCAGCTCTGGAATGACGGGTTCGAGCGTCATCCCACAGATCGGGCAGTTGCCAGGGCTCGGTTGGCGAATCTCGGGATGCATCGGGCAGGTGTATTCAGCCCCCAGTCCTGCCTGAGTTGAGTACTCTGGCGGAGCGGCATGCTGGTGGTGCCCGGCATGCGATTGATGGCTCATGTACTGATGAGGGGCTGCCTGGAACTTCTCCTGGCATTTTGTACTGCAGAACCGATAGGCCCTTCCCTCAAAGTTCTCCTGGTAAGGACTATCAGATTTGACCTCCATGCCACACACCGGATCGCGTGGGCTCTCTGGATGGCCGTGCGAGTGATGTGCATGGCCCTGGTCATGATGGCAGGAGGTCTTTTGCATTCGAGTTACTTCCTATCCTCGTCCTTGGAAACTGCGGCTCCGCTGGAGTGGGAGTGCCCGCCATGATTGTGGCCAAACAGATGCATCAGCGGGCATAGCAGCAGGATGAGGTATGGCAAAGCCTGCGAAAGATGACCGTAATGCTCGCGCGCGACATAGAAGATGCCGATTACGGCCAGCATGATCAGTGCGATGCCAATCTTGCTCTTCCAAAAAGGTGGTTCCGTAGTGCCAGTGTGGTGCGTGTGATCCATGACAATAGCCTCGGTTCAATGACCATAGAATCAGCATAGGTTGCTCTAGCCAGGCAGAGTTGACGCGTATCAATGGAGTTCAGCGTACGGTCACCTTACCGACCATTCCCGACTGATAATGTCCAGGAACATTGCAGGCGAACTCCAGATCAGTAGCGTCGGAGAAGGTCCAGATCAGCTCTTCGCGTGCACCTGGCTCGACCAGAACGCTGTTGGGATCGTCGTGCTCCATGCCGACCATCTTCATGCCGCCCATGGCGTGGTCCATTTTGCTCATGTCATGCGCTGCAGTCGGGGACAGCGTGCCGTTCTGAAACATCGCAGCCATCTCTTTCTGATGCGCAGCATGGGATGCCGCTTTGCCAAGGTTGAACTCGTGCAGCAGGGCTCCCTCGTTCAGCAGTACGAAGCGAACCGTCTCGCCCGCCTTGATTTCCATTGCCTTGGGTTCAAAGAAGATGTCCCCCATCCGGACTTCGATGGTGCGATCTACTGCCTGACTGTCTCCCGGTTGCCCGATACTGTCTTTCTTGTGGCCCGGGCTGGCCAGCGCATTGGCAGCACTGAGCAGTAAACCAAGGGTGGTGATTATGAAAGCGGGTCTGAGTTTCATGGTGTGCCTCTGAGGTGTTGAGGAGGGATGAGTCCCGATGCTAATGAGGTGCAACTGGCGGTACGCTGACGCGAAAACTACATCGCAGTAAGGTTCGTCAGATCGGTGCTACCCAGCCCGCGGCCAACGGGTAGCACCGGTGCCGGACTAACGCAGAGCAAACTCACCGACCATTCCCGCCTGGTAATGCCCAGGCAATGTACAGGCGAAGCTCAAACTGCCCGCCTGAGGGAAGGTCCACACGAACTCTTTAGTTGTGCCGGGTTCGACGAGAACCGCGTTCGGGTCGTCATGCTTGGCTTTGATGACTTCCGGATAGCCTGGAGGGTTGGAGTCTCCCGTGCCATAACGCTCATGCCAGACAATGCGCTCGGCCATGCCGGTCGGGGTCAGTGTGCCGTCCTTGAACAAGGACGCCATCTTGCGCTGGTGCTCCAGCTGGGACGCTGCCTGCCCGATGTTGAACTCGTGCATCAACGCGCCCTCGTTCTTCAGAACGAAGCGCACGGTTTCACCTGGCTTCACATCGATCGTTTTCTGGCTGTAGTTGATGTCGTCCATCTTTACCAAGATGGTACGAGTCGCTGGCGTCGCCTGGGCCTGCTGCCCAATGCCATTGCTACTGCCGCCGACCTCGGCAAATGCCGGAAAGGTGGTGCTGATGAACAGAGTGCTGATCAGCAGTTTAAGGGGTAAGCGTTTCATGGTGAGACCTCGCGATGGGTGCTGGAAATCTCATGCTATTCCCCGCTTGCTGCCAGGCCGCTGACCCCAGAACTACAATTGCGTCAGCTGGGAAAAAGCACGGCGCCACAAAGGCGCCGCTAGGCCAAAGGAGCAATCACGAAAGGCCTGGAAGATGGGGGAAATCTTTACTGATGGCATTCCTTATCGGCCATCATCAACTTGTGCTCTCGAATCATTTGACCCAGCACGTCGTCTACCAACTTGTCATGCTTTTCCATCCAGGCCAGATGCTCTTCGGCAGACATGTTCGGCGCGGGATGCTCGTTGTGCAGCTGGCTCATGATGTCTTCGAGCATGTTCATATGCGCCTTCATGTGCACATGCCGCTCGCCGACCGGGGCCTTCTCCGCCTGGTTCAGCACGACTTCTGCTTTGTCGCGCATCTGCTGGATGCGCTCGAATACACGGTCGCTGCCCCCCTCGGCCCAAGCCATAGAAGAGAGCAGTAGCGAGCCAACCAGAAGCAAAGGTTTCAGCGATTTCATGGGACAGTCTCCATCAGTGCAAACGATGGCCGGCACCTCTGCTTTTGGTCTGTCGAGGGCCGAGAGCACAACCTAGTGCTCATGCTTGCACCTTAGACAAGCCACCCTGTCAGCGAGCTGAAGCCAGAATTACATTTTCGTAAGCTTCTGGTTGGGGCCGCGGTTTGCCTGCAAACTCAGGCCACCCGATATTTGGAGTCTGCTCGCATGAAACTACTGGTAGCTGAAGATGAACCCAAAACCGGTGCATACCTGCAGCAAGGCCTCAGTGAAGCGGGCTTCAATGTCGACCGGGTTATGACCGGTACAGATGCTCTACAGCACGCTCTGAGTGAGTCCTATGACCTCCTGATCCTGGATGTGATGATGCCTGGGCTGGACGGGTGGGAAGTGCTGCGCATGGTGCGCGCCGCAGGAAAAGACGTCCCCGTATTGTTCTTGACGGCACGCGATGGTGTGGAGGACCGCGTTAAAGGGTTGGAGCTGGGCGCGGACGACTACCTGATCAAGCCATTTGCTTTCTCTGAACTTCTGGCCAGGGTCAGAACGCTGCTGCGTAGAGGCAATGGCTCACCCACGCAAACAACGATGAAAATTGCCGATTTGGAAGTCGATCTGATGAAGCGTCGCGCCATCCGCGGCGGTAAACGAATTGACCTGACCGCGAAGGAGTTTTCACTGCTGGAACTGCTACTGCGCCGGCGCGGCGAGGTGCTCCCGAAGTCGCTGATTGCCTCTCAGGTTTGGGACATGAATTTCGACAGCGACACCAATGTTATTGAGGTTGCGGTACGCCGGCTACGCGCAAAAATCGATGACGATTTCGATCTCAAGCTGATTCATACCGCCCGCGGCATGGGATACATGATGGATGCTCCGGAGTGAATATGAAGCACCTTTCGCTGACCGCACGCATGAGCCTGATGTTCATGTCCGCGGTAATTGCAGTCCTGACGGTAGCAGGGCTGAGTTTCAATATGCTCAGCCAGCACCACTTCAAGATGCTGGATCGGCAGGCCCTGGTGGAGAAACTCGAATCCGCCAAACATATCCTCAACAATGCTCGCGGTGAAGCGAGCCTTTCGGAAGAATTACCGCAGTTGCGAGCTTTGCTGGGAGCCCATCAGGATCTGGCCGCCACTATCCTGGCCAGTGACGGTTCTGTACTGTTTTCCGACCCCAGAGCAGTCGAAGTACCTGAGCGTTTCAGACGTGCAAATGAGCAGAGCATGTGGGAGTGGCAGAACGGCCAACACATGTACCGTGGCATGACGGAGCAAATCTCGGTAGCCGATCAGGCTGAGCCGCTCACTGCGTTGCTGATTCTTGACGTCACCGATCACACACACTTTTTCGACACGCTGCAACGATGGTTTTGGATTGGATTGGTCATCAGCGCCCTGTTCAGTGCCACACTCGGCTGGGTGGTTGCTCGCAGCGGCCTTAGGCCTCTGCGGCAAGTCACTCATGTGGCCTCCGGGATGTCCGCTCGCTCGTTACAGGAGCGAATCCCTCTCGAACCAGTGCCGCGGGAACTTCAGCAACTGGTTCTCTCCTTCAATGCGATGTTGGCTCGGCTAGAGGATGCCTTCGTTAGGCTCTCCAATTTTTCGGCCGACATTGCCCACGAGCTACGAACTCCAGTCAGCAATCTGATGACCCACACCGAGGTCGTGCTGAGTAAAAAACGCGATATCAATGCCTATGAGGAGAATCTGTACTCCAACCTGGAGGACTTGAAGCGCATGTCTCGGATGATTGATGACATGCTGTTCTTGGCCAAGGCTGATAATGGCCTGATCATCCCCGAGCAGGCCAGGATCGAACTGGCTGACGTAGTCTTCAAGCTGTTTGACTACTACCACCTTCTGGCCGAAGAGCGCGGCATTGAGCTATCGCTCACAGGCAAAGGCCAAGTGCTGGGAGATCGGCTGATGCTTGATCGCGCGCTATCCAACTTGCTGTCCAATGCGCTGCGCTACACGCCGGCGGGACAGACAATTTCGGTTCTGATCCGCGAGACAGAGGACTCCACTACCTTCAGTATCGAGAACCCAGGGGACACAATCAGCTCAGAGCATCTAGAGAAGCTCTTCGACCGCTTTTACCGGGTTGACCCCGCTCGGCGGGAGGGCAGCCCGAGCAACGCCGGGCTCGGGCTTGCAATCACCCGATCCATCATTGAGGCTCACAAAGGCCGCATCTGGTGCACCTCAGCGGCTAGCCTCACGGGCTTTCACATCGAATTGCCCCATCCCAGATAATGCCGGTCTGGCGGTAAGTAGGCTACAGCTAACCGCTAGCCCAACTTGACAGGGTGGGTGCAGGTGCAACTCGACTGAGCGCAGATTGCATTCGCCATCCAGATAGGTAACGAGCGGTGAGCTGACACAAGAGCACCCCATTCGCTCTCGGGTAGCAGCTCATGAAGTTGGAAACTGCATCCCCCGCGCTTGCCTCGCCAAGCCAAACCAATGCTCGGATGGCGTCCCCCGCTCCAGTAGCGCCAAGAGCCATTAACCATTGAGGCGCATGCCGAATCGATACGGTGGACTTGCCAACCTGAAGCTCCCTAGAACGTCCGGTGGTTAGAAAGACATACCGAATAGGAACCTGCGTTGTCAGCCCCCATTTGTTTGCGGCGCTAGCCCCAGTGGCGACTATCAACTCACCCCGCACGTTTGCCAATGAGCGGACGACCGTCTCAGGTGCCGGTGCGCGCACGCCGAACCGAGTTTCGACTGCTGCAACATAAAAGCCCCGAGCAACGCGAAACAGCATTCCACCCTCGACCAGTCGAGAGAACCCTCGCTGCACAGCATGTCGATTCCCCTGATGCAGGAATCTGCCTGGTGTCAGAATTTCACCCTCTGGAAGCTGTTGAATGATGTCCAGGATTTTCTCGGGAAGAGTCTTCATTGGCCGGCCAGAGCAGATGAAATCGATGCAGTTGGTCATCGAAGACTGGGATGGCGACGGAGCTATTTCACATTCCCGACGAGGTGCTCCAAGAGCTCGGTGTCGACGTCGGGGACAGCCTTTTCCTCATTGAGGAGTATGTCGGTACCGCCCGCTGTTTTGTGCTCAGTAAGTCGCCACAGATCCCAGATCGGGTAGATGAGCTTGTGAGCACCTGGGAAGCCTCCGTTCCAAAGCCCCCAGTAAAATGAATTGGTTTTGCAATCCCCTGCAGCTACTCTATGTCTGCAGCCCAAGAGCTTCCTCTCCCGGGCGCTGTACCGGTGATGAAACTTGGTTCGAGGCGGCCTCTAAGGCCGCCTTTATCATTTCTGCCCCGCCGAGCGATATACCTAGCCTGTAATTGAGGAGCTGAAGACTGGTCCCAAAGCCCCCAGTGGCAAGGTCTCCGACTGCTCTTCTATTCGCCCTGCCAGAAACACATCGTCCTGTGTAGGGAAGTGCCGCAAAAGGAACTTGGCATCTCGCCGCACCTTTTCAGGCAGGCTGCTATCTCGGGACAGTTCAACGAGAAAGTCTCGAGTCATTATCACCGCGCGAGAGCGCTCGTTCGGCATTGTCATTTCTGTCTCCATTGGAACCACGACTCCTCTGGCAGCATACGCCTGGGTTCGTGATTGCCCATACTGACGCAGCCAGACGCAGAGCCAAAGCCCCAAGATATCTTTTCCGGAAGCAAGAGCAGCGGCTCAGTCAGACCGGCAGTCCGTACTCAATGGCAAGCATCACCTGGCGTACAGCTCGACCGCCGACTTCGGTGCTCAGCAGGGAAACGGGTTGCACATTTCCTAGCGCAATATTTGGCGACGTGAGCCAGCGAGTCGCTGCGGCTTGATCTGATTCCAAGACACTCATCAGCACGTCGACAAGATTCGCCAGTCGACAAAACGCATCGCCTTCTGCTGAAGTCATGAGGGAAGCCTCTGGAGCGATGCCGATCCAGCCTGCCACGACGCAGGCATCAATACCCAACTCCTCCGCCAAGCGCGAGGTTAGCTCAACCGGGAGTCCTGTTATGGTCGCCTGGTGCAGGCTCTTATGGCTGTGGGGCAGCCCAAGTCGCTCGATAAGACTTTTCATCATGCCAATCTCTGGTTGTGATGTTGGCACCTACCCCGACATTGGTACTGGTCGAGTATTCACATGAAAGCTGCCAGTCATTTGCACAGCCGCCAGCATTCAGTTGCACGCATAACCAACAGGCTTTCGTATCGTCCGGTCCTAGGTCTTGCACGCTTGGCCTCTGTTGACTGCTACCCTACCGCCGTAAGCGGACAGCGCAAATCAGACGTCCAGAACGAATTCTATAATCGCTCTATAATTGACTATAAAAACCTATAAACCCCATCCTAGAGCAGCCTAAGCAACCTAGGATGCTTCATCGCGAAGCCGATAAATTCCTTGCACTGGCGCATGGCCCCAACCAATACAATCGTAGCTATCCGGGCTAGAAGAAGCGAGGTGAATGGTTGTTTTCTGCCAGAGGGTCCTACCACGCAAGCCTTCAAAGACATCAGGATGCAGCGTTTGCATGACCAATGCTGCCGCAACGCGCCTGCAAACTCACATATGGCCGGCCAGCAGCGTCCTGTAACGCACTCCTGCGGGAGATTGAGGCCGTCCACCCCCTCTGTTTCACGACATCCGCCGGCGCAGGGCCTAGTGGCAGCCCCATCGGGGCTGCCTGGTAAGGGGTCAGATGACCCGCTTGATGCTGATGTAGTCGCCCTGGGTGCGCAGGGTGACGGTCACTGGTTCGCTAGTGCGATTACGCCAGAACCAACCGTGCTTGCCATCGAATGCGGCCTCCAGTACACCTGAATCTTCTGGGGTCGAGCGTCCCTTCCCATAGCCGTGGTAGAAGTCGCGCGGTGCGTTGTAAGGATCGCCATGGGTGTCGTAGTTAACGACGCCGCCGTTGGCAGTCCAGAGGTACTTCACCTTGGCACCTTGCTTCATTTCCAGTTTCACCTCGGCGCCTTGATTCGGGCTCAGGGTGATGCTCATTTCATGCTGAAGACCAGGTGCTGGCTCAGGTGCCGTCGATTGCTCCGGAGCGGGAGTGACCTCAGTAGGAGCGGCCGGGGTAGTTGCCGGGGCTGCGGGTACTGCGGCGATAGCTTCAGTTGGCTGCGGAGTGGGCGCTGGAGCTGCGGCCTCATCGGCCAGAGCCTCTTCAGCCAACTGGATCTTCACCTCACCCATCTGGGTGAGTCCAAGTGCTCGGCCCACGCCAGTGGGGTCGATCGCATACTCCGAAGGCATCACCACGGTAACCAGGAGCACGCAGGCAATGATTGCTGCGGTGATCGTGGAGCGAAGCAGCTGCGCTGTCGATGGGAGTTCGTTGAGGGTCGGAAGCTTGGTATTGAACATTGAGAGAATTCCTTACTGAGAGACGATCAGGCCAGTGATCTGGTAGCCCATGAGCAAGAAGCCGGCACTCATCATGGCGACGTTCGCGGTATAGGCATGGCGCCAGAAGCTGGCAGTACGTCGCCAGTAGCCCATCAAAATGAGAATGCCGCCGAGGGCCAGTAGCTGGCCGATCTCGACACCTACGTTGAAGGCAATCAGGTTGGCGATCAGGCCATCAGGAGAAATCTCGAACTCCTGGATCTTGGTGGCCAGACCGAAGCCATGAAGCAGGCCGAAGATCAGCGTTGCTGCACGGGTATCGGGCTGGTAGCCAAACCAGCGCTGGAAGGCGCCGAGGTTATCCAGGGCCTTGTACACGACCGAAAAGCCGATGATCGCGTCGATCACATACGAGCTGATGCTGATGTTGCTGAGCACTCCAAAGAGCAGAGTGATCGAGTGGCCAACTGCGAACAGCGTGACGTACAGCCCTACGTCCTTCAGGCGGTAGAGAAAGAAGATCACGCCGAACAGGAACAGCAGATGGTCGTAGCCGGTAATCATGTGTTTGGCGCCCATGTAGATGAAGGGCATCAACATCACGCCGGTACTTTCCTGGATGAAGCCTTTGTCTCCTTCGGGCACGCCGTGGGCTAGCGCCTCAGGCATGACTGCCATCAGTAAAGCGAGGGTAAGCAAGGGCAGAAAGAGCGATCGACGCAGGCGTGCGATCAGCGCCGTTGCCCCGCTTAGGGGAAGCGAATTCATAATGATTTCCTAGGTTGTAGTGGTCTGGGGCCGCGAGGCGGCCGGTTTCAGAACACGAACCTGGAGCGTGGTGGCCGTTCGATCAGGTAGATCGGCACTTCAGGGACAGTTGTCCGCAACGCGTTGGGAGGGGTTTCCCGCTCGGGGCGTGACAGCAGTGTCAGCGCCGACCCGAGATAAGGGATCTCATGGCTATGGTCAGCCGCATGTTTGTGGCTCAGGAACGCCGGCGCGTCCACGTCATGGGAATGACCATGGGACACAGCACCAGAGTAATCCCCCGGTATCAGCGGTACTTTGATGGCGGCCAGCGAATGCCCTACCCAGGCCAACAGCAAGGCCAGTATCAATGCGATAACGGGTTTCTTCGAGGCACTACGGCGAGCCATTTTCCTATGTCTTGCAGCTTGCAAAGGGCCAACAGGGTCGTTTGACCATATCCCCCCCAGGGGGATAGGATGCGAGCGTAAATCATCGAGGCATAGGACTCAAGGCATGAGCGATCACGAACACAGCCATGGCCACCGACACCAAAGCCACAGCGATGTCATGAAGCGCCTGAAGCGCGCCGAGGGCCATCTGCGCAGCATCATCACCATGATCGAGGATGGCCGTGAGTGCGTGGATATCGCGCAGCAGCTGCATGCCGTGGAGAAGGCCGTATGCCAGGCCAAGCGCACCCTGATTCAAGATCACATCGATCACTGCCTGGAGCACACGATGGACGCCCTCGCTACTGGCGAGCGCACCTCCCTTGAAGACTTCAAGCAGATCACGAAGTACCTGTAGGTATCCCCATGTCGAGCTTTGCCGAATTGCTGCAGCAGGGCGCGTCTCACGCCTGGCTGTACTTCCCCAGCGCCATCCTCCTAGGGGCATTGCATGGCCTGGAGCCAGGCCACTCGAAGACCATGATGGCGGCCTTCATCGTAGCCATCCGCGGCACCGTGAAGCAGGCGGTCTTGCTGGGGCTGGCGGCAACCATTTCGCACACCGCAGTGGTCTGGCTGGTGGCCATGGGCGGCATGTATCTGGGCCAGAACCTGAATGCGGAAACGACAGAGCCCTATTTCCAGCTCGCTTCCGCCGCGATCATCATCACCATCGCGCTGTGGATGCTTTGGCGCACCTGGCGTGGCGAGCAGATGTGGCGTTTCGAAGAAGGTGATCACGCGCATGATCACCACCACGATGAGACCCGCCGAATCGATACCGGACACGGGCGTATCGAACTCTCGATCTTCGAGGAAGGGGTTCCCCCGCGTTGGCGCTTGCGCACTCTGAGTGGTCACTCTTGGCCAGCAGAAGACGTGAATCTGTCGACGACGCGTCCTGACGGGACAGCTCAGCTGTTCCGCTTTGTGCATCGCGGCGAATACCTGGAGTCGGTCGCAGAAATTCCCGAGCCTCATCAGTTCACCGCGCGTCTAAGCCTTGGTCACGCGGGCCATTCGCACGACTATGACCTCGATTTCCATGAGCACGACCACGGCCACGACCATTCCGATCTACAGGGCCTGGAGCTGTCGCTGGAGGGATACCAGGATGCCCATGAGCGAGCCCACGCCAACGACATCCGCAACCGCTTCAATAACCGCAACGTCACTACAGGCCAGATCATCCTGTTCGGCCTGACCGGAGGACTGATCCCCTGTCCTGCCGCGATTACGGTGTTGTTGCTATGCCTGCAGGTGAAGGAAGTCGCACTCGGGGCTGTTCTGGTGCTGTGCTTTAGTGTCGGCCTGGCGTTGACCCTGGTGTCCGTCGGTGCAGCTGCTGCGGTGGGCGCTCGCCAGGCCTCCAATCGTTGGCCTTGGCTGGGGGCAGTCGCGCGTCGTGCGCCCTACCTCTCGAGCGTGCTCATCATTGGTGTCGGTATCTATGTCGGCGTTCATGGCTGGATCGGTCTGACCGCCTAAATGTGGGAGCTATCAGGCTACCTGGGCCTATTCCTCGCGGCCTTCAGTGCCGCGACTTTGATCCCTGCACAGTCCGAGGCAGTGCTCACCGGCCTGCTGATAAGCGGCAATTACTCGGTGGTCATACTGTTGGTTGTGGCTACTACAGGCAACGTTCTGGGTTCAGCGGTCAACTGGCTGCTCGGTTTCTATATCGAGCGCTATCGGCACAAACGCTGGTTTCCGGTAAGTGACGACAAGCTGTCCCGCGCGCAGCGGGCCTACCAACGCTACGGCCGCTGGTCACTGCTGCTGAGCTGGGTGCCGATCATTGGCGACCCGCTGACCCTGATTGCCGGCGTCATGCGCGAACCCTTTTGGAGCTTCTTTATGATCGTGCTGCTGGCCAAGGCCGCTCGATACCTAGT
>NZ_JAOCCV010000032.1:0-62859 GCF_029840585.1 Pseudomonas sp. GD03875 | reverse complement strand
GGGCCTGGATGACCTTCTCCTTGTCGTAGTTCTGGATGCCGTTGGTATCCAGGTACATGGAGAAGCCGGGCAGTTCGTGCTCGACATAGCTGGAGCGGGCGCCCAGGTCGCGGCGGAAGTCCACCACCTGGTAGATCTGCACCGGACGGCTGAAGCCCTTGACCACGATCTGGCCCTTGTCGCGGCACATGATCACGTCCTTGATCAGCGAGTAGGTCTCGTGGGAGATGAGAATCTCGCCGGCTTCCGAGGAGATTTCCAGGCGGCTGGCCAGGTTCACCTCGCGGCCGATGATGGTGTAGTCCATGCGCGTGTCGGCGCCGAAGTTGCCCACGGTGCAATAGCCCGTGTTGAGCCCCATGCGGATCTCCAGCGGCTTGGTGATGCCCTGGGCGCGCCACTGCTGGCGCAGCACCTTCATGTGCTTGCGCATGGCGACGGCCATGGACACGGCGTTCACCGCGTCTTTCTTGGCGCCCTGGCTGGTGGGGTCGCCGAAGAACACCAGCACGCTGTCGCCGACGAACTTGTCGATGGTGCCGCCGTACTTGAGGGCGATCTTCGACATTTCGTTGAGGTAGGTGTTGAGCAGGTCGGTCAGCTGCTCGGCTTCCAATTCCTCGGCCAGTTCGCTGAAGCCCTTGATGTCGGAAAAGAACACGGTGAGCTTCTTGCGCTGGGTTTCCAGGCGCACGTGCTTCTTGCCGCTGAAGATCATCTCCCACACCTGGGGCGACAGGTACTTGGCGAGGTTGCGCGCCAGGCGCGCGGCCTTTTCCTGCTCGCGTTTGATCTCGATGCGCGCCTGGGTCAGGCGCATGCCCTGTTCATTGACGAAGAAGGCGGTGATGCAGATGTACAGGGTAGTCAGCAGGATGCTGACCAGGGCCACCAGGCTCGGCGTGGCGATGTTGATTTCCGGCTTCAGCAGGGCGGCGTTCAAGGCCATGCTGCCGGTCGCCACCAGAAGCGCCATGCCCATCTTGCGCAGGCCGCCGGCGATCAGTGCGCTGAAGCTCAGCGTCAGCAGGAACATCAGGGTGGGTACGAGGGAAAACGTCATCAGCACGGCAGCCGCGCCGGCATGCAGGGCGTCGATGAACAGCAGGACCAGGTTGGTCTGCTGCGGGTAGTCGCGTTTGAAGCGATTGCTGAGGTGGTAGGCCAGATGCGGATAGAGCAGGGCGTAGGGCACCAGCCAGAGGATGTCGTAGCCGAAGTGCTGGCTGTAGGTGCCGGCGGCGACGGCGGCGGCCGGGGCTATGTAGGCCAGCACTCGCGAATAATACTCGCGGAGCAACGGGGCAGGCTGCGCCCCGGGTGTTTCCTGGACGGCGAATTTCATGCGGTATGGACTATCCCTGCTGGATTTCTGACGCCTCTGGCGGGCATCTGGACTCTGCAATAGCCGAGCCAGCGGGATCATAACGAGGAGCAGGTCACACGACCAGTAGGGAGTGCCGAGTGGCGTCGCGAGGGGAGCAGGAGGTCGGGCGGCGGTGCGCGTGGAGCGCACCTCCGCCGATGGGATCAGAAGCGGATACGGCCGGTGAAGGCGTCCTTGAGCATCACCCAGTCGCCCATGAGGCTGTACAGCGGGTACTTGAAGGTGGCTGGCTTGTTCTTCTCGAAGACGAAGTGGCCGACCCAGGCGAAGCCATAGCCGGCCAGCGGCATGGCCAGCAGCCAGAGCCATTGCTGGGTGACCACGGCGTAGGCGAGGATGCCCAGCACCAGAAGGCTGCCGACATAATGCAGGCGGCGGCACACGTCGTTGCTGTGTTCCTGCAGGTAGTAGGGATAGAACTCGGCGAAGCTGTTGAAGCGGGCGGTGGTTTCAGCGCTCATGGCATACCTCCTGTCATTGTTGGACAACAGTCTAACCAGGCTGTCTTCCGCGGCCAGTGACATACAGGGCCAGTTTAGTATCCTCATGGCGCCAAAGCGTGCTTAGCCATATAAGAACAGAACCACCGATGAGCGAACGTACTACTTCTTCCAGCTGGGCCTCCAGCATCGTCCAGGCGCTGGAACTGGAGGGCCTCGATTGCCGTGCGCTGTTCGCCCGGCTGGGGCTGGACTACGCCGCGTTGGAAGACCCGGAGGCGCGCTTCCCGCAGGACGACATGACCCGGCTGTGGCACCTGGCGGTAGACGTCTCGGGCAACCCGGCCATCGGCCTGAACATGGCGCGCCTGTCGGTGCGGCCGACCGCCTTCCATGTGGTGGGCTACGCGCTGATGTCCAGCCGCAACCTGCGGGAAGGCTTCAATCGCCTGGTGCGCTACCAGCGGATCATCGCCGAGGGCTCCGACCTGAGCTTCCACGTGCGCCCGGACGGCTACGAGCTGACCCTGGCGATCCACGGCGACCGTCTGCCTGCCGCCAGGCAGAGCTGCGAGGCCTCGCTGGCCCATACCCTGACCTTCTGCCGCTGGCTGACCGGCAAGCCGATGACTCCGCGCCAGGTCAGCTTCCAGGGGCCGCCGCCGGAGCGCCTGGAACTGTACCGCGAGGTGTTCCAGGCGCCGCTGCGCTTCAACGCCGAGCACTACGGCCTGCTGTTCGACCGTGCCGACCTGGACGCGCCGCTGCCCTCCGCCAACGAGGCGCTGGCGCAGCTGCACGACCGTTTCGCCGGCGAGTACCTGGCGCGCTTCTCCGAGAGCCGCGTGACTCACCAGGTGCGCCAGGTGCTGTGCCGCCTGCTGCCCCAGGGCGAGCCCAAGCGCGAGGCGGTGGCCCAGGCGCTGCTGCTGTCCGAGCGCACCCTGCAGCGCCGCCTGCAGGAGGAAGGCACCAGTTACCAGCAGCTGCTCGACGATACCCGCCGCGAACTGGCCGAGCAGTACCTGGCCCAGCCCAACCTCACCCTGCTGGAAATCGCCTACCTGCTCGGCTTCGCCGACCCCAGCAACTTCTTCCGCGCCTTCCGCCGCTGGTTCGACGCCACCCCCGGAGAATACCGGGCGCGCTTGTGAGGGTTGGCAGAGAGACCCGGCCCGGCGTGCGGACGTGCGGTGCCCGGCTCGGTAAAAATCCGCCCAGGCCGTCGCGAGCGCGCCTCAGCCGCGGGCGGCCAGCGCGCAGCAAGCGCAGTGGACTCCTGTCCATGAGCATTGCGAGCACTGCCCGCACGCGGATCAGGCGTGCGCAGCAGGTCTGAGCGGATTTTTCAGTGGCGCCAGAAGGCGGGGAAGAGCAACACCAGCACCGTAAGGATCTCCAGCCTGCCCAGCAGCATCCCGGCGCTGAGCAGCCACTTAGCAGTGTCCGGCAGGCTGGCGTAGGTGCCGGCCGGGCCGATCACCGGGCCCATGCCGGGGCCTACGCCCGACACCGTGCTGGCCGCGCCGGACAGCGCGGTGATCCAGTCCAGCCCGCACAGGCTGAGGGCCAGGGCCAGGGCGGCGATGGTGATGGTGAAGAAGAAGGAGAAGGCCAGGATCGAGCGGACGATGTCCTCGTCCAGGCGGTGGCGGTTGTACTGCTGCTTGATCACCGCGCGCGGGTGGACCAGCTGCATCAGGTTGGCCTTGAGCAGGATGAAGGCGACCTGGAAGCGGAACACCTTGAGGCCGCCGGCGGTGGAGCCGGAGCAGCCGCCGATGAAACCGAGGTAGAAGAACAGCATGGTCGAGAAGCCGCCCCACAGGCTGTAGTCGCCGAGGGCGAAGCCCGTGGTGGTCATGATCGACGTGGTGTTCACCGCCACGTGGCGCAGGGCCTCCAGCCAGTGCAGCTGGGTAGTCAGGGTGTACCAGGTGGCCAGCGCCACCCAGCTGCCGAGCAGAACGAAGATGAAGCCGCGCACCTGTTCGTCGCGGATCAGCGCCCGGACGTTGCCGCGCAGGGCCGAGACGTAGAGCACGAACGGCAGGCTGCCGCAGATCATCACCACCACTGCCACCCAGTGCACGGCTGGCTGCTGCCACTTGGCCAGGGAGGCGTCCGAGGTGGAGAAGCCGCCGGTGGAGATGGCGGACATCGCGTGGTTGACGGCGTCGAACAGGTTCATTCCGGCCAGCCAGAAGCCCAGCACGGCCAGCGCGCTGAGGCCGACGTAGGCCACCACCATGTACTTGGCGACCATGTGCGAGCGTGGCATGACCTTGTCCGAACGGTCCGAGGACTCGGTCTGGAACAGGCGCATGCCGCCGATGCGCAGCATCGGCAGGATCGCCACGGCCATCGCGATGAAGCCGATGCCGCCGAGCCAGTGCAGCATCGAGCGCCAGATCAGGATGCCCGGCGACATGTCGTCTAGGCCGATGAAGATGGTGGCGCCGGTCGCGGTGATGCCGGACATGCTCTCGAAATACGCGTCCGTGAAGCTGGCGTGCTGGGTGAAGATGAAGGGCAGGGTGGCGAAGACCGACACCAGCACCCAGCTGGAGACGGTCAGCATGTACATGTCGCGGGGGCGCAGCTGGCCGTGCTGCGGGCGGCCCTGGGCGACCATCGAGATGCCGGCGACGAAGGTGATCAGGCTGGACCAGAGGAAGGCGTCGATGCTCTGGGGTTGCTTGAACACCAGCAGCGTGGCCACGGGAACCAGCATGCTGACGGCCAGGGTGACCAGGAAGATGCCGTTGATGAAAGCGAGGATGCGTAGGGTGGGCAGAGACATCGGGTTCCTTTCCGCGCTGCGGTACCGTCGATTCTAGAGCAGGCGAGGGCGCGCGGGGTGGGGCGGGTGCCGGTTGCGCATGGGCGCGCCATTCTACCTTGGCGTCAGGCTCTGTAAATCCATTCCTGGGGGGCTTCACAGCGATCGGCGGATTCATAGAATAGACACCCGATCGCCGGCCATGTCCGGTTTCTTCGTGCCCTCCCCATCATGTCCGAAAACAACCCCTGCCTCACTTGCGGCGCCTGCTGCGCGCATTTCCGTGTGTCCTTCTTCTGGGGCGAGTGCCGCTCCGCCGGCGGCAGCGTGCCGGACGAGCTGGTCGAACAGGTCGGCCCGCACCATGTGGCCATGCTCGGCACCACCGCCAAGCCGGCGCGCTGTGTCGGGCTGCTCGGCGACGTGGGCTGCGGCACGCGCTGCAGCCTCTACGAGAAGCGCTCCAGCACCTGTCGGGAATTCACCGCCAGTTGGCAGGATGGCCAGCACAACGCCCACTGCGATGCCGCGCGGGCGGCCTACGGGTTACCGCCCCTGACCCCGCCGCTGATGCCCGAGCAGGTGGCCTGACGCTGCGCCAGCCGTCGCGGTCGCTTCTAAGAGCCTATTCAAAATCTGCTGTGCGTCGGCTCTGCTGCGTTAAAAACAGGCTCGGAATGCTCATTTACACCAGTAAACTCCGCTTCCTCGCCTGTTTTTGCCTTGCATAGCGCTAGCTCGCGAGATTTTGAACAGACTCTAAGCGTCAACAGACCCTAGAATGGCGGCCTGTTCCTACCGGGAGAAGGCCATGCAAGCCCTCGATCTGCTGCTCAACCGCGTCTCCGTCGGCCGCCTGCTGGCGCCCGCGCCCGATGCGGCCCAGCGCGAGCTGATGTTCCGCGCCGCCCTGCGCGCGCCCGACCACGGACAATTGCGCCCCTGGCGCTTCCTGACCGTGGAAGGCGAGGCGCGGGTGCGGCTCGGTGAGCTGTACGCGGAGGCGCTGGCCGGCGACCCGGCGACCCGGCCCGAGGCGCTGGACAAGGCGCGCGCCATGCCCCTGCGCGCGCCGCTGGTGGTGGTGGTGATCGCACGCCTCAGCGAGCACCCCAAGGTGCCGCAGGAAGAGCAGGTGCTATCCGCCGGCTGCGCCGTCCACAGCCTGCTGCTGGCGGCCCAGGCGCTGGGCTTCGGCGGCATCTGGCGCACCGGCGACCTGGCCCACCATCCTCATGTGCTGCGCGGCCTGGGGCTGGCCGCCAACGAGAAGATCGTCGGCTTCCTCTACCTCGGCAGCTTCGAGGGCGCGAGGCGTGTCCCGCCGGCCCTGGAACCCGGCGATTTCGTCAGCGCCTGGCAGGGCTGAAACGCCCGCGCGAGCGGCAGACGCTCAAAGCTCGTCCAGCGGGGCGAGCAGGAATTCCTCGCGGTCTTCATCGATGCTGGCCGCCGCTGCCCGCAGGTATTCGGCGAAGCTCGGCGCGATCCAACTCATCTTGTCGGGATCGTGCACGTAGGCGATCACCTGTCCCGCCTGCCCCCTGGGGCCGGGATGGTTGTCGATCAGCAGCACGATGTCGCCGTAGAAGCTCGCGAACGGCAGCCAGCCCTGCTCCCACCAGTGGCCCGTCAGGCGTTCGTCCGTGCTGGCCGGGCCGGCCAGGTCCCACATGCGCTGGGCGCGTGCCTGCATGCTGCGCGCCTGGTCGAGGGCCTGTGGCGGGGTGAGGAAATCCAGCGAATCGATGAAGCCCGGTCGCTGGAAAAAAGGCTGCGGGCAGTCCGCACTGCTGCCGCGGGTCATGCGCCAGAGCGCGGCGAGGTCCGGCTCCACGGGGCCGAGTTCCTGCTGGACGACCGCCAGCTCCTGTTCCGAGGCCGGCGGCATGAGTTCGAACGGCAGTTCGAATGCCTCGTACACGGCGCGCAGGTGGGCGAGATACTGGTCGGGGCTCATGAGAATGTCCTATTGGTCGGCCGCCAGTGGCAGCGCCAGGGTAGCGATGAAACCACCTTCCGGGTGATTGCCCAATAGTAGTTGCCCATCGTGACGCTCCGCCGCGCGGCGGGCGATGGCCAGTCCCAGGCCATGCCCGGGCGCCGCCTGGTTGGGGGCGCGGAAGAACGGCTCGCCCAGGTGCTCCAGCAGCTCTGGGGGGACGCCGGGGCCGTGGTCGCGGATGGCGATCAGCAACTGGCCCTCGTGACGTTTGACGTCCACCTCGATGGGCCGGTCCGGCGGGGAGAATCGCAGGGCGTTGCGCAGCAGGTTGTCCATGGCGCGGGCGAGCATGTCTGGCCAACCCGAGAGTGCGAAGGGGTGCTCGTCCATGTGGACCTGCAGCGTCTGCTCGGGCGCGGCCAGGGCGGTGTCGGCCTGCAACTGGTCGAGCAACTGGCGCAGGTTGATCGGCCGTGCCGCGCCAGGGTCGGCGTCCAGGCGCGCCAGGGCGAGGATCTCGCCGATCAGGGCTTCCAGGCGATCGCATTCCTGGGAGAGACGCCCCCACAGCTGTTCGCGCTGGGACGGCTCGGCCCGCTCCGCCAATGCCAGCGCCACGCGCAGGCGCGCCAGCGGCGAGCGCAGTTCGTGGGAAACGTCGCGCAGCAGCTGGCGCTGGCTGCCGATCAGGTCCTGCAGGCGCGAGCCCATGCGGTTGAAGTCACGGGCCAGCAGGCCGAGCTCGTCGCCGCGCTTGGCGAGGCGCTCCAGGCTGTGCTGCTGATAGGCAGTCTGCCCGAGGTCATGCACGGCGCCACGCAGGCGACCGAGCGGGCGGGTAATGGAGAGCGTCAGCAGCACGCTGATGGCGGTCAGCACCACCAGGGCGATGCCGAAGGCGCTGAACGGCCAGAACAGGCTAGCGCGGTGCCACTCCATCAGTTCGGGATGGGGGATGCGGTAGATGAACAGGTAGGTCTCGCCGTTCGGGCTGATGTATTCCTCGGTCAGGCGCCGCCAGGGCAGGCGCTTGTCGTTGCGCTGGCGTGCCTCGTAGGCGGCGGCGCGGGCCGGGAAGGTGCCGCTCACCAGGTTCTGGCCGTTGTCGTCCAGCACCTGGGTATCGATGTGGAAGCGCTTCTTGCGTTGCTCCAGGAAGCGCTGTGCGGCTTCGGCGCCCTGTTCCTCGAATTTCTGTGACCAGCGCTCGGCGAGATTGTCCAGCGCGGGGTGATGGGCCAGTACCCATGCGTCCTGGTTCAGGGCCCGGCTGAGCAGCAGGGACAAGCCCGACACCAGGGCGACGGCCAGCCAGAAGCTGGCGAAGATGCGCCAGAACATCGAACGCATGGGGACTCCTCGATAAAAGAAGAACCCGGCGGTTGGTCGGGTCCGTGGGCTGGTCGGATATTACTCGGCCTTCTTGGCTTTCTCCGCTTTCCAGGCCTCGAATTCCTGGCGCTCGGTCCGGCGCTTTTCCATCTCGGCCTTGTGCGCGTCGAAGGTCTTCTGCTGCTCGGGCGTCAGGATGGCGCGGATGGCCTTCTGATGTTCCAGGCGGCTGTTCTCCAGCTCCTTCTTCATGGCGTCCTGCTCGGCCTTGGGCAGCTTGTCCAGGTACTTGCGGGTGATCTCGCGCGGCGCATCGCGCTGTTCGCGCATCAGCTTGCCGATCTGCTGGCGCTGTTCGGCGCTGAGGTCGAGGTCCTTGAATGGACGCTTGCCGTGCTCGCGGTGTTCGCTGTGCATGCCTCTTTCACAGCCGCCGTGTTTGCCCGGAGCGCCGTCGGGCATGGCCAGGGCGATGGCCGGCAGGCTGGCAGCCAGCAGCAGGGCGGTAAGAGTCTTGCGCATGGGTATCTCCTTCTCTGGGCCGGTGGATTACCGGATGAGCTCAGTCTAGGGAGGGCAAGGTCAGGCGCGGTCAGCGGAGGGTAAAGGCTGGGTAAAGCCAGGGTTCAGGGGGCGTAGTAGTAGCCGCGGCTGCGCAGGGCCACGATGCGTGGGCGGCCGTCCGGGTGTGGGCCGAGCTTCTTGCGCAGGTTGCTGACGTGCATGTCCAGGCTGCGGTCGTACAGGGTCAGCTTGCGGCCCAGCGCCAGCCGGGCCAGGGTCTGCTTGTCCACCGGCTCGCCGGGTTGTTGCAGCAGGGCTTCGAGGATGCGGCCCTCGGACAGGGTCAGGCTGATCTCGTGCTCGCCGAGGCAGGCCACCCCGCGTTGCGGGCTGTAGCTGATGTCGCCCAGTTCCAGCCGCGACGGCGTGGCCACCGGCAGGCTGCGGCGCAGCACGGCGCGCAGGCGGGCGGTCAGTTCGCGGGGGTCGCAGGGCTTGGCCAGGTAGTCGTCGGCACCCAGCTCCAGCCCGAGGATGCGGTCCAGCGGTTCGCCGCGGGCCGAGAGCATCAGCACCGGCAGTTCGGCGTGGTCGCTGCGCAGTTGCTTGAGCAGTTCCAGGCCGCTGCCGTCGGGCAGCATCACGTCGAGGATCACCGCCGCCGGCGTCTGCTCGGCCAGCGCCACGCGGGCGCTGACGCCGTCGTGGCTGGCGCGCACGGCGAAGCCTTCCTGGTGCAGCCAGCTGGCCAGTAGCTCGCAGAGTTCGCGATCGTCGTCGATCAGCAGCAGGTCGGTCATGGCGGCGCTCACGTTCAGGCCCATTCGCTGCGGCGCCGGCCGCGTCCGGCGGCGCTCAGACGGCCGACGATGAAGGCGATCAGGGCGGTGCCGGCGCCGATGGCGAACCACAGCTGCTGCTCGCTGAGCAGGCGCGGTGGCTGTTCGGCTTGGGCCTGCTTGAGCTGCAGCTTGAGGCGCTGGTTGTCCTGGCGCAGGCGGCCGATCTGCGCGGTCTCGCGCTCGCCGGAGGCGGCCTGGGCTTCCACGAGCAGGCGCTGGCTCTCCGTCAGCTCCCGTTGCAGCGCGGCGATCTGTTCGGCGCCGTCGGCGGGTGTGGAAACTCCTGGCGCTGCCGGAAGTTGGGATTCTTCGGCATGCAGCGCGGGCGCCGCGCAGAGAACGACGAGCAGCAGATAGAACGTGCCTTGGCGCATGGGGAACTCCGGTTTCCGAAAGGTGCGAATGGACCCGCGTCGGCTCGTTGGATCAGGGCAGTACCCGCTTGAACGGCTTGACCACCACGCTGGCGTAGACGCCGGCTGCGCGGTAGGGGTCGGCGTCGGCCCAGCTCTGCGCCGCGCCCAGCGATTCGAACTCGGCGACGATCAGGCTGCCGGAGAAGCCGGCCGGGCCGGGATCGTTGCTGTCCACCGCCGGGTGGGGGCCGGCCAGCACCAGGCGGCCCTCGGCCTTCAGCTGCTCCAGGCGCGCCAGGTGGGCCGGACGGCTGGCCAGGCGTTTTTCCAGGGACTCGGGGGCATCGCTGGCAATGATGGCGTAGAGCATGTCAGTCCTTGCTTTGCTGCGGGGTTTCGTCGTGGATGTGGCGGGCCAGGTAGATGCCCTGGGCGATCAGGAAAATCACCGTCATGCCGAGGCTGCCGAAAACTTTGAAGTCGACCCAGATGTCATGAAAGGTGAAGGCCACGAACAGGTTGGCGCAGCCGCTGAAGACGAAGAAGGCGATCCAGGCGAGGTTGAGGCGGGTCCAGACCTGCTGCGGCAGGCTCACGGCGTGGCCCATGATGCGCTGGATCAGCACCTTGTCACCGATGAAGTGGCTGCCGGCGAAGCCGAGGGCGAACAGCCAGTTGACCACCGGCGCCTTCCACTTGAGGAAGGTCTCGCTGTGGAAGGCCAGGGTCAGGCTGCCGAACACCAGGCAGGCCAGCAGTGTCAGCCATTGGCTCTTCTCCAGTTTGCGCTGGAGGACGAACAGGGCGCTGTAGACCAGCAGGGAGCTGATGATCAGCACGGCGGTGGCGCTGAAGATGCCGCCCAGCTCGACGCTGTCGCCGGCCAGTTCGACGGTGCGGGGATCGAGCTTGTAGACGATGAAGAAGAGGATGAGCGGGATGAAATCGATGAATTGTTTCACGGCGGCAGCCAGAAGCGGGATGTGGCGGCATAATAACAAACAACCTCATTAACGAAAGACGCCGCATGAAGGTCGACCTGCACTGCCACAGCACCGCCTCGGACGGCGTACTCGCGCCGTCCGTGCTGGTCGAGCGCGCCCACGCCCGGGGCGTCGAGGTGCTGGCGCTGACCGACCACGACACCCTCGAGGGGCTGGCCGAGGCACGGCGCACGGCGGACGGGCTGGGCCTGCGCCTGATCAACGGTATCGAGCTGTCCTGCACCTGGGGCGGGGCGACCATCCATGTGCTCGGCTACGACTTCGCCGCCGATGCGCCGGCCCTGCGCCGGACCATCGAGGACCTGCACCAGGGCCGCTGGCTGCGCGCCGAGGAAATCTCCCACCGGCTGGCTGCCAAGGGCATGCCCGGCGCCCTCGAGGGTGCCCGCGAGGTGCAGCAGGGCCTGGGCGACAGCGGCAACGCGCCGGCTCGGCCGCACTTCGCCGAATTCCTGGTGCGTGCCGGCCATGTGCGCGACCACGCCGAGGCGTTCCGCAAGTGGCTGGGCTCGGGCAAGCTGGGCGACGTGAAGCAGCACTGGCCTAGCCTGGAGCAGACGGTGGGCACGCTCGCGGACTCGGGCGCCTGGATCAGCCTGGCGCACCCCTGGCAGTACGACTTCACCCGCAGCAAGCGGCGCCGCCTGGTGGCCGACTTCATCGCCGCCGGCGGCCACGCGCTGGAGGTGGTCAACGGTCTGCAGCCGGCCGAGCAGGTCGGCGGCCTGGCCATCCTGGCCCGCGAGTTCGGCATGCTGGCCTCCGTCGGCAGCGATTTCCACGCCCCTGGCGACTGGTCGGAGCTCGGCATGTACCGTCCGCTGCCGGAAGACCTGTCTCCTCTATGGGAGCGCTTCGATCATGCACGCGCTGTTACCGCCTGAGCAGGGAGAGTTCATGAGCCAGTTCTTCCAGGTCCACCCGGAAAACCCGCAACCGCGCCTGATCAAGCAGGCGGTGGAAATCCTCCGCGGCGGCGGGGTGATCGTGTACCCAACCGATTCCTCCTACGCCATCGGCTGCCTGATCGGCGACAAGGGCGCGGTGGAGCGCATCCGCCGCCTGCGCCAGCTGGACGACAAGCACAACTTCACCCTGGTGTGCAGCGACCTGTCGCAGATCGGCCTGTTCGCCAAGGTCGATACCGGCGCCTTCCGCATGCTCAAGGCCCACACGCCCGGGCCCTATACCTTCATCCTCAACGCTACCCGCGAGGTGCCGCGCATGCTGCTGCACCCCAAGCGCCGCACCATCGGCCTGCGGGTGCCGGCCCATCCCATCGCCCTGGCCCTGGCCGAACAGCTCGGCGAGCCGCTGATGAGCGTGAGCCTGATCCTGCCGGGCGAAGAGCTGCCGATGAGCGATCCCTACGAGATGCGCCAGATCCTCGAACACCAGGTCGACTTGGTGATCGACGGCGGCTACGGCGGCCTGGAAGCCTCCACCGTGGTCAACCTGGCCGATGGCGAGCCCGAGGTGTTCCGCGTCGGCTGTGGCGATCCGACGCCGTTCCAGAAGGATGAGGCGTGAGCGAGCAGGTCGACAGCCAGGCGAACGCCCAGCAGGAGCTGCCGTTCGCCCTCGTCTACGGCCAGGCCGTCACCGAGCTGCCGCTGGACCTGTACATCCCGCCGGACGCCCTGGAGGTCTTCCTCGAAGCCTTCGAAGGCCCGCTGGACCTGCTGCTGTACCTGATCCGCAAGCAGAACATCGACATCCTCGATATCCCGGTGGCCGAGATCACCAAGCAGTACATGGGCTATGTCGAGCTGATGAAGTCGGTGCGCCTGGAGCTGGCCGCCGAGTACCTGGTGATGGCCGCCATGCTGGCCGAGATCAAGTCGCGCATGCTCCTGCCGCGCTCGTCCGAGATCGAGGAAGAGGAAGACGACCCGCGCGCCGAGCTGATCCGCCGCCTGCAGGAATACGAGCGCTACAAGGCCGCCGCCGAGGGCCTGGACGAGTTGCCGCGGGTCGGTCGCGACATCAGCGTGCCGCGCCTCGACGCCCCCGAGGCACGGGCGCGCAAGCTGCTGCCGGACGTCAGCCTGGAAGAGGTGCTGCTGTCCATGGCCGAGGTGCTGCGCCGCGCCGACATGTTCGAGAGCCACCAGGTGACCCGCGAGGCCTTGTCCACCCGCGAGCGCATGAGCGAGGTGCTGGAGAAGCTCAAGGGCGCCGGTTTCGTGCCGTTCGTCGCGCTTTTCGCCGCGGAGGAGGGGCGCCTGGGCGTGGTGGTCACCTTCATGGCGGTGCTCGAACTGATCAAGGAACAACTGGTGGAACTGGTGCAGAATGAGCCCTTCGCACCCATCCACGTCCGCGCCCGAGCCGAATAGATGAACCTGAACGACCCCAAGGAACTCGCTTCCCTGCTGGAAGCCTGGCTGTTGGCCCAGGGCCGGCCGCTGTCGCTGGAGCGCCTGGGCGAGCTGTTCGAAGAGGGCGAGCGGCCGGAGCCCGCGCAGATCCGCGAGGCGCTGGACGTGCTGCGCAATTCCTGCGAGGGGCGGGCCTTCGAACTGAAGGAAGTGGCCTCCGGCTACCGCCTGCAGGTGCGCGAGAAGTTCGCCCCCTGGGTCGGCCGCCTGTGGGAGGAGCGCCCGCAGCGCTATTCCCGAGCGATGCTCGAGACCCTGGCGCTGATCGCCTACCGCCAGCCGATCACCCGCGGCGAGATCGAGGACATCCGTGGCGTGGCGGTCAACAGCCAGATCGTCAAGACCCTGCAGGAGCGCGACTGGATCCGCGTGGTCGGCTACCGCGACGTGCCGGGCAAGCCGGCCATGCTCGCCACCACCCGCGCCTTCCTCGACTACTTCAACCTGAAGAGCCTGGAAGAACTGCCGCCGCTGGCCGTCCTGCGCGAACTGGAACCCGAGCCTGTGCTGGCGCTGGATGACGACATGCCGGTGCCGGCTGCGCTGCAGGCCAGGGTGGATGCCGAGGGGGAAGAGCAGGAGGCGGCCGAGCCGCGCGAGGAAACCAGTTTCCGCAGCCTGCTGGTCGAACTGGACCAGATGGAACAGGGCCTGAAGATCGACTTCGACGACCTGCCGCGGACCGAGGAGCCGGAAGAGGATCAGGGCGAGACGCTGGATGCCGGCGACTCCCTGCATTGACCGGATTGAGACTTTCAATCCCGGCCCGACTTCGTTCCGTCCTATGCTGGCGACGCTTTTTCCCGACAGGTTGGCGCCATGAGCAAGAGTCCCTGCATCAAGGTCTGCGAGTTCGACGACGACATCTGCGTCGGCTGCGGCCGCAGCAAGCGCGAGATCAAGGCCTGGAAGAAGCTCGACAAGGCCGAGCGCTTCGCCCTGCTGGCCGAGGCCGACCTGCGCCTGCTGGCTTTCGAGGCCACCGGCCGGCGCAAGAGCCGCTGAGCGGGCTATAGTCAGTCGGCCGTGCGCGGTCGCGGCGTTCCGCGTATGATGCGCGGCCTTTTTCATCCTCAGTTACACCGGGAGGTGCCCAGATGAGTGAATCCGAATTCGAACCCCGTCCCAGCGGCGAGAAGCTGCAGAAGGTCCTGGCCCGCGCCGGCCTCGGCTCGCGCCGCGACATCGAGCAGTGGATCGCCGACGGCAGGGTCAAGGTCAACGGCGCCGTGGCGACCCTGGGCGCCCGGGTCGAGGCCCGTGACGCCATCAGCGTCGACGGCCAGCTGCTCAAGCGCGAAGACGCCCAGGTGACCCGCCGCGTGCTGATCTACAACAAGCCGGAAGGCGAGATCTGCACCCGCGACGATCCGGAAGGCCGGCCGACCGTGTTCGACCGCCTGCCTCGCCCGAAGGAGGGCCGCTGGATCAACATCGGCCGCCTCGACATCAACACCACCGGCCTGCTGCTGTTCACCACCGATGGCGAGCTGGCCAACCGCCTGATGCACCCCTCCTACGAAATGGACCGCGAATACGCCGTGCGCGTGCGTGGCGAGGTCACCGAGGAGATGATCGAGCAGCTCAAGGCCGGCGTGATGCTGGAAGACGGCCCGGCCAAGTTCACCGACATCCAGGAAGCGCCCGGCGGCGAAGGTTTCAACCACTGGTATCACTGCGTGGTGATGGAAGGTCGCAACCGTGAGGTGCGCCGCCTGTGGGAATCCCAGGGCGTGGTGGTCAGCCGCCTCAAGCGCGTGCGTTTCGGCCCGGTGTTCATGACCTCCGATCTGCCAATGGGGCGCTGGCGCGAAATGGGCCAGCGCGAGGTGGACATTCTCAGCGAGGAGGTCGGCCTCAAGCCGGTAGCCCTGCCGGCGATGAAGGAAAAGACGCGCGAGAAGCTCGATCGCCTGCAGCGCAAGGCGGCCAAGCCGCTGGGCCGCGGCGAGCGGACCAAGCGTGTGCTGCGTCCTTCCCATGAGGGCGCCGAGGCCGCCGGCCAGCCGCCGCGTCCCGCCCGTGCTCCGCGAGGCGAGGATCGCCCGCAGCGCGCTCCGCGCAAGCCGTCGGGCGAGCATGGCAGCCGTGGCACGCCGGTGGCCGAGCGTCCGTCCGAGGTGAACAAGAAGCGCGCGCCGCGTCCGGCCGTGGAACTGGCCGACCGGCCGGCCCGCAAGCCGCGCCCGGCCACGCCGAGCAAGCGTCCGCCAGCGGGCGACGGCCAGCGCCCGGGCTTTGGCCGCAAGCGCTAAGCGGCCGTAGGGTGCGCTGTGCGCACTGGGGCATGTGCGGGCTTGTTGGTGCGCATGGCGCACCCTACAGCAGCTCGCACTACGATGTGCATAGCCAACAAAAAGGGGCTCCGCGGAGCCCCTTTTTGTCGTCTGGCGTTTCTCAACCGGCCATGGACAGGCGGTTGCGGCCCTCGCGCTTGGATACGTACAGGGCGTTGTCGGCGCGGCGCTGCAGGCTTTCCGGGGACTCGCCCGCCAGCAGGGTGGCGCAACCCAGGCTGATGGAGATTTCCAGCGTGCGGCCTTCTTCGACGTATTGCAGGCCCATCACCGCCAGACGCAGGCGCTCGCCCACCAGTTGCGCCGCCTCGCGGCTGGTATTGGCCAGCAGCACCAGGAATTCCTCGCCGCCGTAGCGGAACACCATGTCGATGTTGCGCAGGCTGTTCTTCAGCGCGGCGGCCACGACCTTCAATACTTCGTCGCCGGTGGCATGGCCGAAGCGATCGTTGATGCTCTTGAAGTGGTCGATGTCCAGCATCAGCACGGATAGCGGCTGCATGCTGCGGCGGGCCAGGTCGACTTCGCGCTGCAGGGCCTGGTTCATGGCGATGCGGTTGCCGGTATCGGTCAGCGGGTCGCGCAGCGCGCTCTGCAGGGCCGCGCGATAGAGCAGGGCGTTGCGCAGGGGGAACAGCAGGCTGGCGAGCAGGGATTCCAGCTGGCCCAGTTCTTCGTCGCTGAAGCGCTGGTGACGGCGGAAGGTCAGCTCGCCCAGGTATTCACCCTGGTGGCTCAGGCGGTAGGCGGTCGAGTGGTTGGCGCGCTCGCCGAGTTCCAGGCGCAGGTCGCAGGCGGCCAGCTGGTAGCTCAGCGCGCTCAGCGGCACCAGGCGCTGCACCTGCTGGAAGAAGAGGCCGAGGATGCGATCGACTTCCAGCGAGGTCTGCAACTGCAGGCTGAGCTGCTGGCGCAGCTGGGCCAGGGTGACCGGCTTCAGCAGCGGCTGGTTGCGGCTGGCATAGCCCAGGCGTTGCAGCTTGGCGGCGTCGAAATCGATGGTGTTGGAAGGGATGGTGGAATTCATGCTGCTCGACCTCCGGCGCTTGAGCGCCTTGTTGGGAGAGCTAGAGCGAATTCTGTGCCACTTTAATAAAGTGCTTTTATTTCAAATGGTTATGATGTTTCTGGGCGGCTTTGCGGCAACCTTTCGCCGCTACCTTGACGCCGGTGCTGGCAATCTGATGCCGCTTCGCTGCCGACCGCCGGAAAACCGGCGGTGTGCGAGGTCACTGGGCGTCGAGTGCCTGGCCGTTGGTGCCCTTGCTGTCCGGGCCCAGCAGATACAGGTAGACCGGCATGATGTCTTCCGGCGCCGGGTTGTTCGCCGGGTTCTCGCCGGGATAGGCCTGGGCGCGCATGCTGGTGCGGGTGGCACCCGGGTTGACGCTGTTGGCGCGGACCTGGGTGATGCCTTCCACTTCGTCCGCCACGACCTGCATCAGGCCTTCGGTGGCGAACTTGGACACCGCATAGGCGCCCCAGTAGGCGCGACCCTTGCGGCCCACGCTGCTGGAGGTGAACACCACCGAGGCGTCGTCCGACAGCTTGAGCAGCGGCAGCAGGGTGCTGGTCAGCATGAACATGGCGTTGACGTTGACCTGCATGACGCGCATGAAGTTGTCGCCGGACAGCTGTTCCAGGGGCGTGCGCGGCCCGACGATGGCAGCGTTGTGCAGCAGGCCGTCGAGACGGCCGAACTCGTTCTCCACCGTGGCCGCCAGCTCGTCGTACTGGTGCGGCAGGGCGGTCTCCAGGTTGAAGGGGATCACCACCGGCTGCGGATGGCCGGCGGCCTCGATCTCGTCGTAGACCCGGTTGAGGTTTTCCTCGGTCTTGCCCAGCAGCAGCACCGTGGCGCCGTGGGCGGCGCAGGCCTTGGCGGCGGCCGCGCCGATGCCCCGGCCGGCGCCGGTGATCAGGATCACGCGTCCCTTGAGCAGGTCGGGACGGGCTTGGTAATCGAACATCTGAGGCTCCTTCGGAGAGCGGCAAGCTTCAAGTTGAAAAAACGAGAGACATCAGGCGGCGACTAGCAGCTGCACAGGGCGCGCTCGAGCACGGCGCGCAGCTCCAGCGGATGGTCCACCACCACGTCGGCGCCCCAGTGGCGCGGGTTGTCCTCGGGGTGGATGTAGCCGTAGGTGACGGCGGCGGTCCTGCAGCCGGCGGCGATGCCGGACTCGATGTCGCGCCGGTCGTCGCCGACGAAGAGGGTCTCGGCGGGGCTCACGCCGATCTTCTGGCAGGCCAGAAGGAGCATGTCCGGGGCCGGCTTGCTGCGCTCGACGTGGTCCGGGCAGACCAGCACGGCGCTGCGGTCGGCCAGTTCCAGCTGCTGCATGATCGGCTCGGCGAAGCACACCGGCTTGTTGGTGGCGACGCCCCAGACCAGTCGTGAGCGCTCGATGTCGGCGAGCAGCTCGGTCATGCCGTCGAACGGCTTGCTGTAGATGGCGCAGTGCTGCTGGTAGCGCTCGAGGAACTCCAGGCGCAGCGCCTCGAAGCCTTCGGCGCCGGGCGCGATGCCGAAGGTGGCGGCGACCATGGCGCGGGCGCCGCCGGACACCACGTCGCGGATCAGCTGGTCGTCCACCGGCTCCAGGCGGTGCGCGGCACGCATGCCCTGGCACACGGCGATGAAGTCCGGCGCGGTATCCAGCAGGGTACCGTCCATGTCGAAGAGAACCGCTCGCAGGGCCATGCGCCTCACTCCTCGCGCAGGGTCTGGATCATGTAGTTGACGTCGACGTCCGCTTCCAGCTTGTAGTGCTTGGTCAGCGGGTTGTAGGTCAGGCCGATGATGTCCCTGACCTGCAGGCCGGCGGCGCGGCTCCAGGCGCCCAGCTCGGAGGGGCGGATGAACTTCTTGAAGTCGTGGGTGCCGCGCGGCAGCAGGCGCAGCAGGTACTCGGCACCGACCACCGCGAACAGGTAGGCCTTGGGATTGCGGTTGATGGTGGAGAAGAACACCTGACCGCCTGGTTTGACCAGCTTGTGGCAGGCGCGGATCACCGAGGAGGGATCGGGCACGTGTTCGAGCATTTCCAGGCAGGTGACCACGTCGAACTGGCCGGGCATTTCCTCGGCCATTTCCTCGGCGGTGATCTGCCGGTATTCGACGTTCACCCCGGATTCGAGCTGGTGCAGCTGGGCCACGGCCAGCGGCGCCTCACCCATGTCGATGCCGGTGACGGTGGCGCCGCGCTGGGCCATGGCCTCGCTGAGGATGCCGCCGCCGCAGCCCACGTCCAGCACCTTCTTGCCGGTCAGGCCGACGCGCTCGTCGATCCAGTTGACCCGTAGCGGGTTGATGTCGTGCAGCGGCTTGAACTCGCTCTCGCGGTCCCACCAGCGGTGGGCGAGGGCCTCGAATTTGGCGATTTCGGCGTGGTCGACGTTGCTCATGGCATGACTCTCTTCAAAGCGAATTCTTGGCGGCGATGCGCTCGCCCCAGGCGCGGGCGTTGGCGATGATGCGCGACTCGTCCAGGCGGGTCAGGCGGCCGTCGTCCAGCAACTGCTTGCCGCCGACCCAGAGGTGCTTCACGCAGCCGCGGCTGCCGGCGTAGATCAGCTGCGAGACCGGGTCGTAGACCGGCTGCTGGGCCAGGCCGGACAGGTCGAAGGCGGCCAGGTCGGCCAGCTTGCCCGGCTCCAGCGAGCCGGTGCAGTCATCCAGGCCCAGGGCGCGGGCGCCGTTGAGGGTGGCCATGCGCAGGGCGGCGTGGGCGTTGAGGGCGGTGGCGCTACCGGCCACGGCCTTGGCCAGCAGGGCGGCGGTGCGGACCTCGCCGAGCAGGTCCAGGTCGTTGTTGCTGGCGGCGCCGTCGGTACCGATGGCGACGTTGACCCCGGCCTGCCAGAGCTTTTCCACCGGGCAGAAGCCGCTGGCCAGCTTGAGGTTGGATTCGGGGCAGTGGATCACGCTGCTGTTGCTTTCCACCAGCAGGGCCACGTCTTCGGCGCTGATCTGGGTCATGTGCACGGCCTGGAAGCGCGGGCCGAGCAGGCCGAGGCCGGCCAGCCGCTGCAGCGGGCGCACGCCGTGCAGTTCCAGGCTCTGCTGTACCTCGAAGGCGGTCTCGTGGACGTGCATGTGGATGCCGGCGTCCAGTTCCTCGGCCAGCATCAGCACCTGGCGTAGCTTGTCGTCGCTGACCGAGTAGGGCGCGTGGGGGCCGAAGGCCACCTTGATACGCGGGTGCTGCTTGAGGTCGTCGAACAGGCGCAGGCCCTTGCGCAGCGCCTCCTCGGCGTCGCGGGCACCGGGCGTGGGGAAGTCCAGCACGGGGATGGTCAGCTGGGCGCGGATGCCGCTCTTGTGCACCAGCTCGCTGGCCACTTCCGGGAAGAAGTACATGTCGGAGAAGCAGCTGACGCCGCCCTTGATCTGCTCGGCGATGGCCAGCTCGGTGCCGTCGCGGACGAACTCCTCGTCGACCCACTTGGCCTCGGCCGGCCAGATATGGTCCTGCAGCCAGCTCATCAGCGGCAGGTCGTCGGCCAGGCCGCGGAACAGGGTCATGGCGGCGTGGCCGTGGGCGTTGATCAGGCCGGGGGTGAGCAGGCAGTCGGGCAGTTCGCGGACTTCGCTGGCCGGGTGGCGCATGGCCTCCGCGCGCGGCGCGATCAGGGCGATGCGGCCGTCGCGGATGCCCAGGGCATGGTTCCTCAGCACGACGCCAGCGGGCTCGACGGGCACCAGCCAGGTAGGCAGGAGCAGCAGGTCGAGCGGCTGGCGCGGTTCGGGCATGGCGTGGTATCCAGGCTGAAGGAAACAGGGCGGCAGTATAACTGACCCATGTCGGCGGCGGCTCGCTATAATCCGCGGCTTTTCGTTTCACCGGGCGGGGATGTCATGCGCGACAAGCTGTTGGCGGCAGAGAAGGTAAAGGCCATCGAGTGGCGCGATGACACGCTGTTCCTGCTGGACCAGCGCCTGCTGCCGCGCGAGGAGGCCTGGCTGGCCTACGATTCGGCCGCCGGCGTGGCCGAGGCGATCCGCAGCATGGTGGTGCGCGGGGCTCCGGCCATCGGTATCGCCGCCGCCTTTGGCGTGGTCCTGGGCGCGCGGGCACGCCTGGCGGACGGCGGCGACTGGAAGCTTGCGCTGGAAGACGACTTCCGCGTGCTGGCCGAGTCCCGGCCGACCGCGGTCAACCTGTTCTGGGCCCTGGACCGCATGCGCGAGCGCCTGCAGCGCCTGAAGGCGGGCGAGGACGCCCGGGCGGCGCTGGCGGCCGAGGCGATCGGCATCTTCGACAGCGACCGCGAGGCCAACCTGACCATGGCCCAGCTCGGCATGGAGCTGATCCGCAAGCACCAGGACGGCCCGCAGAAACTGCTTACCCACTGCAATACCGGCGCCCTGGCCACCGGCGGCTTCGGCACCGCGCTGGGGGTGATCCGCGCCGCCCACCTGGGTGGGCTGGTCGAGCGGGTCTACGCCGACGAGACCCGGCCCTGGCTGCAGGGTTCGCGCCTGACCGCCTGGGAGTTGGCGGGCGAGGGGGTGCCGGTCAGTCTGAACGTGGACGCCGCCGCCGCCCACCTGATGAAGACCGAGAGCATCACCTGGGTCATCGTCGGCGCCGACCGCATCACCGCCAATGGCGACGTGGCCAACAAGATCGGCACCTATCAGCTGGCGGTCAACGCCATGCATCACGGCGTGCGCTTCATGGTGGTGGCGCCCAGCTCGACCATCGACATGAGCCTGGAGGATGGCGAGGACATTCTCATCGAGGAGCGCGATGGCCGCGAGCTGCTGGATGTCGGCGGGCAGCGCGTCGCCGCCGATGTGCATGCGGTGAACCCGGTGTTCGACGTTACGCCGGCCGACCTGATCGACGTGATCGTCACCGAAAAGGGCGTGGTCGAGCGGCCGGATGCGGCGAAAATGGCCCAGCTCATGTGCCGCAAGCGCCTGCATTGAGGCCATCGTCCGGGCGTCCGGCGGGGTAGGTCTGCACGGGTGACTGTGGTAAGCTCCGGCAGTTCTCGGGCGGCCCCGTGCGGGCCGCTCCAATACGACTTAACTCGTTGATTTGTCGTGAGTCGCCCCCGCTGTGGCGACAACGGCGGACTCCGGTCCGGCCCAGGAAGGGCGTGACGGGGTTTCACCTGAATAAGGAACCAGGCTTCTCATGGGCGAACTGGCCAAAGAAATCCTCCCGGTCAATATCGAAGACGAGCTGAAACAGTCCTATCTGGACTACGCCATGAGCGTGATCGTCGGGCGTGCTCTGCCGGATGCGCGCGACGGCCTGAAGCCGGTGCACCGGCGCGTGCTCTTCGCCATGAGCGAACTGGGCAACGACTGGAACAAGGCGTACAAGAAGTCCGCCCGTGTGGTCGGTGACGTGATCGGTAAGTACCACCCGCACGGCGACACGGCTGTCTACGACACCATCGTGCGCATGGCCCAGCCCTTCTCCCTGCGCTACATGCTGGTCGATGGCCAGGGCAACTTCGGTTCGGTGGACGGCGACAATGCCGCGGCCATGCGATACACCGAAGTGCGCATGGCCAAGCTGGCCCACGAGCTGCTGGCCGACCTGGACAAGGAAACCGTCGACTGGGTGCCCAACTACGACGGCACCGAACAGATCCCGGCGGTCATGCCGACCAAGATCCCCAACCTGCTGGTCAACGGCTCGTCCGGTATCGCCGTGGGCATGGCCACCAACATCCCGCCGCACAACCTCACCGAGGTGATCGACGGCTGCCTGGCGCTGATCGACAATCCCGAGCTGACCGTCGACGAGCTGATGCAGTACATCCCCGGCCCGGACTTCCCCACCGCCGGCATCATCAACGGTCGCGCGGGCATCATCGAGGCCTACCGCACCGGCCGTGGCCGCATCTACATGCGTGCCCGCGCGGTGATCGAGGACATGGAGAAGGGCGGCAACCGCCAGCAGATCATCGTCACCGAGCTGCCGTACCAGCTGAACAAGGCGCGTCTGATCGAGAAGATCGCCGAGCTGGTCAAAGAGAAGAAGATCGAAGGCATCACCGAGCTGCGCGACGAGTCCGACAAGGACGGCATGCGCGTGGTCATCGAGCTGCGCCGTGGCGAAGTCGGCGAGGTGGTGCTGAACAACCTCTACGCGCAGACCCAGATGCAGAGCGTGTTCGGCATCAACGTGGTGGCCCTGGTAGACGGCCAGCCGCGCATGCTGAACCTCAAGGACATGCTCGAGGTGTTCGTCCGCCACCGCCGCGAAGTGGTGACCCGGCGGACCGTCTACGAGCTGCGCAAGGCCCGCGAGCGCGGCCACATCCTCGAAGGCCAGGCCGTCGCCCTGTCCAACATCGACCCGGTGATCGAGCTGATCAAGAACTCGCCGACCCCGGCCGAGGCCAAGGAGCGCCTGATCGCTACCGCCTGGGCCTCCAGCGCGGTGGAAGCGATGGTCGAGCGCGCCGGCGCCGACTCCTGCCGTCCGGAAGACCTGGACCCGCAGTACGGCCTGCGCGACGGCAAGTACTACCTGTCGCCCGAGCAGGCCCAGGCCATTCTCGAGCTGCGCCTGCACCGCCTGACCGGCCTGGAGCACGAGAAGCTGCTGGCCGAGTACCAGGAAATCCTGGTCCAGATCGGCGAGCTGATCCGCATCCTGACCAGCCCCGAGCGCCTGATGGAAGTCATCCGCGAGGAGCTGGAGAAGGTCAAGGCCGAGTTTGGCGACGCCCGCCGCACCGAGATCATGGCCTCGCAGATGGACCTGACCATCGCCGACCTGATCACCGAGGAAGAGCGTGTCGTCACCATCTCCCACGGCGGCTACGCCAAGTCCCAGCCGCTGGCCGCCTACCAGGCCCAGCGCCGCGGCGGCAAGGGCAAGTCGGCCACCGGGGTGAAGGACGAGGACTACGTCGAGCACCTGCTGGTCGCCAACAGCCATGCCACCCTGCTGCTGTTCTCCAGCAAGGGCAAGGTCTACTGGCTGCGCACCTTCGAGATTCCGGAAGCCTCGCGCACCGCGCGCGGCCGTCCGCTGGTCAACCTGCTGCCGCTGGACGAGGGTGAGCGCATCACCGCCATGCTGCAGATCGACCTGGAAGCCCTGCAGCGCGAGGCCGGCGACGAGGAAGAACTCGACGAGGCCGAGGGCGCCGTGCTCGAAGGCGAGGTGGTTGAGCCGGAAGTCGAGGAAGTCGAAGGCGATACCCCGGAACTGGTGGCCGAGCCCACCGGCGCCTACATCTTCATGGCCACCGCCTTCGGCACCGTGAAGAAGACTCCGCTTGTGCAGTTCAGCAAGCCGCGCTCCAGCGGCCTGATCGCCCTGCGCCTGGACGAGGGAGACACCCTGATCGCCGCCGCCATCACCGACGGCGCCAAGGAAGTCATGCTGTTCTCCAGCGCCGGCAAGGTGATCCGCTTCGCCGAGAGCATGGTGCGCACCATGGGCCGTACCGCCCGCGGCGTGCGCGGCATGCGTCTGGGCAAGGAACAGCAGCTGATCTCCATGCTGATCCCCGAATCCGGCGCACAGATCCTCACCGCCTCGGAGCGTGGCTTCGGCAAGCGCACTGGTCTGGGCAAGTTCCCGCGTCGTGGTCGTGGCGGCCAGGGCGTGATCGCCATGGTGATCAACGAGCGCAACGGCAAGCTGGTCGGCGCCGTGCAGGTGCAGGGCGGCGAGGAGATCATGCTGATCTCCGACCAGGGCACCCTGGTGCGTACCCGCGTCGACGAAGTGTCGTTCTCCTCGCGCAACACCCAGGGCGTGACCCTGATCAAGCTGGCCAAGGACGAGACCCTGGTCGGCCTCGAGCGGGTGCAGGAACCGTCCGGCGGCGACGAGGATGAGCTGGAGGCGCTGGAAGGCGAGGCCGGCGAGCAGAACGAAGATGCGGTGACCGACGCCGAAGAGGGCGCGGATACCGGCAACAGCGAAGAGTGAGAGTCGAAGTGAGCAAACGAGCCCATAACTTCTGCGCCGGCCCGGCCGCGCTGCCCACCGCCGTTCTGCAGCGCGCCCAGGCCGAGATGCTCGACTGGCAGGGGCGCGGCCTCTCCGTGATGGAGATGAGCCACCGCAGCGACGAGTACGTGGCCATCGCCGAGAAGGCCGAGCAGGACCTGCGCGACCTGCTGAGCATTCCCAACGACTACAAGGTGCTGTTCCTGCAGGGCGGCGCCAGCCAGCAGTTCGCCGAAATTCCGCTGAACCTGCTGCCGGAAGATGGCACTGCCGACTACATCGAGACCGGTATCTGGTCGAAGAAGGCCATCGAGGAAGCGCGTCGCTACGGCAACATCAACGTCGCCGCCAGCGCCAAGGGCTACGACTACTTCGCCATTCCCGGGCAGAACGAGTGGCAGTTGTCGAAGGACGCCGCCTACGTGCACTACGCCAGCAACGAGACCATCGGCGGCCTGCAGTTCGACTGGATTCCCGAGGTGGGCGACACCCCGCTGGTGGTGGACATGTCCTCGGACATCCTCTCCCGCGAGATCGACGTGTCCAGGTTCGGCCTGATCTACGCCGGCGCGCAGAAGAACATCGGCCCGAGCGGCCTGGTCGTCGCCATCGTCCGCGAAGACCTGCTGGGCCGCGCCCGCAGCGTCTGCCCGACCATGCTCAACTACAAGATCGCCGCCGACAACGGCTCCATGTACAACACCCCGGCGACCTACTCCTGGTACCTCTCCGGCCTGGTCTTCGAGTGGCTGAAGGAGCAGGGCGGCGTCGCCGCGATGGAGCAGCGCAACAAGGCCAAGAAGGACCTGCTGTACAAGGCCATCGATGCCAGCGACTTCTACAGCAACCCGATCCAGCCGGGTGCCCGCTCCTGGATGAACGTGCCGTTCCGCCTGGCCGACGAGAAGCTGGACAAGGCCTTCCTCGCCGGCGCCGACGCCCGTGGCCTGCTCAACCTCAAGGGCCACCGCTCGGTGGGCGGCATGCGTGCCTCCATCTATAACGCCACCGGCCTGGATGCCGTGGAGGCCCTGGTGGCCTACATGGCCGAGTTCGAGAAGGAGCACGGCTGATGAGCGACGCCGATCAGCTCAAGGCGCTGCGGGTTCGCATCGACAGCCTCGACGAGAAGATTCTCGAGCTGATCAGCGAGCGCGCGCGCTGCGCCCAGGACGTGGCGCGGGTCAAGATGGCCTCCCTGCCGGAAGGCGAGAAGCCGGTGTTCTACCGCCCCGAGCGTGAGGCCTGGGTGCTCAAGCACATCATGGAGCTGAACAAGGGGCCGCTGGACAACGAGGAGATCGCGCGGCTGTTCCGCGAGATCATGTCCTCCTGCCTGGCCCTGGAGCAGCCGCTCAAGGTCGCCTACCTCGGCCCGGAAGGCACTTTCAGCCAGGCGGCGGCGATGAAGCATTTCGGCCACTCGGTGATCAGCGTGCCGATGGCCGCCATCGACGAAGTGTTCCGCGAAGTGGCCGCCGGGGCGGTCAACTTCGGCGTGGTGCCGGTGGAAAACTCCACCGAGGGTGCGATCAACCACACCCTGGACAGCTTCCTCGAGCACGACATGGTCATCTGTGGCGAGGTGGAGCTGCGCATCCACCACCACCTGCTGGTCGGCGAGACCACCAAGACCGACAAGATCACCCGCATCTATTCTCACGCCCAGTCCCTGGCCCAGTGCCGCAAGTGGCTGGATGCGCACTACCCGAACGTCGAGCGCGTGGCAGTTTCCAGTAACGCCGATGCGGCCAAGCGGGTGAAGAGCGAGTGGAACTCGGCGGCGATCGCCGGCGATATGGCGGCCAACCTCTACGGCCTGACCAAGCTGCAGGAAAAGATCGAGGATCGTCCGGACAACTCCACGCGCTTCCTCATCATCGGCAGCCAGGAAGTGCCGCCGACTGGCGACGACAAGACTTCGGTCATCGTCTCCATGCGCAACAAGCCGGGTGCTCTGCACGAGCTGCTGGTGCCGTTCCACACCAACGGCATCGACCTGACCCGCATCGAGACCCGCCCGTCGCGCAGCGGCAAGTGGACCTACGTGTTCTTCATCGACTTCGTCGGCCACCACAAAGACCCGCTGATCAAAGACGTGCTGGAAAAGATCAACGGCGAAGCCGTCGCCCTGAAGGTGCTGGGTTCCTACCCGAAAGCGGTTCTCTGAGCCGCGTGATTGTCTGAGGAGAGCTCAATGAGCTGCGACTTCCTCGCCCTGGCCGTGCCGGGCGTGCAGAAACTCTCGCCCTACGTGCCGGGCAAGCCGGTCGACGAACTGGCCCGCGAGCTGGATCTCGATCCTGCCGGCATCGTCAAGCTGGCCAGCAACGAGAATCCGCTGGGTCCGTCGCCCAAGGCGCTGGAGGCGATCCGCGTCGAACTGGCCGAGCTGACCCGCTATCCCGACGGTAACGGCTTCGAGCTGAAGCAGAAGCTGGCAGCCCGCTGTGGCGTCAGCCCGGCCCAGGTGACTCTGGGCAACGGCTCCAACGATATTCTCGACCTGGTCGCCCGCGCCTGGCTGGCGCCGGGCCTGAACGCGGTGTTCAGCCAGTACGCTTTCGCCGTGTATCCGATTGCCACCCAGGCGGTCGGTGCCCAGAGCAAGGTGGTGCCGGCCAGGGACCATGGTCATGACCTGGAGGCCATTCTGGCGGCCATCGACGCCAATACCCGCGTGGTGTTCGTCGCCAACCCGAACAACCCGACCGGCACTTGGTTCGGCCCGGACGCGCTGGAGCGCTTCCTCGCCCGCGTGCCGGAGAACGTGCTGGTGGTGTTGGACGAGGCCTATATCGAGTACGCCGAGGGCGACGAGCTGCCGGATGGCCTCGACTACCTGGCGCGCTACCCGAACCTCCTCGTTTCGCGCACCTTCTCCAAGGCCTACGGCCTGGCCTCGCTGCGGGTCGGCTATGCGCTTTCCTCGCCTCAGGTGGCGGACGTGCTCAACCGCGTGCGTGCGCCGTTCAACGTCAACAGCCTGGCCCTGACCGCGGCCTGCGCCGCGCTGGACGATGCCGACTACCTGGCCGCCAGCCGCCGCACCAACGATGCCGGCATGGCGCAGCTGGAGGCCGGCTTCCGCGGCCTGGGCCTGAGCTGGATTCCCAGCAAGGGCAACTTCATCGCCGTCGACTTCGCTCGCGACGCCGCGCCGATCAACCAGGCTCTGCTGCAGGCCGGGGTGATCGTGCGTCCGGTGGCCGGCTACGGCATGCCGACCTTCCTGCGCGTGTCCATCGGCACCGAACAGGAGAACGCCCGCTTCCTCGAAGCGCTGGAGCGGATTCTCCGTGGCTGACCTCATGCCGGCCGGCAGGCTCGGCCGCCTGGTGGTGGTGGGGCTCGGCCTGATCGGCGGCTCCTTCGCCAAGGGCATCCGCGAGAAACGGCTGTTCGACGAAGTGGTGGGCGTGGACCTGGACGCCAAGTCGCGCCGCCTGGCGGTGGAGTTGGGCGTGGTCGACCGCTGCGAGACCGAACTGGCCGCCGCCTGTCAGGGCGCTACGGTGATCCAGCTGGCGGTGCCTATCCTGGCCATGGAAAAGGTCCTGGCGCAGCTGGCGCGACTCGACCTGGGCGAAGCGGTGCTCACCGACGTGGGCAGCGCCAAGGGCAACGTGGTGCGCGCGGCGCGCCTGGCCTTCGATGGCAGGGTAGAGCGCTTCGTCCCGGGTCATCCCATCGCCGGCTCTGAGGAGAGCGGGGTGGAGGCCTCCAACGCCGAGCTGTTCCGCCGGCATAAGGTGATCCTCACTCCGCACGCAAGCACCGATGCCGCTGCGCTGGCGCTGGTCGACGGCCTGTGGCGCGTCCTGGGTGCCGATGTGGAGCACATGGAGGTGGAGCATCACGACCAGGTGCTGGCCGCTACCAGCCACCTGCCGCATCTGCTGGCCTTCACCCTGGTCGACTCGCTGGCCAAGCGCAGCGAGAACCTGGAGATTTTCCGCTACGCCGCCGGTGGCTTCCGCGACTTCACGCGGATCGCCGGCAGCGACCCGGTGATGTGGCACGACATCTTCCTCGCCAACCGCGAGGCTGTGCTGCGCACCCTCGACGCATTTCGCGACGACCTCGACGCTCTGCGCGGCGCGGTCGACGCTGGGGACGGGCATCAGTTGCTGGGCGTGTTCACCCGCGCCCGTCACGCCCGCGAGCATTTCAGCAAAATCCTGGCCCGCAGGGCCTATGTGGACGCCATGCACTCGAACGACCTGATCTACCTCGCCAATCCCGGTGGCTCCCTCTCCGGCCGCATCCGCGTGCCCGGCGACAAGTCCATCTCGCACCGCTCGATCATGCTCGGCTCGCTGGCCGAAGGCACCACCCAGGTGGAGGGCTTCCTCGAGGGCGAGGACGCCCTGGCCACCCTGCAGGCCTTCCGCGACATGGGCGTGGTGATCGAAGGCCCGCATCACGGCAAGGTGACCATCCACGGCGTCGGCCTGAACGGCCTCAAGCCGCCGCCCGGCCCGCTCTACCTGGGCAACTCCGGCACCTCCATGCGCCTGCTCTCCGGCCTGCTCGCCGCGCAGCCGTTCGACACCGTGCTGAGTGGCGACGCCTCGCTGTCCAAGCGTCCGATGAACCGCGTAGCCAAGCCGCTGCGCGAGATGGGCGCGGTGATCGAGACCGGTCCGGAAGGCCGTCCGCCACTGACCATCCGTGGCGGCCAGCGCCTGACCGGCATGAGCTACGACATGCCGATGGCCAGCGCCCAGGTCAAATCCTGCCTGCTGCTGGCCGGCCTGTACGCCGCTGGCGAAACCAGCGTGACCGAGCCGGCGCCGACCCGCGACCACACCGAGCGCATGCTGTGCGGCTTCGGCTATCCGGTGACGGTCGACGGCAACGTCGCCACTGTCGAGTCTGGCCACAAGCTCAGCGCTACCCATATCGAAGTGCCGGCGGACATTTCCTCGGCCGCCTTCTTCCTGGTCGCCGCGAGCATCGCCGAGGGCTCCGAGCTGGTGCTGGAGCACGTCGGCATCAACCCGACCCGTACCGGCGTGATCGACATCCTCAAGCTGATGGGCGCCGACCTGACCCTGGAAAACCAGCGCGAAGTCGGCGGCGAGCCGGTGGCGGACATCCGCGTGCGTGCCGCCAGGCTCAAGGGCATCGATATCCCCGAGGACCTGGTGCCGCTGGCTATCGACGAATTCCCGGTGCTGTTCGTCGCCGCCGCCTGCGCCGAAGGGCGCACCGTGCTGCGTGGCGCCGAGGAGCTGCGGGTCAAGGAGTCCGACCGCATCCAGGTGATGGCCGATGGGCTGATCGCCCTGGGTGTGAAGGCCGAGCCGACCCCGGACGGCATCATCATCGAGGGTGGTTCGATCGGTGGCGGCGAAGTGTGGAGCCATGGCGATCACCGCATCGCCATGTCCTTCAGCGTCGCTTCGTTGCGTGCCACGGCGCCGATCCGCATCCACGATTGCGCCAACGTCGCCACCTCCTTCCCCAACTTCCTCGGTCTGGCAGCACAGACCGGCATCCGCGTGGCGGAAGAGAGCAAGGCATGAACGCCGCCGTCATCACCATCGATGGGCCGAGCGGCTCGGGCAAGGGTACCATCGCCGGCCTGCTGGCCAACCAGCTGGGCTGGAAACTACTGGACTCCGGCGCCCTGTACCGCCTGCTGGCCTTCGCCGCCGGCAACCATGGTATCGACCTGACCAACGAGGAAGCGCTGAAGACCCTGGCCGCCCACCTGGACGTGCAGTTCGTCGGCAAGCGCATCATCCTCGAGGGCGAGGAGGTCACCGATGCCATCCGCAACGAGCAGATCGGCGCCGGCGCTTCCATGGTCGCGTCCCTGCCGGCGGTGCGCGAGGCACTGCTGCAGCGCCAGCGCGCCTTCCGCGAGGCGCCGGGCCTGGTGGCCGACGGTCGCGACATGGGCACCGTGGTGTTTCCGGACGCGCCGTTGAAGATCTACCTGACCGCCAGTGCCGAGGAGCGCGCGCGCCGCCGCTACCTGCAGTTGAAAGACAAGGTCGAAGGTGTTAGCCTGCCGAGTCTGCTAGACGAGATTCGTGCTCGCGACGAGCGCGACATGCAGCGCGCGGTGGCTCCGCTGAAGCCGGCGGTCGACGCCATCCAGCTGGATTCCACCGAGCTGACCATCGAGCAGGTAATGGAAAGAATTCTCAGCGAGGTCGCCAGTCGCGATCTTGCAGGGCAATGAGCCACGGCTGCCTTAAGTCGAAAGGCTCGCAAGGAGGCATGCGGGAGACCAGTCATAGTCCCGCAGGCCTCTTTTTACATGAACGAACCCACATTGTCTGGAGTGTGGTTTGGGCGAATCCCCGCCCTTGATCAACAGGAATCAACATGAGCGAAAGCTTTGCAGAACTTTTTGAAGAAAGCCTGAAGTCCCTCGACATGCAGCCGGGTGCCATCATCACCGGCATCGTGGTCGACATCGACGGTGACTGGGTTACCGTGCATGCCGGTCTGAAGTCCGAGGGCGTCATCCCGCTCGACCAGTTCTTCAACGAACAAGGCGAGCTGACCATCAAGGTCGGTGACGAAGTCCACGTTGCGCTGGACGCTGTGGAAGACGGCTTCGGTGAAACCAAGCTGTCCCGCGAGAAAGCCAAGCGTGCCGAGTCCTGGCTGGTTCTGGAAGCCGCTTTCAATGCTGAGGAAGTGGTCAAGGGCGTCATCAACGGCAAGGTCAAAGGCGGCTTCACCGTTGACGTCAACGGCATCCGCGCGTTCCTGCCGGGCTCCCTGGTCGATGTCCGTCCGGTGCGTGATACCACTCACCTGGAAGGCAAAGAGCTGGAGTTCAAGGTCATCAAGCTGGACCAGAAGCGCAACAACGTTGTCGTTTCCCGTCGCAGCGTGCTGGAAGCCGAGAACAGCGCCGAGCGCGAAGCTCTGCTGGAATCCCTGCAGGAAGGCCAGCAGGTCAAGGGTATCGTCAAGAACCTCACCGACTACGGTGCGTTCGTTGACCTGGGCGGCGTAGATGGTCTGCTGCACATCACCGACATGGCCTGGAAGCGCATCAAGCACCCGTCCGAGATCGTCAACGTCGGCGACGAGATCGACGTCAAGGTCCTGAAGTACGACCGCGAGCGCAACCGCGTCTCCCTGGGTCTGAAGCAGCTGGGCGAAGATCCGTGGGTCGCCATCAAGGCGCGCTACCCGGAAGGCACCCGTGTCACCGCCAAGGTCACCAATCTCACCGACTACGGCTGCTTCGCCGAGCTGGAAGAGGGCGTGGAAGGCCTGGTGCACGTGTCCGAGATGGATTGGACCAACAAGAACATCCACCCGTCCAAGGTCGTTCAGGTCGGCGACGAAGTGGAAGTTCAGGTTCTGGACATCGACGAAGAGCGTCGTCGTATCTCCCTGGGCATCAAGCAGTGCAAGTCGAACCCGTGGGAAGACTTCTCCGGCCAGTTCAACAAGGGCGACAAGATCTCTGGCACCATCAAGTCGATCACCGATTTCGGTATCTTCATCGGCCTGGACGGCGGCATCGACGGTCTGGTTCACCTGTCCGACATCTCCTGGAACGAAGTGGGCGAAGAAGCCGTACGTCGCTTCAAGAAGGGCGACGAGCTGGAAACCGTCATCCTGTCCGTTGATCCGGAGCGTGAGCGCATCTCCCTGGGCATCAAGCAGCTGGAAGACGATCCGTTCTCCAACTACGCCTCCCTGAACGAGAAAGGCACCATCGTGCGCGGTACCGTCAAGGAAGTGGACGCCAAGGGCGCCGTGATCAGCCTGGGCGGCGACATCGAAGGCATCCTGAAAGCCTCCGAAATCAGCCGTGACCGCGTTGAAGATGCGCGCAACGTGCTGAAAGAAGGCGACGAAGTCGAAGCCAAGATCATCAGCATCGACCGCAAGTCCCGCGTTATCAGCCTGTCCGTCAAGTCCAAAGACGTCGAAGACGAAAAGGATGCGATGAAAGAGCTGCGTAACAAGCAGGAAACCGAAACCACTGGTCCGACCACTATCGGTGATCTGATCCGTGCGCAGATGAACCAGAACTAAGTTCCGGTGCTTCTGGAAAAAGGGCGACTTCGGTCGCCCTTTTTCATTTCCGGGCGATTCGTATTTTTCCTCTTGACATTTGGGCTATCCAAACATTGGAAGGCGTGCTAAAACACCCTATCAGTTGATCTAGCCGCTTGAAAAAGAAGGGAAAACCATGACCAAGTCGGAGTTGATCGAGCGCATTGTCACTCACCAGGGACTGCTGTCCTCCAAGGATGTGGAGCTCGCGATCAAGACCATGCTGGAGCAGATGTCCCAGGCTCTGGCGACTGGCGACCGGATCGAGATTCGCGGCTTTGGCAGCTTTTCTCTGCACTATCGTGCTCCCCGGGTCGGAAGAAACCCGAAGACCGGCGAGTCGGTTCGACTGGATGGCAAGTACGTGCCGCACTTCAAACCTGGCAAAGAGCTGCGCGATCGCGTCAATGACGAGTAAGATCACGGTTTTTCCGTCGCCCTGGGAAGCTGAACATGCTCAGCGGAATTAAGCGCTTCATCGTCGTTTCGGGTTTGCTGCTCGTCGGCGCCCTGGTTCTGGTGTTCGTCCTGCAGAACAGCCAGCAGTCGCAATTCCAGTTCCTGCTCTGGGCGACCCCGGAGCTGCCGTTCTCCGTGGTGCTGGTCGCCGCCTTCCTGCTGGGTGTCCTCTCCAGCCTCTTTTTCAGCCTGATCCTCGCCTGGCGGATGGCTGGACGCTCGGCGCGCGCGAGGCGCGAAACACAAGTCGCTTCCTCCGTGGCGAAGAGCAACTAAACCTTTGCAGATGTTGTCGAACACTGCCTGCAATCTGGATCAACCCTCGATGAACTATCTGCCCATGAAACGGGTGCTTGTAACAGGAGCCACCGGTTTCGTCGGCGGTGCGTTGGTGCGCAGGCTCGGCGCGGAGCCTGGCATGGTGCCTGTCGCGGGTGTGCGTCGTGTACCCGCTCCAGCAGAAGCTTCTGTCGAATATCTGGCACTGGGTGATCTCGAGGATTGCCGGGTGAGCCCGCAGGACCTGCAAGGCTTCTCCGCAGTGGTGCATGCTGCCGCTCGCGTGCATGTGATGCACGATCATGCCGCCGATCCCTTGGCCGAGTTCCGCAGGGTCAATGTCCAGGGCACGCTGGCGCTGGCTACGGCGGCTGCGGCGGCGGGCGTGCGCCGTTTCGTGTTCCTCAGTTCGGTCAAGGTCAATGGCGAGGCGAGCCGGCCCGGAGAGCCCATCCGCGCCGATGACGCGCCTGTACCGCCGAGCGATCCCTATGGCCTCTCCAAGTACGAAGCCGAGCAGGGCCTGCGCAGGATCGCCGACGAGACCGGCATGGAACTGGTCATCGTTCGTCCCCCGCTGGTCTACGGGCCGGGTGTGCGTGCCAATTTCCTCAGCCTGATGCGCTGGTTGCGCCTCGGCATACCGCTGCCGCTTAGCGGCGTGGATAACCGCCGTAGTTTTGTCGCGCTGGATAATCTGGTCGATTTGCTGGTGTGCTGCGTCCGCCACCCAGCCGCGGCCAACCAGACGCTACTGGTCAGCGATGGTGACGATATCTCCACCTCCGAACTACTGCGTCGCCTGGGCGCCGCCATGGGCCGCCCGGCGCGCCTGTGGGGTTCCCGGCTGGTGAAGCGCCTGCTGATTGCGACGGGCAGGGATTCCCTGGTCCAGCGCCTGTACGGCTCGCTGCAACTGGATATAGACAAGACGCGAGAGCTTCTGGGCTGGACTCCGCCCGTGCGCAGCGAGCAGGCGCTACGGGAAACCGCTGAGCATTTCCTGCGGAGACGCGCATGCTGACGGTCGGCTGGCTGCTTGCGGCTGCGCTGTGCGTTGCCTGGGTGGGGACCTGGCTGGTGCGTGCGTATGCGCTTCATCACAGCATTATGGATGTTCCCAACCAGCGGAGTTCGCATGTGGTGCCCACGCCGCGCGGTGGCGGCGTGGCCATTGTCCTGAGCTTCATCGCGGCCCTGCCGGTGGTCGTCCAGGGCGGATGGCTCGAAGTTCACCACGCCGTCGCCCTCGGTGGCGCGGGAAGTCTCGTCGCTTTGGTCGGCTTTCTCGACGATCATCGACCCATTTCCGCCCGCTGGCGGCTTCTGGTGCATTTTGTGGCGGCGGCCTGGGGGCTATACTGGCTGGGCGGCATGCCGCCCCTGCAGTTCGGCGAAGTATCTATCCCGTGGGGTGTCTGGGGAGTTCCGGTCGGGCTTCTGTATCTGGTATGGATGCTCAATCTCTATAACTTCATGGATGGCATCGACGGTATCGCCGGGGTCGAGGCGGTTACCACCTGTGCCGCCGTGGTACTGATCTGCGGATTGACGGGGGATTGGCAGGCTGCGGTGCTTCCCGCTCTCCTGGCTGTTTCGGTGGGTGGCTTCCTCTACTGGAATCTTCCTCCGGCCAGGATCTTCATGGGGGACGCCGGCAGCGGTTTTCTCGGGTTGATCCTGGGGTTGCTGTCGTTGCAGATGGCCTGGGCCAACCCTGATCTGTTCTGGGCCTGGCTGATATTGCTGGCCGTGTTTCTGGTGGATGCCACCATCACCCTGTTGCGCCGTCTATGGCGGGGCGTGCGCGTATACGAAGCTCATCGGGAGCACGCCTATCAGCACGCCGCGCGTCGTTTGCGGGCACATGGGCCAGTGACCGCGGCGGTTGCCGCGATCAATCTGTTCTGGCTGCTGCCGCTGGCCTGCTGGGTGGTGCTGAAGGGTGATGCCTGGTTCGTTGTTCCGTTGGCCTATGGGCCATTGATCTGGTTGGTGTTGAAATACCGTGCGGGTTTGGCTGAGTAGTACCACTTTTTTATTTCGTTGCGAGGCATGGAGCCCATGAATTTGCGCGCATGGTTGTTGAAATGGCCGCGCCGATACAAACGACTTCTGCAGGTCAGCGTCGATGTGCTGATCTGTTGGGCCGCCCTGTGGCTGGCATTCTGGGTCAGGCTGGGGTCCGACAAGCTCGTCGATCCCTTCGATGACCATCTCTGGCTGTTCCTGGCCGCCCCCGCCATCGCGATTCCCATCTACATCCGCTCCGGCATGTACCGGGCCGTGTTGCGCTATCTGGGCAACGACGCACTGATCAGCATCTTCAAGGCGGTGACGATTTCGGCTCTGGTGCTGGCGCTGGTGGTCTACTGGAACCGGGATTCCCAGGCGCTGGTGCCACGCTCGCTGGTGTTCAACTACTGGTGGCTGAGCCTGCTGATGGCGGGGGGCGTGCGCCTGCTGATGCGCCAGTACTTCATGGGCAACTGGCTCGATGTCCGCGCCGCCATGAGCCTCATGGGCAAGGACGACGACCTGCCGCGCGTGGCGATCTACGGCGCCGGCACCGCCGGCAACCAGCTGGTCGCCGCGTTGCGCATGGGGCGGGCCATGCGCCCCGTGGCGTTCATCGACGATGACGACAGCATCGCCACCCGGGTCATCGCCGGGCTCAAGGTGTACAAGCCCAAGCACATCGACCAGATGATCAACGAGACCGCGGCCCAGGAAATCCTGCTGGCCATCCCTTCCGCGACCCGGGCGCGGCGGAAGGAAATCCTGCAGCATCTCGAGACCTTCCCCCTGCATATCCGCTCGGTGCCCGCGATCATGGACCTGGCCAGCGGCCGGGTGCGGGTCGACGACATCCAGGAAGTCGACATCGCCGACCTGCTGGGCCGCGATGCCGTGCCGCCCCAGGTGGAGCTGTTCGAGCGCTGCATCCGCGACAAGGTGGTGATGGTGACCGGCGCCGGTGGTTCCATCGGCTCGGAGCTGTGCCGGCAGCTGATCGGCAGCCGTCCGCGCACGGTCGTGCTGATCGACCACGCCGAGTTCAATCTCTACAGCATCCATGCCGAACTGGAGGACTATCTCCAGCGCGAATCCCTGCCCATCCGGCTGGTGCCCATCCTAGGCTCCGTTCGCTCGCAGTCGCACATGCTGGACGTGATGCGGGCGTGGCGAGTCGATACCGTCTACCACGCGGCGGCCTACAAGCATGTGCCCATGGTCGAGCACAATATCGCCGAAGGGGTGCGCAACAACGTGCTGGGCACCCTGAGCACGGCCCAAGCGGCGCTGAAGGCCGGTGTCGAGCACTTCGTGCTGATCTCCACGGACAAGGCGGTGCGGCCGACCAATGTGATGGGCGGTACCAAGCGCCTCGCTGAGATGATCCTGCAGGCGCTGAGCCGGGAATCGGCGCCCGTGCTGTTCAGCGATCCGAGCGGGCTGCACCAGGTCAACAAGACCCGTTTCACCATGGTGCGCTTCGGCAACGTGCTGGGCTCCTCGGGCTCGGTGATTCCCCTGTTCCGCGAGCAGATCAAGCGGGGCGGGCCGGTCACCGTCACCCACCCGTCGATCACCCGCTACTTCATGACCATCTCCGAGGCGGCCCAGCTGGTGATCCAGGCGGGTGCGATGGGGCAGGGCGGCGATGTGTTCGTGCTGGACATGGGCCAGCCGGTGCGGATTCTCGACCTCGCCGAGAAGATGATCCACCTTTCCGGCCTGAGCATCCGTTCGGAGCGCAGCCCCCTCGGCGACATCTCCATCGAGTTCACCGGACTGCGGCCCGGCGAGAAGCTCTATGAGGAGCTGCTGATCGGCGACAATGTGACACCGACCGAGCACCCCATGATCATGCGCGCCAGCGAAGAGCGCCTGTCCTGGGAGCGCATGAAGGCGGTACTGGAGAACATGCTCGGCGCCCTTGAGCGTGATGACTACGACAAGGTCCGCCAGTTGCTGAGAGAGACCGTCAGCGGTTATGCGCCGGAAGGTGACATAGTCGACTGGATTCATGTGCAGCGTTACACGGATCTGTAACTTCTAGGGTTTGACAGCCCGTGGGTGGTAACTAGCCTTGCGATTGGCGCGACCGGATTTGCGCCAATCAACCAAAGGAGTTCCACCATGTTGAAGAAGTGTCTCGCTGCACTGATCTACCCCTCGCTGCTCGCTTTCTCCCTCAATGCCTCTGCCGCCGCCGAAGCCACTGCCGTTCCCGGCAAGACGGCGCATCAGGTCGTGATCGCCCAGGTCAATCTCAATACCGCCGACGTTGCCACGCTCGAATCCGAGCTGGTGGGCATCGGCCAGACCAAGGCCCAGGCCATCATCGATCATCGCGACGCCAACGGTCCGTTCGCGTCGGTGGACGAGCTGCTGGAGGTCAAGGGCATCGGCCCGGCGACCCTGGAGAAGAACCGCGACAAGCTGAGCGTCAACTGACCAAGAAGGGGTGGCGGCCGAGCAGTTTGCTCGAGCCTCCGAGTGCCAGAGCCAGAACCAAGTATGGCAACGGTGTGCCGAAGCCCGGCGCCTGTTCGCATTGGCCGCCCGCAAACCGATTGAAGCCGGTCCCCGACCGGCTTTTTTCATGTCCGCAGACGCTACAATCACACGCTCTTCCACCTTCAGCGGACGCTTCGTATGCAACCAGTACGACCCACTCTGGGATTCGCCGGCATCGGCCTGATGGGGCTGCGCATGGCGCATCGCCTGCTGCAGGCCGGCTATCCCCTCAACGTCTGGAACCGCTCGGCCGACAAATGCGCGCCGCTGCTACAGGCTGGCGCGCATGATGTGGCGACGCCGGCGGAGCTGGGCGCGGGATCGGACATCGTCATGCTCTGCCTGGCCGACACCGCGGCGGTACGCCAGGTGGTCTTCGGCGAGGGCGGTATCGTTGAGCAGGCCAGGCCGGGGCAACTGCTGGTGGATTTTTCCAGCCTGGACCCCGCGGCGACCCGTGAGATGGCCGAGGAGCTGGAAAAACACACCGGCATGCGCTGGGTCGATGCCCCGGTATCCGGCGGCGTCCAAGGCGCAGAGGCGGGCTCGCTGGCGATCATGGCGGGCGGTCGCGGCGAGGACGTGGATTCCCTGCGGCCGATCCTGGCGCATCTGGGCCAGCGTGTGACCCACATGGGCGGCGTTGGCTCGGGCCAGGTCACCAAGGTCTGCAACCAGATGCTGGTCGCCTGCAACGCGTTGGTGATCGCCGAGGCCGTTTCCCTGGCGGAACGCGCCGGCGTCGATACCCATCTCCTGGCCGACGCCCTGGCCGGCGGTTTCGCCGACTCCAGGCCGCTGCAGATACTTGCCCCGCAGATGGCCGAGAGCCGTTTCGAACCCATCAAGTGGCACGTACGCACCTTGCTCAAGGACCTGGATACCGCCGTCAGGCTGGCCCACGAGCAGGGCAGGGCCACGCCCATGAGCGGCCTGGCCGCCCAGCTGATGCGGCTGCACGGCAGTCAGGGCCATCTCGAACATGACCCAGCGACCCTGATCCAGCTGTTCCGCGAGGAGCGGCCATGAAGATCGCCGCGAACCTTTCCCTGCTGTTCGGCGAACTGCCGCTGTTGCAACGTCCGCAGGCAGCCTCGGCGGCGGGGTTCGACGGGGTGGAGATCCAGTTCCCCTACGAGGTGCCCGCGCCAATGCTGCGCGAGGCGCTGGAGCGCAGTTCGATGCCGCTGGTGCTGATCAACCTGCCGGCTGGCGACCTGATGGCCGGGGGCGCTGGGTTGGCGGCCGTGCCCGAGCGGCAGGCGCAGTTTGACGCCGCCTTGCGCGAGGCGTTGGACTACGCGGCGGTGGTCCGCCCGCAGTGCGTCAACGTGCTGCCCGGACGGCTGGCCGAAGGCGTTTCCCGCGAGCGGGCGCTGGCTACCCTGGAGGCCAACCTGCGCGAGGCGGCGGAGTGGTTCCAGGCACTGGGCATCCGGGTGCTGTGCGAGGCGATCAATCCGCTGGACATGCCCGGCTTCCTGATCAATACGGCCGAGCAACTGGACGAGCTGCTGCGCAGGGTGGATCACCCCAACTGCCAGGCACAGCTCGACCTCTACCACATGGCCCGCCAGGGCCTGGATGTCGCCGCCTGCATCGAGCGTCTGGCGGGCAGGACCGGGCACGTCCAGTTCGCCGATTGCCCGGGACGCGGCGCGCCGGGCACGGGCGAACAGGCGTTTGCACCGTTGCTGGAGGCCCTGGAGGCAACCGGCTACCAGGGCTGGCTGGGCGCGGAGTACCGTCCGGGCGGCGACACCTCGGCCAGCCTGGCGTGGCTGGCCGGCTGGCGCGGGTGAGCCGCCTGCCTCAGTCCCTGGGATAGTCGTTGAGCGAGATGACCCGGGTCTTGCCGACGCGGTGGCGGTAGATTTCGCGCAGGTACCTGATGGCCTTCTTCACGCTGTCCCGGGACAGGCGGATGTCGTTGATCGAGACGAACTTGTCCTGGTCGTGAATCAGCTCGCGGTACTTCTTCTCGTACATCGGCTTGATCGCGTACCAGTTGGTGTCGAGGATCTTCGCCGGGTTCTCGTATTCGTTGAGCATGGCGTCGATGCGCGCCTCGTCGAAGTCCTCGGAGACGATGAAGTCGAGCATGGCGTTGTCCAGGCTCTCGTCGTAGCGGTACTGGTCGCGGGCGAAGCAGCGCTTGATGAAGGCGACGATCAGGGTCAGGAAGTCGTCCGACAGGCACGGGCTCTTGACGATCAGGGTGGTCAGCGACAGGTTGGCCGAGGCGCCGATCACCAGGGCGTAGCGCTTCAGGGTGGTGTTGGGGAACAGGCTGTTCAGATGGGTCTTGAGCCGGTTGAGGTCCATGTAGGACAGCTTGTAGTCCTTCGGCAGGGAGACGATGGACACCACCGACGAGCAGTTCTTGAAGAAGTGCAGGTCGCTCAGGGCGCTGGCGTCGAAGTTGGACTTCTTGTACTGCTCCAGGGCCGCGCGGTAGCGCTTGGCCTCGATCGGCAGCAGGCTGATACCCTCGATGGCCTGGGTGGTCTTGTTGAAGTGCGGCAGGTCGATGGAGCGGAAGAACAGGTCGTCGATGTTGAGCCTGGGCTGCTCCTTCTCGAACACCTTGAACTTGTCGGTGGGGGCGGGCGGCGCCTGCTCGGCCACCACGGACTCGGCGTAGGCCACGGCCACCGGGCCGGCCAGGCTCATGAACAGGTCGTTGGCGTCGAGGCGGATGGTCTCACCGATGTCGATGCCGGCGCGGCGGAAGTAGTTCTGGTCATAGTCGGTGGTCACCGCCTGGGCGGTGAGGATGTTGAAGATCTGCTGCGAGATGTACTGGTTGGCGTGGCGCTCCATGGCGTTCACGTCGATGTTCTGCACGTTGCCGCCGTCGCTCTCCTCGGCGTAGCGCATGATGTCGTTGGAGATCAGCATCATGGCGTTCCACGGGCGGATGCGGCGCATCACGCTCTCTTCGCCGGTCTCCTCGCTGTCGAAGTTGTAGGAGAAGTCCCACTCCTCGGCGAGGTACTTGCACAGCAGGCGCCCGGCGTTGATGTGCAGGGCTTCCGACATTTCGATGCGCTGGTCGGAGATGTTCGGCAGGATGCAGATGCCGCTGGTGAAGATCGGTTCGAAGACGAAGGAGTGGCCGCGGTTGTCCTCGCTGCTGCTCTCCTGCTTGGTCTCGAAGGTCTTGCTCATGTAGGCGAACTGCTGGGCCAGGCCGAACTCCGAGGCCATGCCCGAGCCGGTGCCGCCGCCGGCGCTGAAGATGTAGAAGTACAGCCGCGACTGGTTGGCCTTGATGCCGCAGGAGTCGATCAGGTAGCTGTGGATGAACTTCCAGTCGGCGTTGGAGAAGCGCTGGGTGTCCTTGTTGAGGATGATCTTGGCCAGGTACTGGCCGAGGATCGGCGCGTTGCCGGCGCCGCCGGCGTGGACCTCGGACAGGTCCATGATCTTCATCTTGCTGTAGTCGTCGAGGAAGCCGCCGTTCTCGGCCTTGCGCGAGAAGCGGATGCGACCCTCGATGTCCTTGTCCAGGTCGCCCAGCATCACCAGCGGCTCGATCAGGAACACCGGCTTGGCGCCACGGGCCGAGGACAGCCGCAGGTTGCTGCGCAGCCAGCCGGCCGGTCGCTGCTCGGCGCCGTTCTGCGCGCTGAATTCGTTGAGGTAGAAACGCCGCGCGTTGTACACCAGCGATGCGACGTCCAGGGCGATGTTGGAGCCGCAGCGGCCGAGGCCGATCAGGCATACCGAGGGGAAGTGCTGGGCGTGCCGGGCGTCCAGGCCGTCGTCGCCGAGCAGCTTGGGGAAGACCCGCTCGCGCAGGCCGTCGAGGTTCTCGAGGATGCGGTCGATGTCGCGCTCGGTGAAGTACATGTACTGCTCGCCGACCTGCAGGGCCTGCAACGGAGGCGCCGGCAGGGGCTCGGCCTCGGACGAGGCGAGGGTGCGCGGTTCGGAAACGGTGGAATCGCTGTCTTTAGTTGTTTTCATCGTCGACATTCCATGCTGTTGGCGGCAGCTTTCTTATTAGTGAGTCTTTATCAGGAAATGCTTGGTTACATGCACTAGCACTATATACAGCGATCCGCCTTTGTTCGAGGCGGATAGGCACTCTTCTTCGGGCTTAATGCCGCGCCGGGCCTGGGCTGGCGACGGTTCAATGGCGAAATGCCATTTAGGTGCTTCGAGGTAGCCGCCAGGGTCGGTTTTCCGTCATTCGTTTGGTGACGAGACGGCTCTTTTCCGACCCTGATTCATCGATGGGGCGAAGAGATTTTATTTGCCCATGTGGTCAGATTTAATCGCCCGAAGATTGCCGGGGCGGGCGGCGGATAGTAGGGTGGCTGCCCCGGCCGAACCGGCCGCCATGTGTTTGGATGTACCGTGAAACCCGTATCCAGGGCCTTTCTGATGCTGGCGCTGGTGCTGGCGGCGATCAACCTGCGCCCCGGCATCACGTCCTTCGCCCCGCTGATCGAGCGTATCGCCGAGGAACTCGCGCTGAGCCGCGGCCTGATCAGCCTGACCACCGCCCTGCCGGTGCTGTGCATGGGCCTGCTGGCCCCGCTGGCGCCGCGCCTGGCCGTGCGCTTCGGCCTGGAGCGCACCATCACCTGCTGCCTGGGGCTGATCATGCTGGCCCTGCTGCTGCGTTTCGGTGGCCACTTCAGCCCGCTGCTGATCGGCAGCGCCGTGCTGCTCGGCGCGGGCATCGCCGTAGCCGGGCCGCTGCTGTCGGGCTTCATCAAGCGGCACTTCCGCGACCACGTTGGCCAGGTGGTCGGCTGGTATTCCTTCAGCATGGCGATCGGCGGTGCCGGCGGCGCGGTGCTGACGGTGCCGCTGACCCAGGGCCTGGGCGACGACTGGAGCCTGGGGTTGGCGGCGTGGTTCCTGCCCGCGCTGCTCGCCGGGCTGCTCTGGCTGCGCCTGCCGAACCGCGCCGAGGACGCGGTGGCCGGCGATGGCCAGGGGCTGCCCTGGCGCGAGCCGCGGGCGTGGCTGGTGACCGGCTTCTTCGCCATCCAGGCCGGCTTCTTCTACACCATGGCCACCTGGCTGGTGGCGCGCTACCACGAGGCGGGCCTTAGCCTGCTCTACAGCAACGGCCTGTTCAGCCTGTTCATGCTGGTCGGCCTGCCCAGTTCGTGGCTGATGCCGTGGCTGGCCCAGCGCTTCGATATCCGCCAGCCGTTGCTGGTGGCCTGCGGCGTGACCCTGACCCTGTGCCTGAGCATGATCACCTTCCAGCCGACCCTGCTGCCGGAGGTGTGGGCGGTGCTGATGGGCTTCGCCCTCAGCGGCTCCTTCGCCTTGTCGCTGGTGCTGCCGCTGTACGAGGTGCACACGCCGCTGGCGGTCAGCCGCTGGACGGCGATGATGCTCTGCGCCGGCTACTGCATGGCCTGCCTGGCGCCGATCCTCGCCGGCCTGGGCCGCGACCTGGCGGGCAACTACCAGGCGCCCTTCATGGTGCTGGCCGGCCTGGGCGTGCTGATGACGCTGATCGCCTGGGCCCTGCGCACGCCACGCCCGGCACGCTGAACAAGGCTTCGGTAGGGTGCGCCATGCGCACCGAGAAGCGGCGGCGCCGGCCCAGTGAGGTGCGCGCGGCGCACCCTGCGTGCGCTGCCGCAGGTTTTCGTTGCGGAGGGGGACTGGTTCCTTTGCAGCGACCATGCCCTGTGTTAGAAGGCAGCCTGCACTTTCTGGAGTACCCGCGTGGAGTCCGAATCCATCGTCTATGGCTGCATCCGCGACTGGCCGTCCGGCGACCGCGAGCAGCGCCAGCTGCGCCGCGCGACCAACCGCCGGGTGCTGGAGCAGTTGCCCCGGGACGAGGCCTGGCCGTTCCTCGGCAGCGAGATGTTCTCCTTCTGCGGGAGCCAGGGCGAGGGCCTGTACCAGACCCAGGTGATCCACTTCGGCGCCAGCTACCAGGCCATCGAGTACGAGTGGAGCCTGTGGGTCAAGGAGTTCGAGGCGCTGCTCAAGCGCCTGTACTGGGCCAGCGCCGTGGTGCACCTGGAAACCGAGCTGAACGGCGTGCACACCTTCCGCTGGGAGTCAGAGAGCGGCTTCCACAGCCCGCAGGAAGATGATCTGCGGGTACGCTGCGTATGGGAGCGCGAGGGCAGCCTGCGCGGATAATCTGTCGGCTTCGGGGAGAGGCGATGCTCAACTACGTCTGGTTCTTTCTGGCCGCACTGTTCGAGATCGGCGGCTGCTATGCGTTCTGGATGTGGCTCCGCCTGGGCAAGAGCGCATGGTGGATCACCCTCGGCCTGCTCAGCCTGACGGTGTTCGCGTTGCTGCTGACGCGGGTCGAGGCGGCTTATGCCGGGCGGGCCTACGCCGCCTATGGCGGTGTGTACATCGTGGCGTCGTTGCTCTGGCTGGGGGTGATCGAGCGCACCCGGCCGATGCTCTCGGACTGGGCGGGCGCGCTACTGTGCCTGATCGGCGCGGGCATCATCCTGTTCGGTCCGCGCTTCGCCAGTCATTGATTCTCCAGCCACTCCTTCGGCACTTCCTCGCGCAGCGCCAGCTGGCACTGCTGACTGTCCGGGTCGAATACGATCACTGCCCGGCCCTTTTCCAGGGCGTGTCGCGCCCGCTCGATGCGGGTTTGCAGCGGCGTGTCGTCGCCGTTGTCGGTGCCCTCGCGGGTGACGAAGTCTTCCAGCAGGCGGGTGAGGGTGTCGGCTTCGAGCATCTGGTGGGGGATCAGCATGGCGGCTCCTGGTCGGCGGCGAGCAATCCTATTCGGTTGCGTGCGCCTGCGCGAGCAGGTAGCGGTCGAGCGTGGCGTAGAGCTGCTGGCAGTCCAGCGGCTTGCCGAGGAAGTCGTCCATCCCCGCGGCCAGGCCACGGGCGCGGTGTTCTTCGAGAATGTGCGCGGTGAGCGCGATGACGGGGACGGCCGGCAGGCCCTGGTCGGCCTCCAGGGCGCGGATCTGCCGGGTGGCCTCGAAGCCGTCCAGCTCGGGCATCTCGCAGTCCATCAGCACCAGCTGGATGGCGCCGGGGGCGCGGCGGTACTCGTCCACGGCGCTCCGTCCGTTGTTGACCATGCGCACCGAGTAGCCGCGCTTGTGCAGGAAGCCCTGCACTACCATCTGGTTGACCCGGTTGTCCTCGGCCACCAGGATGCAGGGCGCCGTGCCGGCGCGTTTGTCCAGCGCCGGCGGCGGCGAGGCGTTCTCCCGCCGCCGCTCGCTGTAGAGCTCCGCGAGGATGGCGCGCAGGCCGGTGACCGACAGCGGCAGGGCCAGGTGCAGCAGGCGCAGGCCATGGCTTTCCGGCAACTGCTGGTGGGGTTCCGGCGGACTTAGCAGCAGCACCCGCTGGCCCCGTTCGAGATTGGGCCGCAGGCTCTCCAGCCAGTGAGTGCTGGCGCCCGGCCAGGGCGCCATGAACACCAGCAGGGGCGGGGCTGAGAAGTCCTCGAGGTAGCCCTGCAGGCGCTCCGGGTCCTGGCAGCGCTGGGTGCGCATGCCCCAGCGGCCCAGCAGGTGGCTCAGGCAGTCGAGGCCCTGGCTGTCCATGGAGCAGATCAGCGCCGTGCGGCTTTCCAGCAGGGTGGTCAGTTCGTCCCGGGGGACGCTGGCGTCGGGCAGCGGGATGTCGAAGGCGAAACGCGAACCCTGGCCGGGCGTGCTCTGCACCTCGATGCGCCCGCCCATCATTTCCACCAGTTCCTTGCTGATGGCGAGCCCCAGGCCGCTGCCGCCGTAGCGGCGGGTGGTGCTCGAGTCGCCCTGGGCGAACGACTTGAACAGCTGGGTCAGGGAGTCGTCGCGGATGCCGATCCCGCTGTCGCTCACGGCGAATACCAGGTGCAGCCGGCCCTGGCTGTCGCCGCGGCGGCTGACGGTCAGCGCCACGTGGCCTTCCTGGGTGAACTTGAGGGCGTTGCCGAGCAGGTTCATCAGCACCTGCTTGAGCCGGGTCGGGTCGCCGTGCATCCGGCGCGGCACGCCGCCCTGGAGGCTGACGTAGAGGCGCAGCCGCTTCTCCAGCGCCTGGGCGGTGAACAGCGCCAGGGTCTCGGAGACCAGTTGTTCCAGGTCGAAGTCGATGTCTTCCAGATTCAGCTTGCCGGACTCGATGCGCGCGTAGTCGAGGATGTCGTTGATCACCGCCATCAGCGAGCTGCCGGAGCTGGCGATGGTGTCCACGTAGAAGCGCTGGCCGCGGTCCAGGGAGGTTTCGCGCAGCAGCTGCAACATGCCCAGCACGCCGTTCAGCGGCGTGCGGATCTCGTGGCTCATCTTGGCCAGGAAGCGGCTCTTGGCCTGGTTCTCGTACTCGGCCTGCTCGGCGGCCTGGCGCGAGTGGAAGCCTTCCTCCTTGAGCAGGTTGATGCGGTCGGCCAGGCCGATGGAGAGGCTGAGCAGCTCGATGGCCACGCCGATCTTGACCACCGCCGAGCCGTAGATGCCGAAGAAGTCGATGCCCAGCGAGCCGCCGGTGACCAGCATGAAGGCGATCAGCAGGACGCTCCAGGCCAGCACGTAGTAGGAGCCGTGGCGCACGCCGCTGCGCCAGGTGTAGACGCCGGTGAGCAGGAGGATCAGCGATACGCCGAGCACCGCCACGCTGGCCAGGATGTTCCAGGCGGCCAGGCCGATCAGCGGCACCGAGGCCAGGCAGCCGAACACGGCCAGCATCAGCAGGCGCAGGGCCTGGTCCAGCCGGGGGAAGTGCTGCGGGACGTGGAGGAAGTGGCGGCTGAACTGGATCGCGGTGAGGCAGTGGACGAACATCAGCACGTAGATGCTGACCGACTGCATGCCCACGCTGGTGGGCAGCAGCTTGAACAGCATGCCGTCGAACGCGGCGGCGAACAGGCCGACGTTGACGTTGTAGACCAGGTACCAGAAGTAGGCCCGCTCGCGCAGCGAGATGAACAGGAACAGGTTGTAGATGAACATGGCGAACAGCACGCCGTAGAAGGCGCCGTTGATGCCCATCAGGTTTTCCTGGGCCGCCGCGCTGGCGCCGTAGGTGCTGAAGAACAGCGGGACGAAGATCGTGCTGGTGCTCTGCACCCGCAGCAGGAGGGTGTTGCTGCCGTGCGGCAGCTCGACGGGGAACCAGAAGTGGCGCACCTGCACCGGGCGCTGGGAGAAGGCGAAGCTGTCGCCGCTCTGCTGGTGGTGGAGGCGGCCGTCGCCGTCCTGCAGGTAGACGTCGATGCGGTCGAGCAGGGCGTAATTGACTTCCAGGTAGCCGGCGAGCGGATGCGGCCGGCTGTTGACCATGCGCACCTTGAACCACCAGACCGAGTCGTTCTTGCCCATGTTGGCGTGATCGCCCTGGACCCGCTCGAAGGCGCTGTCCGGCAGGCGCTGCACGGTCTCGGCGTCGAGCAGCCCCTGCGGGTCGCGGTGGTAGCCCATGAAGGGGGTCAGCGACAGGCGCAGCTCGTCACGGTCCAGTGGCGCGGGGGAAAGCGCCCACAGCGGCCCGCTCAGGCAGAGCAGCAGCACAGCCAGACACACGCGAGGCATCCGCCAACCTCATGCTTCTTATTGGTATTGCCAGCACTTTGCCTAGTTGCCGGCCAGGCTTCAAGAGAGGGTTGCAGAGCCTGGAGCGGCCCTGCGAAGAAGCTTAGTCGGAAGCGTCGCCGCGTGCCCCGAGGACGCTTTCCACGGTCGGCACCTGGGTGTCGCTGGCCATCTGCGCGTCGTGCTCGATCTGATGGCTGAAGCGTTCCAGGGAGTGCTCGCGGGCCGGCTGGGCGTCGCTGGCGAACACCGGCGGGCTGAGCAGGTAGGCGCCGATCAGGCGGGAGAGGGCGGCCAGGCTGTCGATATGGGTGCGCTCGTAGCCGTGGGTGGCGTCGCAGCCGAAGGCCAGCAGGGCGACGCGGATATCGTGGCCGGCGGTCACCGCCGACTGGGCGTCGCTGTGGTAGTAGCGGAACAGGTCGCGGCGCACCGGGATGTCGCCCTCGCCGGCCAGGCGCAGCAGGTGGCGGGACAGGTGGTAGTCGTAGGGGCCGCCCGAGTCCTGCAGGGCGACGCTGACCGCGTGCTCGCTGGACTGCTGGCCGGGCGCCACCGGGGCGATGTCGATGCCGACGAACTCGCTGACGTCCCAGGGCAGCGCCGCCGCCGCGCCGGAGCCGACCTCCTCGGTGATGGTGAACAGCGGGTGGCAGTCGATCTGCGGTTCCAGCCCGCTTTCGACGACCGCCTTGAGCGCGGCCAGCAGCGCCGCCACGCCGGCCTTGTCGTCCAAGTGGCGGGCACTGATGTGGCCGCTCTCGGTGAACTCCGGCAGCGGGTCGAAGGCGACGAAGTCGCCCACCGACACCCCCAGAGCCTCGCATTCGGCGCGGCTGTAGCAGGGCGCGTCGAGGCGCAGCTCGATGTGCTCCCAGCTCACCGGCAGGCTGTCGACCTGGGTGTTGAAGGCGTGCCCTGAGGCCATCAGCGGCAGCACGCTGCCGCGCAGCACGCCGTTGTCGGTGAACAGGCTGACCCGGCTGCCCTCGGCGAAGCGGCTGGACCAGCAGCCCACCGGGGCCAGGGCCGGGCGGCCGCTGTCCTTGATCTCGCGGACGATGGCGCCGATGGTGTCCAGGTGCGCCGACACCGCCCGGTCCGGGCTCGACTGGCGGCCCTTGAGGGTGGCGCGGATGGTACCGCGGCGGGTCAGCTCGAAGGGAATGCCGAGTTCTTCCAGGCGCTCGGCCACGTAGCGCACCACGGTATCGGTGAAGCCAGTGGGGCTGGGGATGGCCAGCAGTTCCAGCAGTACCTGGCGCAGGTAGGCGAGGTCGGGTTCGGGCAGTTGATGCATAGGCAGAAGCCTCCTCATGGAACCTGAATAGCGTCTCAGGGGTGTTGGCGGCTGAGGGGGAACAGCAGATCGACGAAGCGCTCGGCGGTCGGCTGCGGCTCATGGTTGGCCAGCCCGACGCGCTCGTTGGCTTCGATGATCACGTAGTCCTCGGCGTCCGCCGCCTTGACCAGCAGGTCCAGGCCCACCACCGGGATTTCCAGCGCGCGCGCCGCCTGGGTGGCCGCCTTGCGCAGGGTCGGGTGGAGGCGGGCGGTGACGTCTTCCAGGGTGCCGCCGGTGTGCAGGTTGGCGGTCTTGCGTACCACCAGGCGGGTGCCGCTGGGCAGCACGCTGGAGTAGTCGTAGCCGGCGTCGTGCAGGGTGCGCTGGGTTTCCGCATCCAGCGGGATGCGGCTCTCGCCGCCGGTGGCCGCCTGGCGCCGGCGGCTCTGCGCCTCAATCAGCGCGCCGATGGTGTGCACGCCGTCGCCGATCACCTCAGCCGGGTGGCGGATGGCCGCGGCCACCACCTGGAAGCCGATCACCACGATGCGCAGGTCGTGGCCCTCGTGGTAGCTCTCCAGCAACACGCGCTGGTCGAAGCGGCGGGCATGCTCGATGGCCTGCCGCACCGCGCTCTCGGTGCGCAGGTCGACGGCCACGCCCTGGCCCTGTTCGCCGTTCACCGGCTTGACCACCACGCGGCCGTGCTCGGCCAGGAACGCGGCGTTCTCCTCGGCGCTGCCGGCCAGGCGCTGCTGCGGCTGCTTCAGGCCGGCGCGGGCGAGGGCGCGGTGGGTGAGGTGCTTGTCCTGGCAGAGGGTCATGCTGACCGCGCTGGTCAGGTCCGACAGCGACTCCCGGCAGCGTACTCGGCGGCCGCCCTGGCTGAGGGTGAACAGGCCGCTCTCGGCGTCGTCCACCCGCACTTCGATGCCGCGCCGGCGGGCCTCGTCGACGATGATGCGGGCGTAGGGGTTCAGCTCCGCCTCCGGCCCCGGGCCGAGGAACAGGGACTGGTTGATGCCGTTGCGGCGCTTGACCGCGAAGGTCGGCAGCTCGCGGAAGCCAAGCTTGGCGTAGAGCGACTTGGCGCCCAGGTTGTCGTGCAGCACGGACAGGTCGAGGTGGTTCAACCCGCGGCCCATGAAGTGCTCGACCAGGTGCCGCACCAGGGCTTCGCCCACGCCTGGGCGCTGGCAGCTGGCCCCCACGGCCAGACACCAGAGGCTGCTGCCGTTCTCGGGGTCGGCGAAGGTCTTGCAATGGTCCAGCCCCATCACGGCGCCGATCACCCGGCCATCGGCGTCATCCGCGGCCAGCCAGTAGCTGGGGCCGCCCTCGTCGCGCGGGGTGAGGTGGTCGGCGTCGACCGGCAGCATGCCGCGTTGCAGGTAGAGGCCGTTGACCGCCTCCCAGTCCTGCTCGCTCTGCACCCGGCGGATCTGGAAGCCGCGGAAGCTGGCGCGGGCCGGGCGGTAGTCGGTGAACCGCAGGCGCAGGGTGTCGGACGGGTCGAGGAACAGTTGCTGCGGCGCCTGGGCCAGCACCTGGTGGGGCGCGGCCACGTAGAGCGCGATGTCGCGTTCGCCGGGGCGCTCCTCGAGCAGATCGGCGGCCAGGGTCTCCGCGTCCGGGTAGGTGTGGCCGATCAGCAGGCGGCCCCAGCCGCAGTGCACGCTTTGCGGCGAGGTCTGCTCGATGCCGTCCTTCGCCAGGTGCGCCTGCAGGCGCTGGTAGGAGGGCGGCTGGCCGCGTTGCAGGCGTTGGTTGTAGGCAGATGCACGCATGGGGGAACTCCTTGTTCGAACTACAGGCCCTGTTCGCTGAGCCACAGATTGAGGGTGGCCAGCTGCCAGAGCTTGGAGCCGCGCAGTGGGGTGAGCTGGCCAGCGGGGTCGCTGAGCAGGCGGTCGAGCATGGCTGGCTCGAACAGGCCCCGGTCCTGGCTCGGATCGAGCAGCAGTTCCTGGACCCAGCCCAGGGTCGCGCCCTGCAGGTGTTTCAGGCCGGGCACCGGGAAGTAGCCCTTGGGCCGGTCGATTACCTCATGCGGGATGACCCGGCGCCCCGCTTCCTTGAGCACATGCTTGCCGCCGTCCGGCAGCTTGAAGCGCGCCGGGATGCGCGCCGACAGTTCCACCAGGCGGTAGTCGAGGAACGGCGTCCGCGCCTCCAGGCCCCAGGCCATGGTCATGTTGTCGACCCGCTTCACCGGGTCGTCGACCAGCATCACCGTGGCGTCCAGGCGCAGGGCCTTGTCCACCGCCGCGTCGGCGCCGGGCATGGCGAAGTGGTCGCGGAGGAACTCGCCGGCCCAGTCCGCGCCGTGCCAGGCGGGGCGCAGGGTGGCCAGGGTCTCGTCGCGGGGGCGGTCGAAGAAGGCGGCGCGGTAGGCGGCCACCGGGTCCTCGGCGCCGTCCACCAGCGGATACCAGTGGTAGCCGGCGAACAGCTCGTCGGCACCCTGGCCGCACTGCACTACGGTGCAGTGGCGGGACACCTCACGGCCGAGCAGGTAGAAGGCGATGCAGTCGTGGCTGACCATCGGCTCGCTCATGGCGCGGAAGGCGGCCGGCAGCTCGGCCAGGATCTCCGCCTCGGCGATGCGCAGCTGGTGGTGGCGGGTGCCGTAGTGGCGGGCGATCAGGTCGGAGTAGTGGAACTCGTCGCCGCGTTCGCCGCCGGCATCCTCGAAACCGATGGAGAAGGTCGCCAGGTCCTTGACCCCGGCCTCGTGCAGCAGGCCGACCAGCAGGCTGGAGTCGAGCCCGCCGGAGAGCAGCACGCCGACGTCCAGCGCCGCGCGCTGGCGCACCTGCACGGCCTGGCGCAGGCCGTCGAGGACGCGCTCGGTCCAGTCCTCCAGTTGCAGCCCGGCCTCGTCGGCGCGCGGGCCGAAGTCGAGCTGCCACCAGCGGCGCTGCTCGCGGCGGCCGTCGCGCTCGATGCGCAGCCAGGTGGCCGGCGGCAGTTTCTTCACCCCGGCCAGCAGGGTGTGCGGCGCCGGCACCACGGCGTGGAAGTTGAGGTAGTGGTCGATGGCGACCGGGTCCAGCGCGCCGTCGATGTCGCCGCCCTGCAGTAGGGCCGGCAGGGTGGAGGCGAAGCGCAGGCGGGTGCCGTCGTCGCTCAGGTAGAGCGGCTTGACGCCCAGGCGGTCGCGGGCCAGGAACAGGCGCTCGCTGTCGCGCTCCCAGATGGCGAAGGCGAACATGCCGTTGAGTTTGGGCAACAGCGCTTCGCCCCAGGCGTGATAGCCCTTGAGCAGCACCTCGGTGTCGCCGTCGGAGTGGAACTGATAGCCCAGGGCGCGCAGCTCGTCGCGCAGTTCCGGGTAGTTGTAGATGGCGCCGTTGAACACCATCGCCAGGCCGAGCTGCTGGTCGACCATCGGCTGGCCGGAGGCCGGCGCCAGGTCCATGACCTTCAGTCGGCGATGGCCCAGGCCCAGCGGACCGCTGCTATGGAAGCCGCAGGCGTCGGGGCCGCGAGGAGCCAGGTGATGGGTGATTCGGGCGAGAGCGGCCAGGTCGGCCGGTTGGTGGTCGAAACGTAACTCTCCAGCTATTCCGCACATGATTCCTTACCGGTTTTGCCGTTGGGGATACCACCCGTCTTTATGCAGGCAGTAAGGGTCGGACCGGTATCTTTGCGGATCGTTTAGACCGATTGGTTATATGCGGAACTTTCGTTTTCCGGCCGTGCGGCTGGTTCAGGACCGGCCGCAGGCGCGGTTGGCGGGCACGGCGATGTCCATCAGGCGCGGGTTCGGCAGGCGCAGACCGGCCATCAGCGCCACGTAGGCCTCGGCGTCCGCTACCTGCAGGCGCGGGTTGTGGGCGCGCTCCTCGGCGATGCTCGAACGCGTCCAGCCGCGATAGTCGTGGCCGGGGCACACCTCGGTGTCGTCCGCCAGGGCCAGCAGGCGCTGCAGGCTGGTCCACTGGGCGCGGGCGTCGCCGTTCTGGAAATCGGTACGGCCGGTGCCGCGGATCAGCAGGGTGTCGCCGGTGAACACCCGCGCCGGCCGGCCATCGGCGGCGGGCAGCAGGAAGCAGTAGGAGTCGGCGGTGTGCCCGGGCGTGTGCCAGGCGATCAGTTCGCGCCCGCCGAAGCGCAGGCGCTCGCCGTCGGCGAAGGTGAAGCTGGCGCAGGCGCTGCCGCTCTCGGCGCCGAATCCGCTGCGGCAGCCGGTGGCCTCGCGCAGGTCGCCGAGGGCGGTGATGTGGTCGGCGTGGGTATGGGTGTCGAGGGCCAGCACCAGTCGCAGGCCGAGTTCGTCCAGCAGGCGCAGGTAGGCGTCGAGCTGTTCCTTCACCGGGTCGATCAGCACGGCTTCGCCGGCGTCGGCGAGCAGGTAGGTGTAGGTCGAGCTTTCACTATCGAAGAGTTGGCGCAGCAGCATGATGCAGTCTCCTCAGAGCAGTTTCTGGACGGCCACCGACAGGCTGGTGACTACCAGCAGTCCGGCGAACAGGCGTTGCAGGGTTGGTCCGCCGAGGCGCTGGGCCAGGCGGTTGCCGGCCAGCACGCCGAGCGCGCCGCCGCACGCCAGGGCGCCGAGCAGCAGCGCCGGGGGCTGGGCTCGGCTCAGGTAGAGCAGGAAGCCGCCACCGGACACCAGCGCGACCACCGCCAGCGATGTGGCGGTGGCGGACAGTACCGACAGCGGCGTGAACCAGAGCAGCGCCGGCACCACCAGGAAGCCGCCGCCGACACCCATCAGCCCCGACAGCACGCCGACGCCGAGGCCGATGGCGAGCAGTGGCAGGCGCCGCAGCGGGCCCTCGCCGGAGCGCGGCCGTTCGGCGCCGCGCCACAGGCGCCAGGCCGACCACAGCACCAGCGCACAGAAGCCGGCGATCAGCAGGCCTTCCGCCACCCAGCGGCCGAGCCACTGGCCCAGCGCGTTGCCGGGCAGGCCGCTGGCGGCGAGCAGCAGCACCGGCGGCCAGGCCACCAGGCCCTGGCGCAGGCGCAGGCGCGGCACGCTGCCGACCAGGGCGGTGAGCGCCACCGCGCCGAGGCTGACGCCGACCGCGTCGCGCAGCGGCAGGTGCAGGCTGAGCAGCAGCGGCAGGGCCACCAGCGAGCCGCCGGCGCCGGTCAGCCCGAGCAGCAGGCCGAGCAGCGTGCCGATGGCCAGCGCTTCCAGAGGCATCAGCGGTTCCAGGGCATGCGCGCGAGCAGCAGGGCCAGGCCGCAGGTTCCGCTGAGGCCGGCGAAGGTCAGGCCGGCGCCGACAAAGCCGCTCAGCAGGTACCAGCCGGGATGCAGCCAGGTGCCGAGGATCACCCCGAGCAGCACCAGGCTGCCGGCGGCGAGCTGCACCTGGCGCTGCAGCTCCAGGCCGCCGCCGCTGCCTTCGCTGGGCAGGCCGCAGGCCAGGCAGGCCTCGGTGCCGCCCTCGACCACCTGCACGCCCGGCAGCAGGGCGCTCAGCCGCTCGGCGGCCTGGCGCGCGCGCTGGCCCTTCTGGCAGATCAGGTACAGCTCGTCGCCGGCGCCCAGGCCTTCGCCGCGCAGGCGGTTGGCCAGGCGCCCCGGGTCGAGACTGTCGAGCGGTTCGTTGCGTGCCCCGGCGATGTGCCCGGCGCGGTATTCCGCCGGGCTGCGCACGTCGACCAGGAAGCAGGTGCGCCCCTGGCGGTGCAGCTCGGCGAAGCGCGGGGCGTCGATCAGGCGGATGTCTTCGTTCATGTCAGGTACTCCCCAGGGGTATGTGTCAGGTGTACTTGGTGAAGATCGCGCGCACCCGCGCCAGGGTCTCGGCGTCGTCGCGCTCGGGGTCGAGCACGGTTTCCTCGAGCAGGCAGGCGAGCATCTCCTGGTAGGCCTTGTCGAGCGCCTTGCGGGCCGCCGAGAACTGCTGGGCGATGGCTTCGCAGGGCTCGCCGCGGCGGATCATGGCCTGGATGCCGCGTACCTGCCCCTCGACCCGGGCCAGGCGCTTGAGCATGGCGTCCTGGCGTTCCGGCGTCGGGCCGCTCATCGCACCACCTCCGCGGCCGGGCGGCGCAGGCTGAAGGCGCCGCGCAGCTCGCCGGCGACGAAGCCGCGTGCCTGGTCACCCGGGTAGGCGCTGTCGAGCAAGGCCACCACTTCCGGCGCCAGCGCCTTGCCGTGGCAGGCCAGGCAGGGCTCGGCGGTGGCGATCGCTTGCATGTAGCGGAATTCGCCGTCCACCGTCTGCGCCCGGCTCATCCGTGCCAGGGGCTCGCCCTGCCTGGCGCGGTGGGCGAAGTCCTCCAGCACTTCGCGCTCCCAGGCGTCCGGCGCGTTGGCCGGGTTGCGCACGCGCAGGGCGGTGCGGCCCACCGTCCACGGCATGCGGCCGTTCTCGGCGGCGATGCGCGGGGCCTGCAATTGACAGGTGCGGATGGCCTCCTGCGGCCCGCCCTGGCGCATGGCCGCCTGCACGGTGTTCAACAGCTGCTGGCGGAACGGCGGAATCAGCGCGGCGGCCTCGTGGGCCTGCAGCATGTCGTCGAGGGGCGGTTCGGCGTGGGCCAGCAGCGGCAGCAGGGCCAGCCAGGGCGTGATGCGCATGTCGTGTACTCCTGGGGGTATCTGTATACCCTGGGGAGTATAGGGAGCGACTCGTTGAATTGTCAGCTGCGACGGGTTGCCGCGTGGTGGGGTGTGAGCGGCAGTAGCCCGGATGTAATCCGGGCATCGGACGACGATGAACCGCCCCGGATTGCGTCCGAACTACGGCGCTCCTAGCGCCCGCGCACCAGCCGGCGCAGGGCGAAGCGGCTGGGGTGGCAGGCCTCGGCCACGGCGCGGGGCAGCGGCAGTGGCTCGCCGTCGAGCCAGGCGGCCAGCAGCTCGCCGGACAGCGGTGCGCTGATCAGCCCGCGCGAGCCGTGGCCGCTGTTGACGTAGAGGCCGTCCAGCCAGGGGCAGGGCGTTTCCGGCACCTGGCGGGCGTCCTTGGCGAGTACCGCGTAGGTTTCGGCGAAGGCTTGCGCATCGGCCAGCGGGCCGACGATGGGCAGGTAGTCCGGGCTGGTACAGCGGAACGCGGCGCGGCCTTCGAGCAGCGCCGGGTCGAGCCGGTCGGCGTGCAGGCGCTCGGCCAGGTCGGTGGAGATTTCCCGCAGCAGGTCGAGGTTGCCGGTGTGCTCGGCGGCGGTGGGCGCGGTGTCCTGGCTGTGGAAGTCGAAGCTGGCGCCCAACGTATGTTCGCCGCCGCGCGCCGGTGCCACGTAGCCCTCGGCGCACAGCACGCAGCCGAGCGCTGCGCTGGCGGCGGTCTGCGGCAGCCGGCTGATCTGCCCGCGGATGCGTTTCAGCGGCAGCTCGACGAAGCGCTGCACCTCGGCGGCGCCGGCCAGCACCACCACCGGCGCCTCGGCCAACACCCGTTCGCCGTCCAGGGCCTGCCACTGTCCGTCGACCCGGCGCAGCCCGAGCGCCTCGCTGTGGGTGAGCAGGCGGATGGCGGGATGGTCGGCGAGCAGGCGGCACAGGGCCGGCGGGTGCACCCAGCCGGCCTCGGGGTAGAACAGGCCGCCGGCCGGCAGGCCGACGCCGGCGATAGCTTCGGCTTGCGCGCGGTCCACCGCCCGCAGCAGGTCGTCGGGGAAGGCGCCGGCCAGCCCGGCCTGGCGTTCGGCTTCCTTGGCGTCGAAGGCCAGCTGCAGCACGCCGCAGGCCGACCAGTCCTCTGGCTGCAGGCGCTGCAACAGACGGCGGGTGTGGCCGAAGCCGGCGACCACCAGTTGCGACAGCGCGGTGCCGTGGGCAGAGAGCTTGAGGTAGAGCACGCCCTGGGGATTGCCGGAGGCTTCCTGGGCGACTTCGCCGTGGCGCTCCAGCAGGGTCACCTGCCAGCCGCGCGTGGCCAGGCTGGCGGCCGTGGCGCAACCGGCGATGCCGGCGCCGATCACCAGGGCCTGGCGTAAGGTCGGCGGGGCGGGGCGGGCGTACCAGGGCTTGGCCTCGTCCCGCAGCGGGCCCTGGTAGCGGCCGCTGAGCATCTCGCGCTTGCGCCCGTAGCCGGGCACCCGTTGCATGGCGAAGCCGGCGGCGATCAGGCCGCGCCGCACGAAGCCGGCGCTGGTGAAGGTGGCGAGGCTGGCGTCGGCGGCGGACAGGCGTGCGAGCTGGGCGAACAGTTCGTCCGTCCACATCTGCGGGTTCTTCGCTGGGGCGAAGCCGTCGAGGAACCAGGCGTCGACCCTGGCATCCAGCTGCGGCAGTTGTTCCAGCACGTCGCCGACCAGCAGGGTCAGCACCACCCGGCCGCCGGCCAGCAGCAGGCGCTGGAAGCCGGGGTGGATCGCCACGTACTGCTCCAGCAGCTGGCCGGACCAGGGCGCCAGTTCCGGCCACAGGGCCAGGGCGCGGGCCAGGTCGTCCGGCGCCAGCGGGTACTTTTCGACGCTGACGAAATGCAGCCGGGCGCCGGCCGGCGCCAACTGGTCGAACAACTGCCAGGCGCAGAGGAAGTTCATGCCCGTGCCGAAGCCGGTCTCGCCGATCACCAGGCGCCCGTCGGCCGGCAGCGCGGCAAAGCGCGCGGGCAGGTCGTTGCAGGCGAGGAACACGTGGCGGGTCTCGCCCAGCCCGTCGTCGCGGGAGAAGTACACGTCGCCGAACTGGCGCGACAGCGGCTGGCCTTGTTCGTCCCAGTCGAGCTGGGCGTTGGGAGAGTCGGACATCGGGGCACCCGGGAAAGAGGTGCGGCATTGTAGCGGCATGCCCAAATCCGTGGTCATCCGCTAGGCTGGGCAGATCGACGCACGGAGGTGAGCATGTTCGAATCCGCCGAACTGGGGCACAAGATCGACGAGGACGATTACAAGAAGGAGGTGCCCGCGCTGCGCGAGGCGCTGCTGGAGGCGCAGTTCGAGCTGCAGCAGCAGAAACGCTTCCCGGTGATCATCCTGATCAACGGCATCGAGGGCGCGGGCAAGGGCGAGACGGTCAAGCTGCTCAACGAGTGGATGGACCCGCGCCTGATCCAGGTCAGCACCTTCGACGTGCAGACCGACGAGGAGCTGGCGCGGCCGCCGGCCTGGCGCTTCTGGCGCCAGCTGCCGCCCAAGGGGCGGATCGGCATCTTCTTCGGCAACTGGTACAGCCAGATGATCCAGGGCCGGGTGCATGGCCACTTCAAGGACGCGGTGCTGGACCAGGCCATCGACGGCGCCCTGGCGCTGGAGCAGATGCTCTGCGACGAGGGCGCGCTGATCTTCAAGTTCTGGTTCCACCTGTCCAAGAAGCAGATGAAGAAGCGCCTCGAGGAGCTGCACGGCGATCCGCAGCGCGCCTGGCAGATCAGCCCGCTGGACTGGCAGCAGTCGAAGACCTACGACAAGTTCGTGCGCCACGGCGAACGGGTGCTGCGCCGCAGCAGCCGCGATTTCGCGCCCTGGTACGTGGTGGAGGGCGGCGACGAGCACTACCGCAACCTGACGGTGGGGCGGATTCTCCTCGATGGCCTGCAATCAGCGCTGAAGAATGAGGTGCGGGTCGTCTCCCATCCGCACCTGGCGCCGATGGTGGCCAACCTGGACCACCGTGGCCTGCTGGACAGCCTGGACCTGTCCCAGCAACTGGACAAGAACGCCTACAAGGAGATGCTCGAGGCCGAGCAGGCGCGCCTGGCCGTGCTGATGCGCGACAAGCGCATGCGTCGCCATGCCCTGGTGGCGGTGTTCGAGGGCAACGACGCGGCCGGCAAGGGCGGCGCCATCCGTCGCGTGGCGGCGGCGCTGGACCCCCGCCAGTACCGCATCGTGCCCATCGCTGCGCCCACCGAGGAGGAGCGTGCCCAGCCGTACCTCTGGCGCTTCTGGCGGCACATCCCGGCGCGCGGCAAGTTCACCGTGTTCGACCGGTCCTGGTACGGGCGGGTGCTGGTGGAGCGGGTCGAGGGCTTCTGCGGGCCCGCCGACTGGCTGCGCGCCTATGGCGAGATCAACGACTTCGAGGAGCAGCTGACCAACGCCGGCGTGGTGCTGGTGAAGTTCTGGCTGGCCATCGACGAGGAGGAGCAGTTCCGCCGCTTCAAGGAGCGCGAGCAGATCGCCTTCAAGCGCTTCAAGATCACCGACGAGGACTGGCGCAACCGCGAGAAGTGGGGCGAGTACCGCGACGCGGTGGGCGACATGGTCGACCGCACCAGCACCTCGATCGCGCCCTGGACACTGGTGGAGGCCAACGACAAGCGCTTCGCCCGGGTCAAGGTGTTGCGCACGATCAACGACGCCCTGGAGCGGGCGTTCGCCAGGGAATAGAACTGCGGGTGGGTCAGCCGACGCGGGTTTCGAGGATGTCGTCGGCCTGTTTCATCCGCTGCACGTAGGAGTCGATGCCGTGCTCGGCATCGATGCGGGTGAAGAAGGGGCCTTCCAGAGTGCCTTCGCGGGTGGCGAAGAAGTACTGACCGTTGACTGCGCTGATCCGCTCGCTCCGGTAGTGGGTACCGGGCGCGGGGTCTATCCGACGTTGTCCGTACATGGCGAGACCTCCTGTAGGCAGGGTGTGCTGTTTTCAGTGTAGGTGGCAGCTTCCGGGCGAGCGGAGCGCGCGACAAGTGGTCATTTTCTAGCCACTCGCGAGCACGCTGCGGCACAGTTGCTTCCTGTCCGCGAGGTCAACTGTGGCTGTGAGGCAGCGGCGCGGAGGCCTACAATGGCCGACCTTCCGCCCCCTTCCTTCGAGGCCGTCATGCACGTTTCCTCGGGCCGCTGGCTCCACGGCTTGCTGCTCGCCCTCACCACCTCGGTGCTCTGGGGCATTCTGCCGATCAAGCTCAAGGAAGTGCTGCAGGTGATGGACCCGGTCACCGTCACCTGGTATCGCCTGCTGGTGTCCGGCGCGCTGCTGCTGGTCTGGCTGTCGGCCAAGCGGCGCCTGCCGCGCTTCGCCCCGCTCGGCCGGCGCGGCCATGGCCTGCTGGCGCTGGCCATCCTCGGCCTGACCGGCAACTACGTGCTTTACCTGATCGGCCTGAACATGCTCAGCCCCGGCACCACCCAGCTGGTGATCCAGATGGCGCCGATCCTGTTTCTGGTGGCCAGCCTCGTCGTCTTCCGCGAATCCTTCAGCCTTGCCCAGGGCATCGGCATGGCCGTCCTGCTGGTCGGCTTCGGCCTGTTCTTCAACCAGCGCCTGGACGAGCTGCTGAGCTCGCTGACCGCCTACACCACCGGGGTGCTGGTGATCCTCCTGGCCTCGTTCGTCTGGGTGTTCTACGGCCTGGCGCAGAAGCAGCTGCTGACCCAGTGGAGTTCGCCGCAGATCATGATGGTGATCTACCTGGCCTGCGCGCTGCTGCTGACGCCCTGGGCCCATCCGCTGCAGGTGCTCCAGCTGAGCCCGCTGCAGGGCTGGCTGCTGCTGGCCTGCTGCCTGAACACCCTGGTGGCCTACGGTGCCTTCGCCGAGGCGCTGGCGCACTGGGAGGCCTCGCGGGTCAGCGCGACCCTGTCGATCACGCCGCTGGTGACCTTTGTCGCCGTGGCCCTGGCCGCCCTGTGGTGGCCGGACCATGTGCAGCCGGAACAGATCAACCTGCTCGGCTACGGCGGCGCGCTGCTGGTGGTGCTGGGCTCGGCGCTGACCGCGCTGGGCCCCTCGCTGCTGGCCGGCTGGCGCGCACGCCAGGCGCGCCTCGCCGCGCTCAGGCCCTGACGCCCAGGCGCTCGGCCTTGCGCAGCCAGCCCTGGCGCTGCTCCTCGGAAGAGGGGCGCACCGGGGCGAACTCGGCCAGGCGGCGGGTCCGGATGCCGCAGAAGCCGAGGATGGTGCGCACCATCTGCCGGTGCGCCGGCGCGCCGTAGATCCAGCGGAAGTACCAGGGCGGCGTGTCCAGGGTCACCAGCAGGTCGGCGGTGCGCCCGGTCAGCAGCTTGTCCCACAGCTGCGAGCGGTTGCGGTACTTGAAGGCGAAGCCGGGCAGGAAGGTGCGGTCGAAGAAGCCCTTGAGCAGCGCCGGCACACCGCCCCACCAGACCGGGTAGACGAACACCAGGTGCTCGGCCCAGTGGATCTGCCGCTGGGCCTCCAGCAGGTCCGGCTCCAGCGCCTGGTTCTGCCCGTAGCCCTCGCGCAGGATGGGGTCGAACTGCAGCTCGCCGAGCCTGAGCTGGTGCACGATGTGGCCCTCGCCACGGGCACCCTGGGTGTAGGCCTCGGCGAGGGCCTGGCACAGGCTGTCGTGCTTGGGCGTGCCGAGGATCAGCAGGATGCGCTTGCCGTCGCCTTCCAGCGGGGTGGCGCCGCTCTTCGCTTCTTCAGCCATGTTGTCCGGACTCCAGCATGTTCTCCGGGCGCACCCAGGCATCGAACTGCTCGTTGCTCAGGTAGCCCAGCCGGAGGGCCGCCTCGCGCAGGCTGAGGCCCTCGGCGTAGGCCTTCTTGGCGATCTCCGCGGCCTTGTCGTAGCCGATGTGCGGGTTCAGCGCGGTGACCAGCATCAGGCCGCGCTCCAGGTGCTCGGCCATCTGCCGGGCGTCCGGCTCCATCCCGGCCACGCAGTGGCGGGCGAAGTTGCGGCAGCCATCGGCCAGCAGCCGCGTCGACTGCAGCAGGTTGTGGATGATCACCGGCTTGAACACGTTGAGCTGCAGGTGGCCCTGGCTGGCGGCGAAGGCGATGGTGGCGTCGTTGCCCAGCACCTGGCAGGCGAGCATGGACAGCGCCTCGCACTGGGTCGGGTTGACCTTGCCGGGCATGATTGAGCTGCCCGGCTCGTTGGCGGGCAGCTTCACCTCGGCGAAGCCGGCGCGCGGGCCGGAGCCGAGCAGGCGCAGGTCGTTGGCGATCTTCATCAGCGCCACCGCCAGGGTCTTCAGCGCGCCGGACAGGGCGGTCAGCGGCTCGTGGCCGGCGAGGGCGGCGAACTTGTTGGGCGCCGAGACGAAGGGCAGGCCGGCGAGGGCGGCCAGCTCGGCGGCGATGGCTTCGGCGAAGCCCTTCGGCGCGTTCAGGCCGGTGCCGACGGCGGTGCCGCCCTGGGCCAGTTCGCAGACCGCCGGCAGGGTGGCGCGGATGGCCTTGTCGGCGTAGTCGAGCTGGGCGACGAAGGCCGACAGCTCCTGGCCGAAGGTTACCGGGGTGGCGTCCATCAGGTGGGTGCGGCCGGTCTTCACCAGTTGCATGTGGCGCTGCGACTGCTCGGCCAGCGCGCCGGCCAGATCGGCGAGGGCGGGCAGCAGTTCCTGCTGCACGGCCTGCGCGGCGGCGATGTGCATGGCGGTGGGGAAGCTGTCGTTGGAACTCTGGGCGCGGTTGACGTGGTCGTTCGGGTGCACCGGGTTCTTGCCGCCACGGCCTTGACCGGCCAGCTCGTTGGCGCGGCCGGCGATCACTTCGTTGACGTTCATGTTGGTCTGGGTGCCGCTGCCGGTCTGCCAGACCACCAGCGGAAACTGGTCGTCGTGCTCGCCGGCCAGCACCTCGTCGGCGGCCTGCTCGATCAGGCGGGCAATATCCGGCGGCAGTTCGCCGATGCGGTTGTTGACCCGCGCGGCGGCCTTCTTGACCAGTGCCAGGGCATGCACCACGGCCAGCGGCATGCGCTGCTCGCCGATGGCGAAGTTGATCAGCGAGCGCTGGGTCTGGGCGCCCCAGTAGGCGTCGTCGGGCACGTCGATGGCCCCGATGCTGTCGGTTTCGATACGGCTCATACACTGTCTCCGGAAGGTTTCCGGCAGTTTAGGCCGTGCGCGGCAGGGTGGGTTCCCCGGTGCGCTTGAGCGGCGCCGACGGTGCGCGCAGAATGGGCCCCCGTTTTTGCCGAGGAAACCGTCATGCCCCGCCTGCGCGTCCTTCTTTCCTGCCTGCTGCTGGCCGCCAGCGGACCGCTGCTGGCCGAGCCGCAGGCCAGCCACGTGGCCGAGGCCAAGCGTTTCATCGAAATGAGCCGCGCCGACAGGCTCGCCGTGCCGGCCCACATGCAGGTGCGCCAGATGTTCGCCCAGCGCTTCGCCCAGGCCGGCGGCGGCGAGGCGAACAAGGCCGTGCTGGAGCGCTACCAGGCCCAGGCCGATGCCGCCATCGAGCGCGCGGTGGGGCCGCAGAAGCTGGAGGCGGAGCTGGTCAGCCTGTACACCGACGCCTTCACCGAGGCCGAGCTGAAGGAACTGCTGGCCTTCTACCAGACCCCGGTCGGTCGCAAGGTGCTGGAACAGATGCCCCAGCTGATGGCCCACGCCGCCCAGTTGACCCAGGAGCGCCTGCAGAAGGCGGTGCCGGAAGTGGACAAGCTGCTCGGCCAGATGACCGCCGAACTGCAGCCCGCCAAGCAGTGAAGGAGCCGGACATGAGCATGCGCGACGCCATTCACCAGGCCCTGACCGGCCTGCAGCCCGAACACCTGGACGTGCTGGACGAGAGCCACATGCACAGCCGTGGGCAGGAGACCCACTACAAGGCGGTGATCGTCAGCGAGGCCTTCGCCGGCCTCAACTCGGTCAAGCGCCACCAGAAGGTCTACGCCACCCTCGGCGAGCTGATGGGCCGCTTCCACGCCCTGGCCCTGCACACCTACACCCCCGAGGAGTGGGCGCAGCAGGGCATGGCGCCGGACTCGCCGACCTGCCGC
>NZ_JAOCCV010000031.1:0-63152 GCF_029840585.1 Pseudomonas sp. GD03875 | reverse complement strand
CTAGGGCCAAAGGCCTTCTGCGTTCAGGCGCTTTCCTTGTGCTGGAACTGGCGCCGGTACTGGTTCGGCGACAGCTCGGCGTGCTGGCGGAACAGGCGGGCGAAGAAGCTGGCGTCGTCGTAGCCCACTTCGTAGCTGATGGTCTTGATGCTCTTGCGGGTGGCGCTGAGCAGACCCTTGGCCGTCTCGATGCGCAGGCGCTGCAGGTAGTGCAGCGGCTTGTCGCCGGTCGCGCTCTGGAAGCGGCGCATGAAGTTGCGGATGCTCATGCCGTGCTGGCGCGCCACGTCCTCGATGCGGAATTTCTCCGCGAAGTGCTCTTCCAGCCACTGCTGCACCTGCAGGATGGCCACGTCCTGATGCAGCTTCTGCCCGCCGAAGCCGATCCGGCCCGGGCTGTAGCTGCGCTGGGTCTCGTAGAGGATGTCGCGGGCCACGCCCTGGGCGATACCGGCGCCGCAGTAGCGTTCGATCAGGTAGATGTAGAGGTCACAGGCCGAGGTGACGCCGCCGGCGCAGTACAGGTTGTCGGCGTCCGACAGGTGCTTGTCCTGGTTGAGCAGCACCTGGGGGAAGCGCTCGGCGAACTCGCGGAAGAAGCGCCAGTAGGTGGTCGCCTCCTTGCCGTCGAGCAGGCCGGCCTGGGCCATCCAGAACACCCCGGTGGCCTCGCCGCAGATGGAGCTGCCGGCCGCGTGCCGTTCGCGCAGCCAGGGCAGCACCTGCGGGTAGCGCTGGCAGAGGGCGTCGAAGTCGCCCCAGAAGGCCGGCAGGATGATCGCCTCGGCCTCGTCGAGGCTGCCGTCCACAGGAATCACCGCCTCGCTGAAGCTGGTCACCGCCTGGCCATCCGGGCTGACCACGCGGATCTGGAAGGCCGAATTGGAGCCCAGGCCCTGCTGCTTGCCGTGGCGCAGCCCGGCCATGTGGAAGAAGTCCCGGGCCTGCATCAGGGTAGCGGCGAAGACGCCCTCGGTGGCGAGGATGGCGATGCGTGTAGGCGACATGTTTGTTGTTCTTGTTGGTGATTAAACGGTCATCAGGTGGCTGGATCGTCTTATTTTTTGTCGCATGTGTCCAGTGCCCCCGGCGACGGGGCTGGCCTAGAGTGTGGGCTCCCCATGCGGGCCACCCATGATTACTCAGAAGCAGGTGTAACAATGATTCCAAGAACCCTGTTCAGCTCCGAGCACGAGCTGTTCCGCGAGTCCGTGCGCAAGTTCTTCGAGCAGGAGGCGGTGCCTTTCCATGCCCAGTGGGAGAAGGACGGCCACATCGATCGCGCCCTGTGGAACAAGGCCGGCGAGGCCGGCATGCTCTGTTCGCACATCCCCGAGGAGTACGGCGGCATGGGCGCCGACTTCCTCTACAGCGCCGTGGTGATCGAGGAGCAGTCGCGCCTGGGCCTGACCGGCGTCGGTTTCTCGCTGCATTCGGACATCGCCGCGCCCTATATCCTTCATTACGGCAGCGAAGAGCAGAAGCAGCACTACCTGCCGAAGATGGTCAGCGGCGAAGTGGTCACCGCCATCGCCATGACCGAGCCGGGCACCGGCTCCGACCTGCAGGGCGTGAAGACGACGGCGGTGCTGGATGGCGATCACTACGTGATCAACGGCTCCAAGACCTTCATCACCAATGGCTGGCTGGCCGACATGGTGATCGTGGTCGCCAAGACCGATCCCAAGGGCGGCGCCAAGGGCATCAGCCTGTTCCTGGTGGATGCGAATACGCCGGGCTTCTCCAAGGGCAAGCGCCTGGAAAAGGTCGGCATGAAGGCCCAGGACACTTCCGAGCTGTTCTTCCAGGACGTGCGTGTACCCAAGGGCAACCTGCTGGGCAAGGAGGGCATGGGCTTCATCTATCTGATGCAGGAGCTGCCCCAGGAGCGCCTGACCGTCGGCGTCGGCGCCATCGCCTCGGCCGAGGCGGCGATCAAGTGGACCCTGGACTACACCCGCGAGCGCAAGGCCTTCGGTCGGCCGGTGTCGGACTTCCAGAACACCCGTTTCAAGCTCGCCGAGATGACCACCGAGGTGCAGGTCGGCCGGGTCTTCGTCGACCGCTGCCTGGAGCTGCACCTGGACAAGAAGCTGGATGTGCCCACTGCGGCGATGCTCAAGTACTGGGGCACCGACCTGCAGTGCAAGGTGATCGACGAGTGCGTGCAGCTGCACGGCGGCTACGGCTACATGTGGGAATACCCGATCGCCCGCGCCTGGGCGGATTCGCGGGTGCAGCGCATCTACGCGGGCACCAACGAGATCATGAAGGAAATCATCTCCCGCTCGCTGTAACCTCGCGCTCCGGTTCGCCTGCGGCCTTCGCGGGCGAACCAGCCTCCTCGCGCATCGGTCTACCGTTCTGATTCACCCTGGGAGCGACCGATGCACACCTCACCATTCGCCGACTGGGACGGAACCGCGCAACAGGCGCGCGTGCTGCAGCGCACGCTGGCCGAGCGCGTGGTGCTGGAGGACGACTTCGCGCCGCTGCGCCTGATCGCCGGTGTCGATGTCGGCTTCGAAGAGCAGGGCGCCATTACCCTGGCCGCCGCCGTGCTGCTCGATGCCGATACGCTGCAGCTGATCGCTCACAGCGTGGCGCGCATACCCACCAGCATGCCCTACGTGCCCGGCCTGCTGTCCTTCCGCGAACTGCCGGCGCTGCTCCAGGCCCTGCGCGATCTGCCCAAGGTGCCCGACCTGATCTACTGCGACGGCCTGGGCATCGCCCATCCGCGCAGGCTGGGCATCGCCTCGCACCTGGGCGTGGTCACCGGGTTGCCGACCATCGGCGTGGCCAAGAAGATTCTCGTCGGCACCCATGAGGAGCTGCCTGCGGAGAAGGGCGCCCGGGTTCCGCTGTGGCATGCGGGCGAGCAGGTCGGCTGGATGCTGCGCAGCAAGGACAGGGTCAAGCCGCTGGTCGTCTCGCCGGGCCATCGGGTGAGCCTGGCCAGTGCCGTGGAGCTGGTGTTGCGTTGCTGCCAGGGCTACCGGCTGCCGGAGCCGACCCGCCTGGCGGATCGGCTGGCGTCCCGGCGTGGCGAGATGCCAGCGGCCGTGGGCGGCACGCCGGACCTGTTCGCCTGATCGTTCAGGGGGCGGGGTTGGGCTGCTCGCGGTGGAGCGCCTCGATGCCTTCCAGCACTTCCGTCGTCAACTCCAGCTCGGCGCTCGCCAGGTTGCTCTCCAGCTGCTCCAGGCTGGTGGCGCCGATGATGTTGCTGGTGACGAAGGGCTGGCGGGTGACGAAGGCCAGGGCCATCTGTGCCGGGTCCAGGTCGTGCTGGCGGGCCAGCTCGACGTAGCGGTCGCACGCCGCCTGCGACTGCGGGTTGGTGTAGCGCGAGAAGCGGCTGAACAGGGTGATGCGCGCGTCGGCCGGACGCGCGCCGTTGGCGTACTTGCCGGAGAGCATGCCGAAGGCCAGGGGCGAGTAGGCCAGCAGGCCGCATTGCTCGCGGATCGCCACTTCGGCCAGGCCCACCTCGAAGCTGCGGTTGAGCAGGTTGTAGGGATTCTGGATCGAGACCATGCGCGGCAGGCCCAGGCTGTCGGCCAGTTGCAGGAACTTCATGGCGCCCCAGGGCGTTTCGTTGGACAGGCCGATGTGGCGGATCTTGCCGGCCTTCACCTGCTCGCCGAGGACCTCCAGGGTCTCCTGCAGCGGGGTGAAGTCCTGCTCCTGGTGGCGGTAGCCGAGCTGGCCGAAGAAATTGGTGCTGCGCTCCGGCCAGTGCAGCTGGTAGAGGTCGATCCAGTCGGTCTGCAGGCGTTTCAGGCTCTCGTCCAGCGCGGCGGCGATGTGCCGGCGGTCGTGCTTCAGCTGGCCGCCACGGATGTAGTCGATGCCGTTGCCCGGCCCGGCCACCTTGCTCGCCAGTACCCAGTCGGCGCGGTTGCCGCGGGCCTTGAAGTAGTTGCCGACGATGCGTTCGGTGGCGCCGTAGGTGTCCTGGCGCGGCGGCACCGGGTACATCTCGGCGGTGTCGAGGAAGTTGACGCCGGCCTCGCGGGCCCGGTCGATCTGGGCGAAACCCTCCGCCTCGGTGTTCTGCTCGCCCCAGGTCATGCTGCCCAGGCAGAGGGCGCTGACCTTCAGCTCGCTGCGGCCCAGTTGACGGTATTTCATGGTGACTCCTCGTGCTGACTGAGCGGCCGATCATAAAGCAGGTTGCCTTTTTCGCTGCAATCGGCATAATTCCGCGGCTTTCTCGGCGGGGATGCCTAGCCTGCCGGAGAAGGAAGGTGGGGATGCCTAGCCCACCGAACCCCGCCGTGGCGGACGCGCTGACCCGAGCCCCCGATAGCGTCTGTTTCCGGCTGTCTTTGACATTGTCAAAGCAAGCATTATTCAGTAAGATCCGCCGTCTTATTTTCAGGGCGGCCCCTGAGGCTATAGCGAATGAAGACTTTTACTGCAAAACCGGAAACCGTTAAGCGCGACTGGTACGTCGTCGACGCTGCAGGTCAGACCCTGGGTCGTCTGGCCACCGAAATCGCCAGCCGTCTGCGCGGCAAGCACAAGCCGGAATACACCCCGCACGTCGACACCGGCGATTACATCGTCGTGATCAACGCCGAGCAGGTGCGTGTCACCGGTGCCAAGACCAGCGACAAGATGTACTACTCGCACTCCGGCTTCCCGGGTGGCATCAAGGAAATCAGCTTCGAGAAGCTGATCGCCAAGGCGCCCGAGCGTGTGATCGAGACCGCGGTCAAGGGCATGCTGCCGAAGAACCCGCTGGGTCGCGACATGTATCGCAAGCTGAAGGTGTACAAGGGTGCCAACCACCCGCACACCGCTCAGCAGCCCCAAGAACTGAAGATTTAACGGAATAGTTCATTATGTCGGCGACTCAAAACTACGGCACTGGCCGTCGCAAGACCGCAACCGCGCGCGTTTTCCTGCGCCCGGGTACTGGCAACATCTCCATCAACAACCGCAGCCTGGATAACTTCTTCGGCCGCGAGACCGCTCGCATGGTCGTGCGTCAGCCGCTGGAGCTGACCGAGACCACCGAGAAGTTCGACATCTACGTCACCGTTCTCGGTGGTGGTGTCAGCGGCCAGGCCGGTGCCATCCGTCACGGCATCACCCGCGCCCTGATCGAGTACGACGAGAGCCTGCGCAGCCCGCTGCGCAAAGCCGGCTACGTCACTCGCGACGCCCGTGAAGTCGAGCGTAAGAAAGTGGGTCTGCGCAAAGCGCGTAAGCGTCCGCAGTACTCCAAGCGTTAATTCGCTGCTACGTTCAAAAACGCCCAGTTCCTTTGCGGAACTGGGCGTTTTTTATTGCGCCGGATTTTCTGTGCGACAACCTGTCGCATTGGTGGAAAGCCCGATTTGCAAGGCCTGCGACCATTTTGTATCCGGTAATTACCTTGTCAGAAAAGGGGCTTTTCTTTACCATTCGGCAAATTTTTGTGCGGCCCGATTTATTACTTAGTAGAGGCCTGACAACAGGCCACAAAGCTGATGGGAGACGACTGAATGAGCAATGACGGCGTGAATGCAGGCCGGCGTCGCTTCCTGGTGGCGGCCACTTCGGTGGTCGGTGCTGCCGGAGCGGTGGGTGCTGCGACTCCGTTCGTGGGGTCATGGTTCCCCAGTGCGAAGGCCAAAGCGGCCGGTGCACCGGTGAAAGTGAATATCGCCAAGGTCGAATCCGGCCAGCAGATGATCGCCGAATGGCGTGGTCAGCCGGTATTCATCATGCGCCGCACCGAGGAAATCCTGGCCAACCTGGGCAAGATCGAAGGCAGCGTCGCCGATCCCGAGTCCGCTGCTTCCGTGCAGCCGGAGTACGTGGACAAGAAGACCCGCGCGATCAAGCCGGAAATCCTAGTGCTGGTCGGCCTGTGCACCCACCTGGGCTGCTCGCCGTCCTTCCGCCCGGAAGTGGCGCCCGCTGACCTCGGCCCGGAGTGGGTCGGCGGCTACTTCTGCCCCTGCCACGGTTCCCGCTACGACCTCGCCGGTCGTGTCTACAAGGCCCAGCCCGCGCCGCTGAACCTGCCGGTTCCGCCGCATTCCTACGAATCCGATGACGTCATCATCATCGGCGTGGACCAGGAGAAAGCATGATGGAAAAATTCATGGCCTGGATCGATGCGCGCTTCCCCGCGACCAAGATGTGGGAAGACCATCTGAGCAAGTACTACGCTCCGAAGAACTTCAACTTCTTCTACTTCTTTGGTTCCCTGGCACTGCTGGTGCTGGTCAACCAGATCCTCACCGGCATCTGGCTGACCATGAGCTTCACCCCGTCCGCCGAGGAAGCCTTCGCTTCCGTCGAGTACATCATGCGCGACGTGGAGTTCGGCTGGATCATCCGCTACCTGCACTCCACCGGTGCCTCCGCGTTCTTCGTGGTGGTCTACCTGCACATGTTCCGCGGCCTGCTCTACGGCTCCTACCAGAAGCCGCGCGAGCTGGTGTGGATCTTCGGCATGCTGATCTACCTGTGCCTGATGGCCGAAGCCTTCATGGGTTACCTGCTGCCGTGGGGCCAGATGTCCTACTGGGGCGCCCAGGTGATCATCTCGCTGTTCGGCGCCATCCCGGTGATCGGCGACGACCTGACCCAGTGGATCCGTGGTGACTACCTGATCTCCGGCATCACCCTGAACCGCTTCTTCGCCCTGCACGTGATCGCCCTGCCGATCGTCCTGCTCGGCCTGGTAGTGCTGCACATCCTGGCGCTGCACGAAGTCGGCTCGAACAACCCGGACGGCGTCGACATCAAGAAGAAGAAGGACGAGAACGGCGTACCGCTGGACGGCATCGCCTTCCACCCGTACTACACCGTGAAGGACATCGTCGGTGTCGTGGTTTTCCTGTTCGTGTTCTGCGCCGTGGTGTTCTTCTTCCCGGAGATGGGCGGCTACTTCCTCGAGAAGCCGAACTTCGAGCAGGCGAACCCGTTCAAGACCCCCGAGCACATTGCTCCGGTGTGGTACTTCACCCCGTTCTACGCCATCCTGCGCGCCGTTCCGGACAAGCTGCTGGGCGTGATCGCCATGGGCGCCGCCATCGCCGTGCTGTTCGTGCTGCCGTGGCTCGACCGTAGCCCGGTCAAGTCCATGCGCTACAAGGGCTGGCTGAGCAAGATCTGGCTGCTGGTGTTCTGCGTGTCCTTCGTGATCCTCGGCGTGCTGGGCGTACTGGCACCGACTCCGGGCCGTACCCTGCTGTCGCAGATCTGCACCGCGCTGTATTTCGCCTACTTCATCCTGATGCCGTTCTACACCCGGATGGAGAAGACTAAACCGGTTCCGGAAAGGGTGACTGGCTGATGAAAAAGCTATTTGCTGCATTTGTTTTCGCTGTTCTGCCGGCCTTCTCCTTTGCTGCCGGCGGCCACGGCGTCGAGCTGGACAAGGTCGACATCGACCTGACCGACAAGGCCGCCCTGCAGGACGGCGCGCGTACCTTCGCCAACTACTGCATGGGCTGCCACAGCGCCAAGTTCCAGCGTTACGAGCGCGTTGCCGATGACATCGGCATCCCGCACGAGCTGATGCTGGAGAACCTGGTGTTCACCGGCGCCAAGATCGGCGACCACATGAAGATCGGCATGAAGCCGGAAGACGCCAAGGCCTGGTTCGGCGCCGCACCGCCCGACCTGACCCTGGTCGCCCGCGTACGTGGCACCGACTGGCTGTACACCTACCTGCGCACCTTCTACGAGGACCCGACCCGTCCGCTGGGCGCCAACAACAAGGTGTTCCCGAACGTCGGCATGCCCAACGTGCTGGTCGGCCTGCAGGGCCGCCAGGTAGTCGGTTGCAAGCAGGTGCAGGTGGTCGAGAACGGCAAGAAGCAGTACGACCCGCTGACCGGCGCGCCGATCACCCATGAAGCCTGCGACCAGCTGACCATCGTGCCGAACACTGGCAAGCTGACCGAGGCCGAGTTCGACGAGAAGGTGCACAACCTGGTGACCTTCCTGGCCTACTCCGCCAACCCGGTCAAGCTGGAGAGCCAGCGCATCGGTACCTACGTGCTGCTGTACCTGGCCTTCTTCTTCGTGTTCGCCTATCTGCTGAAGCGCGAATACTGGAAGGACGTGCACTGATACACTGCGTCACCGCTGTCAACGCACGCGCCCCTCAAGGGCGCGTGCGTTTTTCTGCTTCTGCCATTTCGAAAAACGAGGAGGGCGCTATGGCCGCGACCAATAAGCTGGCCTGTTATTCCGACCCTGCCGACCACTATTCCCATCGTGTGCGTCTCGTGCTGGCCGAGAAGGGCGTCAATGCCGAGATCATCGACGTCCAGGCCGGGCGCTGCCCGCCCAGGCTGGCCGAGGCCAATCCCTACGGCGGCGTGCCGACCCTGGTCGACCGTGACTTGGCCCTGTACGAGTCGACCGTGGTGATGGAGTATCTCGACGAGCGCTACCCCCATCCGCCGCTGCTGCCGGTGTATCCGGTCGACCGCGCCAAGAGCCGCCTGCTGATGCACCGCATCCAGCGCGACTGGTGCAAGCTGGTCGACCTGATCCTTGATCCGCGCACCAAGGAGGCGGACAAGGCCGTGGCGCGCAAGGAGCTGCGCGAGAGCCTGACCGGCGTATCGCCGCTGTTCGCCGACAAGTCCTTTTTCCTCAGCGACGATATGAGCCTGGTGGATTGCTGCCTGTTGCCGATCCTCTGGCGCCTGCCGAAGCTGGGTATCGAGCTGCCACGCCCGGCCAAGCCGTTGCTGGACTATATGGATAGGGCGTTCGCCCGCGAGGCCTTCCAGGCCAGTCTGTCCACCGTCGAGCGCGACATGCGCTGAGCCGAAGGAGGCCAAGATGAATTCCAGCCGTCCCTACCTGGTACGCGCCCTGTACGAGTGGATCGTCGACAACGACTGCACGCCGCACCTGCTGGTCAATGCCGAGTTCGCCGGTGTGCGCGTGCCGCCCGGCTACGCCAACGACGGGCAGATCGTCCTCAACGTCTCGCCCGGTGCCGTGCGCAACCTGCACATGGACAACGAGGCCGTGAGCTTCGAAGGGCGCTTCGGCGGGGTCGCCCACGTCCTGTACATCCCGACCGGCGCCATGCTGGCGATCTACGCCCGGGAGAACGGCCAGGGCATGGTCTTCGAACTGGAGCCGCCGGTGGACGACGAAGAGGCCGATGCCGGTCCGGAAGACGATGGCCCCGATGGTGGTGGCGACGAGCCGCCGCGACCGAGCGGGCGGCCGAGCCTGAAGGTGGTCAAGTAGCTGCAGTCATAGGCTCGGGGCAGTCGGGCGAAGCAGGGTTTTACGCCCCTGTCGTCCCCGCGAAGGCGGGGGCCCAGAAACGCGATGTTCTGACCTGCTGATGGATTCCCGTCTGCGCGGGAATGACGGGGTTCCCCAGGGGGCTTCACCTGATCGTCCCGGCCATGAGTGACAAACCGCAAGTAACGGCAACAACAAAAACGGGCGCCCTTGGGCGCCCGTTTTTTTCTTGCGGCTCGCGACGCTTCAGTTGGTGTACTGGTAAAGGGTCACGATCTTCTGTACGCCGGACACGCTCGACACCAAGCTGGTGGCCGCGGCGCCCTCGGCGCGGCTGACCAGGCCCAGCAGGTAGACGATGCCGTTCTCCGTCACCACCTTGATCTTGGCGCTGGGCACATTGCTGTCGGCCAGCATCAGGGTCTTGATCTTGCTGGTGATCAGCGCGTCGTTGCTGCGCGCCAGGGCGCTGGTGGGTTTCATCACCTGGATTTCGTTGTGCAGCTTCTTCACGCCCTGCACGCCGTTGGCCACCTGGCCGGCCTGCTCCTTCAGGTCGGCGCGCGGAGTCTGCCCGGCCAGCAGGATCACGCCGTTGTAGGCGGTGACCACGATGTGCGAGGTGGGGCCGGTCAGGTCCGCGTGCGCGCGGGACACGGCGCTGGACACATTCGGCTCGAGGAACTGGTCATCGATCTTGTTGCCGATGCTGCGGTTGCTGCAGCCGCCCAGAACCAGGCTCAGGGCGAGGGTGGCGAGGATCAGTGGATTGCGGGTCATTCTTCACTCCCGAACAGTTGACGATCAATCAGGTCGCACAGGCAGTGGATGGCGAGCAGGTGCACTTCCTGGATGCGCGCGGTGACCTTGGATGGCACGCGGATCTCCACGTCTTCCGGCAGCAGCAGCGAGGCCATGCCGCCGCCGTCGCGGCCGGTCAGGGCGACCACCACCATCTCGCGGTCGTGGGCGGCCTGGATGGCCTGGATCACGTTGGCCGAGTTGCCGCTGGTGGAGATCGCCAGCAGCACGTCGCCGGGCTGGCCGAGGGCGCGGATCTGCTTGGAGAACACCTCGTTGTAGCTGTAGTCGTTGGCGATCGAGGTGATGGTCGAGCTGTCGGTGGTCAGGGCGACGGCCGGCAGGCTGGGGCGCTCGCGCTCGAAGCGGTTGAGCAGCTCGGAGGAGAAGTGCTGGGCGTCGCCGGCCGAGCCGCCGTTGCCGCAGGTGAGGATCTTGCCCTCGTTCAGCAGCGAATGGACCATCACCTGGCTGGCGTGCTCGATGAAGGGAACCAGCACTTCCATGGCTTGCTGCTTGGTATCGATGCTGGCCTGGAACATCTGGCGAATGCGGGACTGCATATCCATGGGACGAAACCTTAGGTGTGCTGGCTGAGACAGCCGGAAATGTCGAAAGTCGCCGAAGCGCGGTGAGCGGGGTTGTACATGACGGGGCGCTGGAGGTCGACTGGAAATACTTGATCGGGCCTATTCACGTTTCGAAAGCGTTGCGCAGCCAGCTCAATCCGGCGTCGCCGGGACCTATCGCGACCACGTCGAAGCGGCAGGGCTGCCTGCCCCAGCGGCTCTCGCGCTGCAAGAACAGCTCGGCGGCGAGAACCAGGCGCTGGCGCTTGCGCCCGTCGACGCTTTCCAGCGCGCCGCCCCAGGCGGCGTGCTTGCGATAGCGGACTTCGACGAATACTACTGTATCGCCGTCCAGCATGACCAGATCGAGCTCGCCGCCGCGGCAGGTCCAGTTCTGCGCCAGCAGGCGCAGGCCGTGCTGCTGCAGGTGGTCGCGCGCCAGGTGTTCGGCGGCGCGGCCACTGTCGCGGCTGCTCTTAATTGAAGGTATCCGGCAGGCGCTGGACCTGGCCGTTGCGGAACTCGGCCCAGGGCAGCTGGCGCTCGATGCGCTGGGACTGGTTGAGGGTCAGGTTGCCGGACAGGCCTTCGACCTGGCTGTCCGGCAGTGCCTGCAGCTGGCCCAGGCGCGGGGCCAGGCGGAAGGCGTCCACGCCCATGGCGTAGAGCCGGCCGAGGCTGCCCGCGGCCTGCGGCCACTGCTGGTCGACCTGCTGGCGCAGCGGGTCGTTGGCTTCCAGCAGCCAGGGGGTCTCGCAGAAGCGGATGCCTTCCAGGTCGCGATACTGCGCCGGGTTCTGGCCGCCGGTGTAGAGGTGCGAAGTCGCGTACACCGGCAGGTCGCCGGCGTACTGGAAGGCCAGGGTCGGCTTGATCTGCTGGGCCTGCTGCGGGGTGGCGGCGAGGAAGATGAAGTCGATGTCCTGGCGGCGCGCCGGCAGGGCGGCCAGCTGGGTGCCCAGGGTGCTCTGCAGGCGCTTGGCGCGGGCTTCGCTCTGGCGCAGTTGCAGCAGGTCGGCGATCTGCCGGGCCAGCTCCACCGGCTGGTCGACATGCTCGGCGGCGATCAGGTTGCCACCGGCCGCCTGCCAGCTCTGCTGGAAGGCGGCCAGCACGCGGTTGCCCCATTCGCCGCTCGGCACCAGCGCCACGGCGCTGCGCATGCCGTCGGCCCAGGCGCGACGGGCCACCTCGCGGGCCTCGTCCTCGGCGGCCAGGCCGAACTGGAACAGCTGGGCGGGCGCTTCGCGGCCGGCGTCGCTGTAGTTCAGGGCGAGGGTGGTCAGCGGCAGTTGCGGGCGCTCGCTGAGCTGTTTGACCAGCGGCTTCTCCAGCGGGCCGACCACCAGTTGCGCGCCATCGGCCTGGGCCTGGCGGTAGAAATCGTCCAGCGAGGACAGGCGCGAGCTGTCGTACAGCAGGATTTCCGGCGGATTCTCTCCCGCCTGCTGCGCCTGGTAGTGGGCGGCGAGGAAACCGTCGCGCAAGGCGCGGGCCACCGATGCCAGCTGGCCTTCGTGGGGCAGCAGCAGGGCGATCTTCTGCAGCGGCTGGCCGGCCAGTTCCTTCAGCTTGCTCAACGGCTGAGGCAGCTGCTCGGCGGCGGGATGCTGGGGATGCTGGCTCTTCCACTGTTCGATGGCGGCCAGCTGCTGGTCGGGCGTGCCGGCACTCTTGCTGGCCAGGGCCAGGCTCATCCAGCCATCCAGGTCGCTGTCGCCGGAGCCGACCAGCTGGCTCTTCGGCAGGCTGGAGACCAGGCTCCAGATGGCCTCGTGGTTGGCGGTGGCGGCGTTGCCGCTGAGCAGCGGGGCGATGAATACCCGCTCGCGGGCAGCGGCCAGGGCCTGGCCGTCGGCTTCCAGCGCGCGGGCGCGGACCAGCTGGGTGCGGATCTGCTGCTCTACCGGCAGCTCGCCCAGGCGCTCCAGGCTGGGGTGCTGCAGGGCCTTGAGGGCGCTCTTCGGCTTGTTGCGGGCCATGGCCAGTTCCGCCTCCAGGGTGGCGGCGAACACCTGCTGGGCGGGCTTCAGGCTATCCCGGGGGATTTCGCCGATGATGCGTGTGGCGCGGCCGAAGTCCTGTTGGCGGTACGCCTGCTCGGCGGCCGAAAGGCGCAGCACGGCAGCCTGCTCCGGCTTGCTCTGGCTGGCCTGCTGCAGCAGTTGGTCGATGCTGGCCTGGGGCGTGCGGGGCAGTTCGCCGAGGCTGTTCGAAGGCGTGCTGCCGCAAGCGACGAGCAGGCCGGCGAGGCAGAGTGCGGAGAGCGGGCGCAGGCAGGCGATCATCTGGGGCGTTCCTGATACGGGTCACGAAGGAAGCCGGGATTGTACCCAAGGCCCGCGGCAGGCGCGATGCCGCTGCCCTGAAACGGGCTACAATGCGCGTTTTCCGCAACCGAGGTGCGACCGTGAGCGCTTCCGCTGTTCCCTCCGCCGGCACGCTGTACGTGGTCGCCACGCCGATCGGCAACCTGGACGACATCAGTGCCCGGGCGCTGCGCACCCTGGGCGAGGTGGCATTGATCGCCGCCGAGGACACCCGTCACTCCGCGCGCCTGCTGCAGCACTTCGGTATCGCCACGCCGCTGGCAGCCTGCCACGAACACAACGAGCGCGAGCAGGGCGGGCGCTTCCTCACGCGCCTGCAGGCCGGCGAGGACGTGGCACTGATTTCCGATGCCGGTACGCCGCTGATCTCCGACCCCGGCTTTCATCTGGTGCGGGCTGCGCGTGCCGCCGGCATTCGCGTGGTGCCGGTGCCTGGAGCGTGCGCACTGATTGCTGCGTTGTCGGCGGCGGGGTTGCCGTCCGATCGTTTTGGTTTCGAAGGCTTCCTGCCAGCCAAGACGGTCGGGCGCCGTAGTCGTCTGGAGCAGGTCAGGGAAGATGGTCGCACCCTTATCTATTATGAGGCGCCGCATCGCCTGCTCGAATCCCTCGCCGATATGCGCGACATCTTCGGTGCGGGCCGGCTGGCGGTGCTGGGGCGCGAACTGACCAAGACCTTCGAGACGCTCAAGGGGTTGCCGCTGGGTGAGCTGCACGACTGGGTGGCCGCCGATAGCAACCAGCAGCGGGGCGAGTGCGTGATCCTGGTCGCCGGCTGGCAGGCGCCCGAGGGCGACGAGGCGGTGAGCGTCGAGGCGCTGCGCGTGCTCGACCTGCTGCTGGCCGAACTGCCGCTCAAGCGCGCGGCGGCGCTGGCGGCCGAGATCACCGGCGTGCGCAAGAATCTGCTGTACCAGGCCGCGCTGGACCGACAGAAATCGTCCTGAGCTTGTTCTTGATCGCGCGCCTCGCTACCCTTGCCGGCGGAGAGTCGATCGGACAGTCGCTGCCTTCGCAAGAAGGGGGAGGAAAGTCCGGGCTCCATAGGGCGGAGTGCCAGGTAACGCCTGGGAGGCGCGAGCCTACGGAAAGTGCCACAGAAAACAACCGCCTAAGCACGCAAGTGCCGGTAAGGGTGAAAAGGTGTGGTAAGAGCGCACCGCGCGGCTGGTAACAGTCCGTGGCTAGGCAAACCCCACTCGGAGCAAGACCAAATAGGGTTCCATCGGCGTGGCCCGCGCTGGAACCGGGTAGGTTGCTAGAGGCGTGCAGCGATGTACGTCGTAGAGGAATGACTGTCCTCGACAGAACCCGGCTTACAGATCGACTCTCCTCTTTTCCCTTCTATACGCTTCGCTTTCCAATACCGAAAAAATCTTACTCTTGAGAAATTACTTTAAGTTCGAGGCTTAGCCTTCTGAGCTTGAAGAAATTCGTCCCCGAAAAGCCTTCATTTTTCCCTCCTCGAAGCCCCTCTTGGTTCGCTAAATCTCCGTCCCATAAGGATTTTTCCCCATTTCCGCGCCTTGACGCTGGGCTATGCGCATTCCTATAGTGTGCCGAAGTGGCACAAAGTGGAAAAAAGTGGGTCAAAGGGGCACGGAAAGCTAATAACAGTGGGGAAACGCAGCCTTGTTTCGCGGAGCTAACGCCATCAGTCTCGACGCCAAAGGGCGACTCGCGATGCCGAGCCGGTATCGTGACGAGCTCGTTTCGCGTTGCGAAGGCCAGCTCATCGTGACCATCGATGCCGTGGACCCCTGCCTGTGCGTCTACCCCCTGCCGGAGTGGGAGCTGATCGAAGCCAAGCTCCGCGACCTGCCTTCCCTGCGTGAAGAGACCCGCCGCCTGCAGCGCCTGCTGATCGGTAATGCCGTGGATATCGAGCTGGATGGCAGTGGCCGCTTCCTCGTGCCGCCGCGCCTGCGCGCGCATGCGGGCCTGGACAAGCACGCGATGCTGGTCGGCCAGCTGAACAAATTCCAACTGTGGAACGAAGATGCCTGGAACGCGCTTGCCGATGCGGACCTAGCGGCCATCAAACAACCCGGCGCACTGCCGGACGACCTGCGCGACCTGATCCTGTGACCATGACCAGCAGCTACCGCCACATCACCGTGCTGCTCGACGAGGCCGTCGAGGCCCTCGCCGTGCGCGCGGGCGGCTGCTACCTGGACGGCACCTTCGGGAGGGGTGGGCACAGCCGGCTGATCCTCGAAAGGCTCGGGCCAGACGGTCGGCTGCTCGGGTTCGACAAGGACCCACAGGCGATCGCGACGGGGAACGCACTGGCGGCCGAAGACGGCCGCTTCGTCGTTGTGCAGCGCAGCTTCGCCGAGCTGGGCGAAGAGGCGGCCGCGCGTGGACTGGCCGGCAAGGTCGATGGCGTGCTGCTCGACCTTGGCGTGTCCTCGCCGCAGCTGGACGATGCCGAGCGCGGTTTCAGCTTCCTCAACGACGGCCCCCTGGACATGCGCATGAACCCGGACGCGGGCACCAGTGCCGCGCAGTTCATCGCCACCGCCAGCGCCGACGAGATCGCCCGGGTATTCAAGGACTATGGTGAAGAGCGCTTCGCCAAGCGCATGGCGCGTGCGGTGGTCGAGCGGCGCGAGCAGAAACCGTTCGAGCGTACCGCCGACCTGGCCGCCGTGCTGACCGAGGCCAATCCGGCTTGGGAGAAGGGCAAGAACCCGGCGACCCGTGCCTTCCAGGGCCTGCGCATCCACGTCAATAACGAGCTGGGCGATCTGGAGCGTGGTCTCGATGCCGCGCTGGAGACCCTGGCCGTCGGCGGCCGCCTGGTGGTGATCAGCTTCCACTCCCTGGAAGACCGCATCGTCAAGCAGTTCATGAAGCGCCAGGCCAAGGGCGAGGCGGACAAACTGCCGCGCGACCTGCCGATCATCCCCAAGGCCTTCGAGCCGCGCCTGAAACTGCTGGGCAAGCCGATCTATGCCGGCGACGCCGAGCTCAAGGCCAACCCGCGCTCGCGCAGCGCGGTGATGCGCGTGGCGGAGAAGCTGCGATGAGCCGCCAGTACGCCAAGCCCCTGCCACCCGGCAGCCTGCTGCTGGCGCTGCTGTTCGGCGGCGTGCTGCTGTCGGCCATCGCCGTGTCCTACAGCGCGCACTGGAATCGCCAGCTGCTCAATGCTCTCTATACCGAGCTCAGCGTGCGCGACAAGATCCAGGCCGAATGGGGGCGCCTGGTGCTGGAGCAGAGCACCTGGACCGCCCACAGCCGTATCGAGACCCTGGCCGCCGGCCAGTTGAAGATGCGTATTCCCGAGCCGACCGAAGTCCGGATGGTGGCGCCATGATCGGCCTCGAAGGCGCGCTCTATCCCTGGCGCTTCCGCCTGGTGCTGGCCCTGCTCGCCCTGATGGTCGGCGCCATCGCCTGGCGCATCGTCGACCTGCACGTGATCGACCATGATTTCCTCAAGGCCCACGGCGACGCGCGCAGCGTGCGGCACATCCCGATTCCGGCGCACCGCGGCCTGATCACCGACCGCAACGGCGAGCCGCTGGCCGTCAGTACCCCGGTGACCACCCTGTGGGCCAACGGCAAGGAGCTGTTCCGGGCCCAGGACCGCTGGGCCGATCTCGCCGCCGCTCTCGGCCAGGAGCCCAAGTCCTTCGCCCAGCGCCTGAGCCAGGCCCAGGAGCGCGAGTTCATGTACCTGGTGCGCGGCCTGACGCCCGAGCAGGGTCAGCGCATCCTCGATCTCAAGGTGCCGGGCGTGTATGGCCTGGAAGAATTCCGCCGCTTCTACCCGGCCGGCGAAGTGACCGCCCACGTGGTCGGCTTCACCGATGTCGACGACCGTGGCCGCGAGGGCGTGGAGCTGGCGTTCGAGGAATGGCTGGCGGGCGTGCCGGGCAAGCGCCAGGTGCTCAAGGACCGCCGTGGCCGCCTGATCAAGGACGTGCAGGTGGCGCAGAATGCCAAGGCCGGCAAGACCCTGGCCCTGTCCATCGACCTGCGCCTGCAGTACCTGGCCCACCGCGAGCTGCGCAACGCGCTGATCGAGCAGGGCGCCAAGGCCGGCAGCCTGGTGATGATCGACGTGAAGACCGGCGAGATCCTCGCCATGGTCAACCAGCCGTCCTACAACCCGAACAACCGCCGCAGCCTGCAGCCGGCCGCCATGCGCAACCGCGCCATGATCGACGTGTTCGAGCCGGGCTCGACGATCAAGCCGATCTCCATGGCCGCCGCCCTGCAGAGCGGGCGCTGGAAGCCCGAGGACAAGGTCGAGGTCGGCGGCGGTTCGCTGCAGATCGGCCGCTACACCATCAAGGACGTGTCCCGGACCCAGGGTCCGATCCTCGACCTGACCGGCATCCTGATCAACTCCAGCAACGTCGGCATGAGCAAGATCGCCTTCGACATCGGCGGCGAATCGATCCACGACATGATGGGCAAACTCGGCTTCGGCCAGGACACCGGCCTGGGCTTCCCTGGCGAGCGCGTAGGCGAGCTGCCCAACCACCGCGAGTGGCGCAAGGCCGAGACCGCGACCCTGTCCTATGGCTACGGCGTGTCGGTGACAGCCATCCAGCTGGCCCACGCCTACGCCACCCTGGCGAACAACGGTCAGGTGCTGCCGCTGTCCATGACCCGTGTCGACCGCAAGCCGGTCGGCGCCCAGGTGGTGCCGGAAGACGTGGCCAAGACCCTGCAGGGCATGTTGCAGCAGGTGGTCGAGGCGCCGCGTGGCGTATTCCGCGCCCAGGTGCCGGGCTACCACGTGTCCGGCAAGAGCGGCACGGCGCGCAAGGCCAGTGTCGGCACCAAGGGCTACACCGCCAACGCCTATCGCTCGATGTTCGCCGGCTTCGCGCCGAGCGCGAACCCGCGCATCGCCCTGATGGTGGTGATCGACGAACCGAGCAAGGGCGGCTACTACGGCGGCCTGGTGTCTGCGCCGGTGTTCAGCAAGGTGATGGCCGGTTCCCTGCGCCTGATGAACATCACCCCGGACAACCTGCCGCCGGTCGATCCGGCCGCAGCGCCGCAGCCGCAGACCGCCGACGCCGCGGCCAATCCGGGAGGGCGCATCTGATGCCCATGCCCCTCAATCAACTGCTGCCGCAGGCAAGCGGCGCCACGCTGATCCGCGAACTGACCCTGGACAGCCGCAAGGTGCGCCCGGGTGATCTGTTCCTCGCCGTGCCGGGCCTGGCCCAGGACGGCCGCGCGCATATCGCCGACGCCATCGCCCGTGGTGCCGCCGCCGTGGCCTACGAGGCCGAAGGCGCCGCCGCGATGAGCGCGCAGAGCGCCGAGCTGGTGCCGATCAAGGGGCTGGCCGGCCAGCTGTCCGCCATCGCCGGGCGCTTCTATGGCGAGCCCAGCCGTGGCTTGCGCCTGGTCGGCGTCACCGGCACCAATGGCAAGACCAGTGTCAGCCAGCTGGTAGCCCAGGCCCTGGACCTGCTGGGCGAGCGCTGCGGCATCGTCGGCACGCTGGGCACCGGTTTCTTCGACGCGCTGCAGAGCGGCCGCCACACCACGCCGGACCCGGTCGCCGTGCAGGCCACCCTGGCCGACCTGAAGCAGGCCGGCGCCCGCGCCGTGGCCATGGAGGTCTCTTCCCACGGCCTGGATCAGGGCCGCGTGGCGGGCCTGGACTTCGACGTGGCGGTGTACACCAACCTGTCCCGCGACCACCTGGACTATCACGGCTCGATGGAGGCCTACGGCGCGGCCAAGGCGCGGCTGTTCGCCTGGCCGGAGCTGAAGTGCCGGGTGATTAACCTAGACGACGACTTCGGTCGTCAGCTGGCTACCCAGTCCCAGGAATCCCGTCTGATCGGCTACAGTCTCAGCGATGCGTCTGCCTACCTGTTCTGCCGCGAAGCCCGTTTCGACGACCATGGCGTGCAGGCCCAACTGGTCTCGCCCCAGGGCGAAGGCCTGCTGCGCAGCCCGCTGCTCGGTCGCTTCAATCTGAGCAACCTGCTGGCCGTGGTCGGCGCGCTGCTCGGTCTCGGCTACCCGCTGGACGAAGTGCTGCAGGTGCTGCCGCGCCTGCACGGGCCGGTCGGGCGCATGCAGCGCTTCGGCGGCGAGCGCCTGCCGCTGGTGGTGGTCGATTACGCCCACACCCCGGATGCCCTGGAGAAGGTGCTGGAGGCCCTGCGCCCGCACGTCACCGGCCGCCTGCTGTGCCTGTTCGGCTGTGGCGGCGATCGCGACCGCGGCAAGCGCCCGCTGATGGCCCAAGTGGCCGAGCGCCTGGCCGATGCGGTGCTGGTCACCGACGACAATCCGCGCAGCGAAGACCCGGCGCAGATCCTAGCCGATATCCGTGCCGGTTTCGCCAGCCCGGAGGCTGCCGAGTTCGTCCACGGCCGTGGCGAGGCCATTGCCCGCCTGATCGCCTCCGCTCAGCTCGGCGACGTGGTGCTGCTGGCCGGCAAGGGCCACGAGGATTACCAGGAGATCGGCGGCGTGCGTCATCCGTTCTCCGACCTGGACGAGACCACGAAGGCCCTGCAGGCCTGGGAGGTCGCCCATGCTTAAGCCGTGGCTGCTGAGCGAGGTGGTCCAGGCGCTGGAGGGCCGCGTGGTGGGTGCCGACGTGGCGTTCTCGGCTGTCTCCACCGACAGCCGCAGGATCGAGGCCGGCCAGCTGTTCATCGCCCTGGTCGGGCCGAACTTCGACGGCCACGACTACCTGGGCGAAGTCGCCGCCAAGGGCGCCGTCGCCGCCCTGGTGCAGCGCGAAGTGCCGGGCGCGCCGCTGCCACAGCTGGTGGTGGCCGACACCCGCATCGCTCTCGGTCAGCTCGGCGCGTTGAATCGCGCTGCCTTCGCCAAGCCGCTGGTCGCCGTCACCGGCTCCAGCGGCAAGACCACGGTCAAGGAGATGCTCGCCAGCATCCTGCGTGCCGGCCTCGGCGGCCCGGTACTGGCCACCCGTGGCAACCTGAACAACGACCTTGGCGCGCCGCTGACCCTGCTGGAGCTGGCGCCCGAGCATGTCGGCGCTGTGATCGAGCTGGGTGCCAACCACATCGGCGAGATCGCCTACACCGTCGGTCTGACCCGCCCGGACGTGGCCATCATCAACAATGCCGGGCTGGCCCATGTAGGCGAGTTCGGCGGGCCGGAGAAGATCGTCGAGGCCAAGGGCGAAATCCTCGAAGGCCTGGGCGAGCAGGGCATCGCCGTACTCAACCGCGACGACAAGGCCTTCGCCACTTGGCAGGCCCGTGCCAACGGCAGGAAGGTGCTGAGCTTCGCCCTGCGCGACCAGGCTGCCGACCTGCATGCCAGCGAACTGTGGCGCGACGCCCGTGGCTGCGCCGGCTTCGCCCTGGCCGGCAGCGCCGGCGAGGCGCGCATCCAGCTCAACCTGCTGGGCGAACACAGCGTGGCCAACGCCCTGGCCGCCGCCGCCGCCGCGCATGCCCTCGGCGTGCCGCTGGTCGGGATCAGGGCCGGCCTGGAAAGCCTGCAACCGGTCACCGGCCGCGCCGTGGCTGAGCTGGCGCCGAACGGCGTGAGGGTGATCGACGACAGCTACAACGCCAACCCGCTGTCCATGTGCGCGGCAGTGGATATACTCGCCGCCTTCTCCGGCCGCACCGTCCTGGTGCTGGGAGACATGGGCGAACTGGGCGAATGGGCCGAGCAGGGCCATCGCGACGTCGGCGTCCATGCCGCCGGCAAGGTCGATGCGCTCTATGCCGTGGGGCCGCTGATGGCGCATGCCGTCGCGGCTTTCGGTGCCGATGGCCGCCATTTCGCCGATCAAGCCAGTCTGATCGAGGCGCTTCGCGCCGAATCGGGCGACACCACCATTCTGATCAAAGGCTCGCGCAGCGCGGCGATGGACAAGGTCGTCGACGCGTTGCTGGATCGGGCATCCGGGGAGGCTCACTAATCATGCTGCTGCTGCTGGCCGAGTACCTGCAACAGTTCCACACCGGCTTCGGGGTCTTCCAGTACCTGACCCTGCGCGGCATCCTCGGCGTGCTCACCGCCCTGGCCCTGTCGCTGTGGCTCGGGCCGTGGATGATCCGCACCCTGCAGATCCGCCAGATCGGCCAGGCCGTGCGCAACGATGGCCCGCAGTCGCACCTGTCGAAGAAAGGCACGCCGACCATGGGTGGCGCGCTGATCATCACCGCCATCGCCGTCAGCACCCTGCTCTGGGCCGACCTGACCAACCGCTACGTGTGGACCGTGCTGGCCGTGACCCTGCTGTTCGGCGCCATCGGCTGGGTCGACGACTACCGCAAGGTGATCGAGAAGAACTCGCGCGGCCTGCCGAGCCGCTGGAAGTATTTCTGGCAATCGGTGTTCGGTCTGGCCGCCGCCATCTTCCTTTATATGACCGCGCAGAGCCCGGTGGAGACCACCCTGATCGTGCCGGTGCTCAAGGACGTCGCGATTCCCCTGGGCGTGGGCTTCGTGGTGCTGACCTACTTCGTCATCGTCGGCACCAGCAACGCGGTGAACCTGACCGACGGCCTGGACGGCCTGGCCATCCTGCCGACCGTGATGGTGGCCGGCGCGCTGGCGATCTTCTGCTATTTGTCGGGCAACATCAAATTCGCCGAATACCTGCTGATCCCCTACGTGCCGGGCGCAGGTGAGCTGATCGTGTTCTGCGCCGCGCTGGTCGGCGCCGGCCTCGGCTTCCTGTGGTTCAACACCTACCCGGCCCAGGTCTTCATGGGCGACGTCGGCGCGCTGGCCCTCGGCGCCGCGCTGGGCACCATCGCCGTGATCGTCCGCCAGGAGATCGTGCTGTTCATCATGGGCGGCGTGTTCGTCATGGAAACCCTGTCGGTGATGATCCAGGTCGCCAGCTTCAAGCTGACCGGCAAGCGCGTGTTCCGCATGGCGCCGATCCACCACCACTTCGAACTCAAGGGCTGGCCGGAGCCGCGCGTGATCGTGCGCTTCTGGATCATCACGGTGATCCTAGTGCTGGTCGGCCTTGCCACCCTGAAACTGAGGTAACAGAGCGTGTCGCTGATCGCTTCCGACCAGTTCCGCATCGTTGTCGGCCTCGGCAAGAGCGGCATGTCCCTGGTGCGCTTCCTCGCGCAGCAGGGTGTGCGCTTCGCCGTGGCCGACACGCGCGCGAACCCGCCGGAGCTGGCGACCCTGCAACGCGACTATCCCGAAGTGGAAGTGCGCTGCGGCGAGCTGGACGTGGACTTCCTGTGCCGCGCCTCGGAGCTGTACGTGAGCCCCGGCCTGGCCCTGGCCACCCCGGCGCTGCGCGAAGCGGCCGAGCGCGGAGTGAAGATGTCCGGTGACATCGACCTGTTCACCCGCCATGCCAAGGCGCCGATCATCGCCATCACCGGCTCCAACGCCAAGAGCACTGTCACCACACTGGTGGGCGAGATGGCGGCAGCGGCCGGTCGTCGCGTGGCCGTAGGCGGCAATATCGGCACCCCGGCGCTGGACCTGCTGGCCGACGATGTCGAGCTGTACGTACTGGAGCTGTCCAGCTTCCAGCTGGAGACCACCGAGCGCCTGAATGCCGAGGTCGCCACCTGCCTGAACGTCAGCGAAGACCACATGGACCGCTACGCCGGCATGCAGCACTACCACCTGGCCAAGCACCGCATCTTCCGCGGCGCCCGGCAGGTGGTGGTCAACCGTGACGACGCCCTGTCGCGGCCGCTGATCGCCGACCAGGTGCCGTGCTGGTCGTTCGGCCTGGGCAAGCCCGACTTCAAGCGCTTCGGCCTGGTCGAAGAGAACGGCGAGAAGTACCTGGCCTTCCAGTTCGAGACGCTGATGCCGACCGCCGAACTGAAGATCCGTGGCGCACACAACCAGTCCAACGCGCTGGCAGCTTTGGCTCTCGGCCATGCCGTCGGCCTGCCGTTCGAGGCCATGCTCGACACCCTGCGCTGTTTCGCCGGCCTGCCGCACCGCTGCCAGTGGGTGCGCGAGCTGCGTGGCGTGGGTTACTACGACGACTCCAAGGCGACCAACGTCGGCGCCGCCCTGGCCGCCATCGAGGGCCTGGGCGCGGACATCGCCGGCAAGCTGGTGCTGATCGCCGGCGGCGATGGCAAGGGCGCCGACTTCTCCGCCCTGAAGGCGCCGGTGGCCAGGTTCTGCCGCGCCGTGGTGCTGCTCGGCCGCGATGCCGAGCTGCTTGCCGCCGCCATGGGCGACGCCGCGCCGCTGGTGCGGGTGGCGACCCTGGACGAGGCCGTGCGCTGCAGCGCCGAACTGGCCCAACCGGGCGACGCGGTGCTGCTGTCGCCGGCCTGCGCCAGCCTCGACATGTTCAAGAACTTCGAAGAGCGCGGACGCCTGTTCGCCCAGGCAGCGGAGGCACTGGCATGAGCCTGCTCGCCCGACTGCTCGCCGCCCCGTCGCCGCTGCGCACCCGTCGCGGCATCGACCTCGACTTCCCGCTGCTGGCCGGTTGCCTGGCGCTGCTCGGCCTGGGCCTGGTGATGATCACCTCGGCCAGTTCGGAAGTGGCCGCGGCCATGTCCGGCAACCCGCTGTACCACATGATCCGCCACCTGATCTATCTCGGCCTGGGCATCTCTGCCGCGCTGCTCACGCTGCTGATTCCCATGGCCATGTGGCAGCGCTTCGGCGCCACTTTGCTGCTGGTCGCCTTCGTCCTGCTGATCCTGGTGCTGCTGCCGGGCATCGGCCGCGAAGTGAACGGCGCCAAGCGCTGGATCGGCTTCGGCATGTTCAACGTGCAGCCGTCCGAACTGGCAAAGCTGTTCACCGTGGTGTTCATCGCCGGCTACCTGGTGCGCCGCCAGGAAGAGGTGCGCGAGAAGCTCTCCGGCTTCCTCAAGCCGATGCTGGTGCTGGCGCCCATGGCCGCTCTGCTGCTGGCCGAACCGGACTTCGGCGCCACCGTGGTGCTGGTCGGCTCCTGCATCGCCATGCTGTTCCTCGGCGGTATCAACCTGGTGCGCTTCATCCCGCTGGCCGCCGCCGTGCTCGGCGCCGGGGTGCTGGTGATGACCGCGCAGAGCTACCGGATGGAGCGCCTGACCAACTTCGTCGATCCCTGGGCCGACCAGTTCGGCGCCGGCTACCAGCTGAGCCAGGCGCTGATCGCCTTCGGCCGTGGCGAGTGGTTCGGTGTGGGCCTGGGCAACAGCGTGCAGAAGCAGTTCTACTTGCCGGAGGCGCATACCGACTTCGTGTTCGCCGTGCTGGCCGAGGAACTGGGCATGGTCGGTGCGCTGGTCACCGTCGGCCTGTTCGTCTTCGTCGCCGTGCGCGCCCTGTACATCGGCCTGTGGGCGGAGAAGGCCAAGCAGCTGTTCTCGGCCTACGTCGCCTACGGCATCGCCATGCAGTGGATCGGCCAGGTGCTGATCAACATCGGTGTGAACGTCGGCCTGCTGCCGACCAAGGGCCTGACCCTGCCGTTCCTCAGCTACGGCGGCAGCTCGCTGATCATCTGCTGCGTCAGCCTGGCCATGCTCCTGCGCATCGAATGGGAACGGCGCACCTCGCTGGGCAGCGAGGAGGTCGAGTTCAGCGAAGCGGACTTCTTCGACAACGAGGAGGTCAAGCATGCGCGGTAACGTCCTGATCATGGCCGGCGGCACCGGCGGCCACGTATTCCCGGCCCTGGCCTGCGCCCGCGAGTTCAAGGCGCGCGGCTACAGCGTGCACTGGCTGGGCACGCCGCGCGGCATCGAGAACGAACTGGTGCCGGCGGCCGAGCTGCCGTTGCACCTGATCCAGGTCAGCGGCCTGCGCGGCAAGGGCAGGTTGTCCCTGCTCAAGGCGCCGTTCCAGCTGGTCCGCGCCCTGTTCCAGGCGCGCAAGGTGATGCGTGAGCTGCAGCCGGTCTGCGTGCTGGGCATGGGTGGCTATGTCACCGGCCCGGGAGGCCTGGCGGCCAGGCTCGACGGCGCGCCGCTGATCATCCAGGAGCAGAACGCCGTGGCCGGCACTGCCAACCGCAGCCTGGTGCCGTTCGCCCAGCGCGTGTGCGAAGGCTTCCCCAACACCTTCGGCGACAGCGCCAAGCGCCGTACAACCGGCAACCCGGTGCGCGAGGAGCTGTTCCTGGAAACCCCGCGCGACACCCTCGCGGGCCGCAAGCCGCGCCTGCTGGTGCTGGGCGGCAGCCTGGGCGCCGAGCCGCTGAACAAACTGCTGCCCGCGGCCCTGGCCAAAGTGCCGGCCGAGCTGCGCCCGCAGGTGTTCCACCAGGCCGGCAAGCAGCACGATCAAGTCACAGCGGAGCGTTATCGCGAAGTTGCGGTCGAAGCCGAGGTCGCGCCCTTCATCAAGGACATGGCCCGGGCCTATGCCTGGGCCGATCTGGTGATCTGCCGCGCCGGCGCGCTGACCGTCAGCGAGCTGGCCGCCGCTGGCCTGCCGTCGTTCCTCGTGCCGCTGCCGCACGCGATCGACGACCACCAGACCCGCAATGCCGAATATCTGGCGAAGGAGGGCGCCGCCATCCTTCTGCCGCAACATGCAACCGACGCGGACAAGCTCGCCGCGCAGTTGACCGAGGTTCTGATGCACCCTGAAAAACTCGAGGCCATGGGCCGCACCGCGCGCAGCCTGGCCAGGCCGGACGCCACCCGCACGGTGGTCGACATCTGTCTGGAGGTGGCCCGTGGCTAAGTCTCCCGCCGCCGCCCGTTCGGAAATCCGCCGCATGCGCCGCATCCGTCGCATCCACTTCGTCGGTATCGGCGGCGCCGGCATGTGCGGCATCGCCGAGGTGCTGCTGAACCTGGGCTACGAAGTCTCCGGTTCCGACCTCAAGGCCTCGGCCGTGACCGAGCGCCTGGAAAGCTTCGGCGCCATCGTCTACATCGGCCACCGCGCCGAGAACGCCGAGCAAGCCGACGTGCTGGTGGTGTCCAGCGCGATCAATACCTCCAACCCGGAAGTCGCCACCGCCCTGGAGCGCCGCATTCCGGTGGTGCCGCGCGCCGAGATGCTCGCCGAGCTGATGCGCTACCGCCACGGCATCGCCGTGGCCGGCACCCATGGCAAGACCACCACCACCAGCCTGCTGGCCTCGGTATTCGCCGCCGGTGGCCTGGACCCGACCTTCGTCATCGGCGGCCGCCTCAATGCCGCCGGTACCAACGCCCAGCTCGGCGGCAGCCGCTACCTGATCGCCGAGGCGGACGAGAGCGACGCCAGCTTCCTGCACCTGCAGCCGATGGTCTCGGTGGTCACCAACATCGACGCCGACCACATGAGCACCTACGGCGGCGACTTCAACGTCCTCAAGAAGACCTTCATCGAGTTCCTCCACAACCTGCCGTTCTACGGCCTGGCCGTGCTCTGCGTGGACGACCCGGTGGTGCGCGAGCTGCTGCCCCAGGTGGCCCGCCCGACCGTGACCTACGGCTTTGCCGAGGACGCCGACGTGCGCGCCATCAACGTGCGCCAGGACGGCATGCGCACCTACTTCACCGCCCTGCGCCCGGGCCGCGAGCCGCTGGACGTCTCGGTCAACATGCCGGGCAACCACAACGTGCTGAACGCGCTGGCGACCATCGCCATCGCCGCCGACGAGGGCATCGAGGATGCCGCCATCGTCCAGGGCCTGTCCGGCTTCCAGGGCGTCGGCCGGCGCTTCCAAGTCTACGGCGAACTGCCGGTAGGCGACGGCAGCGTGATGCTGGTGGACGACTACGGCCACCACCCGCGCGAAGTGGCCGCGGTGATCAAGGCCGTGCGCGGTGGCTGGCCGGAGCGCCGCCTGGTGATCCTGTACCAGCCGCACCGCTACAGCCGTACCCGCGACCTGTACGAAGACTTCGTCCAGGTGCTCGGCGACGCCAACGTGCTGCTGCTGATGGAGGTGTACCCGGCCGGCGAGGAGCCGGTGCCCGGCGCCGACAGCCGTCACCTGTGCCACAGCATTCGCCAGCGCGGCCAGCTCGACCCGATCTACGTCGAGCGCGGCGCCGACCTGGCACCGATCATCAAGCCGCTGCTGCGTGCCGGCGACATCCTGTTGTGCCAGGGCGCCGGCGATATCGGCGGGGTGGCCCCGCAACTGATCAAGCACCCGCTGTTTGCTGTTCAAGGTGAGTCGAAATGAGCCTGCATTCCACCCTCGATCCCAAGGCCTTCGGTCGCGTCGCCGTGCTGTTCGGCGGCAAGAGCGCCGAGCGCGAGGTGTCGCTGAAGTCTGGCGCCGCCGTGCTCGAGGCCCTGCGGAGTGCCGGCGTGGACGCCTTCGGCATCGACGTGGGCGACGATTTCCTGCAGCGCCTGACCAGCGAGAAGATCGACCGCGCCTTCATCGTGCTGCACGGCCGTGGCGGCGAGGACGGCTCCATGCAGGGCCTGCTGGAGTGCGCCGGTATCCCCTATACCGGCAGCGGTATCCTCGCCTCCGCCCTGGCCATGGACAAGCTGCGCACCAAGCGCGTGTGGTTGAGCCTGGGCCTGCCGACGCCGAACCACGCGGTGCTGGCCAGCGAGGCGGACTGCCGCGCGGCCGCCGATGAGCTGGGCTTCCCGCTGTTCGTCAAACCGGCCCACGAAGGCTCCAGCATCGGCATGGCCAAGGTCGCCGATGTCGATGCACTAATTGCTGCCTGGAAGGATGCCGGTCGCTACGACTCGCAGGTGCTGGTCGAGCAGATGATCGACGGCCCCGAGTACACCATCGCCATGCTGCGCGGCCAGGTGCTGCCGCCCATCGGCCTGGGCACCCCGCACACCTTCTACGACTACGACGCCAAGTACCTGGCCAGCGATACCCAGTACCGCATCCCCTGCGGCCTCGCGGCCGACAAGGAAGCCGAGCTGAAGGAGCTGACCGCACGCGCCTGCGAGGCCGTGGGCACCCAGGGCTGGGCGCGCGCCGACGTGATGCAGGACGCCAGCGGCAAGTTCTGGCTGCTGGAAGTGAACACCGTACCGGGCATGACCGATCACAGCCTGGTGCCGATGGCCGCGCGCGCCGCCGGCCTGGATTTCCAGCAACTGGTGCTGGCGATCCTGGCCGACAGCGTCGAGGCGAGGGGCTGAGCCATGGTCGCCACTCTCCGTCATCCGCAGCCCCTGGGGGGCGCCACCCGGCGCCAGCCCCCGGCTGCGCGCGGAGCGAGCCGGATGGTGGCCAGGGAACCGCTGGCGGCGCGCCTGCCGAAGCCGGATTTCAGCGGCCTGGCGCGCGCCATCAAGCGCCTGGGCTGGCCGCTGATGCTGATCGCCCTCGGCCTGGGCACCTACGAGGGCGCCCAGCGCCTGCTGCCCTACGCCGACCGGCCTATCGCCCGGGTCAGCGTGCAGGGCGAGCTGAGCTACATCAGCCAGCAGGCGGTGCAGGAGCGCATCGCGCCCTACGTCTCGGCCAGCTTCTTCACCATCGACCTGGCCAGCCTGCGCGCCGAGCTGGAGCACATGCCCTGGATCGCCCATGCGGAAGTGCGCCGGGTATGGCCGGACCAGGTCTCCATCACCCTGGAGGAGCAACTGCCGGTGGCCCGCTGGGGCGACGGCGCGCTGCTCAACAACCAGGGCGAGGCCTTCGCCCCGCGCGAGGCGGCCAATTACGAACACCTGCCGCTGCTGTCCGGGCCGAAGCGCGCCCAGCAGCAGGTGATGCAGCAGTACCAGGTGCTCAGCCAGCTGCTGCGGCCGATGGGCTTCACCATCAGCAGCCTGGAGCTGCGCGAGCACGGCAGCTGGTTCATCAGCAGTGCCCAGGGCGTGGAAATCCTCCTGGGCCGGGATCACCTGGTCGACAAGATGCGCCGGTTCGCCAGCATCCACGACAAGGTGCTCAAGCAGCAGATCGCGAATATCGCGCGCATCGACCTGCGCTACGCCAACGGCCTGGCCGTGGCCTGGCGCGAGCCGGTGGCGCCGGCGGCGACCGAAACGACGGTCGCCGTCCAGTGAATCGAGGAGAACAGTAGAGACCATGGCAAGCGTGCAGAGCGGCAAGATGATCGTCGGCCTGGATATCGGCACCGCCAAGGTGGTGGCGCTGGTGGGCGAGGTGACCGCCGATGGCGAGCTGGAGATCGTCGGGATCGGCACCAGCCCGTCGCGCGGCCTGAAGAAGGGCGTGGTGGTGAACATCGAGTCCACCGTGCAGTCGATCCAGCGTGCCATCGAGGAGGCGCAGCTGATGGCCGGCTGCCGCATCCACTCGGCCTTCGTCGGCATCGCCGGTAACCACATCCGCAGCCTGAACAGCCACGGCATCGTCGCCATCCGCGACCGCGAAGTGAGCCCGGCCGACCTGGAGCGCGTGCTCGACGCCGCCCAGGCGGTGGCCATCCCGGCCGACCAGCGGGTACTGCACACCCTGGCCCAAGACTACGTGATCGACAACCAGGAGGGTGTGCGCGAGCCGCTGGGCATGTCCGGCGTGCGCCTGGAGGCCAAGGTGCACGTGGTCACCTGCGCCACCAACGCCGCACAGAACATCGAGAAATGCGTGCGCCGCTGCGGCCTGGAAGTGGACGACATTATTCTGGAGCAGCTGGCTTCCGCCTACTCGGTGCTGACCGAGGACGAGAAGGAGCTGGGCGTGTGCCTGGTCGACATCGGTGGCGGCACCACCGACATCGCCATCTTCACGGAAGGTGCGATCCGTCACACGGCGGTGATTCCGATCGCCGGCGACCAGGTCACCAATGATATTGCAATGGCATTACGCACCCCGACCCAGTATGCCGAGGAAATCAAGATTCGATATGCTTGCGCCCTAGCCAAACTGGCCGGTCCCGGGGAAACCATCAAGGTTCCCAGCGTGGGCGACCGGCCACCGCGGGAGCTGTCCCGCCAGGCGCTGGCCGAGGTCGTGGAGCCCCGTTACGACGAGCTCTTCACGTTGATCCAGGCCGAGCTGCGGCGCAGCGGCTACGAGGACATGATCCCGGCCGGGATCGTCCTCACCGGCGGCACCTCCAAGATGGAAGGCGCCGTCGAACTGGCCGAAGAGATCTTTCACATGCCGGTACGGCTGGGCGTGCCCCACAGCGTCAAGGGACTGACCGACGTCGTGCGTAATCCGATCTATTCCACGGGCGTGGGCCTGCTGATGTATGGGCTGCGCAAGCAGTCCGACGGCTACCACGCGCCTGGAATTCAATATGGCGATGAGCCCCGAACACCGGTACTGGAACGGCTGAAACGCTGGGTCCAGGGCAATTTCTGATGTGAAACCCGCGGTAGCTGTAGGCGATAACTAAAAAAGGAAGGAGAGGGGAAATGTTCGAACTGGTAGATAACGTCCCGCAAAGTGCAGTCATCAAGGTGATCGGCGTGGGTGGCGGCGGTGGCAACGCCGTGAACCACATGATCAAGAACAACATCGAAGGCGTGGAATTCATCTGCGCCAACACCGACGCGCAGGCGCTGAAGAACATTGGCGCGCGCACCGTGCTGCAGCTCGGCCCGGGCGTGACCAAGGGCCTGGGCGCCGGCACCAATCCGGAAATCGGCCGTCAGGCCGCCATGGAAGACCGTGAGCGCATCGCCGAGGTGCTGAACGGCGCCGACATGGTCTTCATCACCACCGGCATGGGTGGCGGCACCGGTACCGGTGCGGCGCCGATCATCGCCGAAGTGGCGAAGGAAATGGGCATCCTCACCGTTGCTGTGGTGACCCGTCCGTTCCCGTTCGAGGGCCGCAAGCGCATGCAGGTCGCCGACGATGGCATCCGTGCACTGTCCGAGTGCGTCGACTCACTGATCACCATCCCCAACGAGAAGCTGCTGACCATCCTCGGCAAGGACGCCAGCCTGCTGTCCGCCTTCGCCAAGGCCGACGACGTGCTGTCCGGTGCCGTGCGTGGCATCTCCGACATCATGCAGCGTCCGGGCCTGATGAACGTCGACTTCGCCGACGTGAAGACCGTGATGGGCGAAATGGGTATGGCGATGATGGGTACCGGCTGCGCCAGCGGTCCGAACCGTGCCCGCGAGGCTACCGAGGCGGCCATCCGCAACCCGCTGCTGGAAGACGTCAACCTGCAGGGCGCGCGCGGCATCCTGGTCAACATCACCGCCGGTCTCGATCTGTCGCTGGGCGAGTACGCCGCCGTGGGCGAGATCATCGAGGCCTTCGCCTCCGAGGCGGCTACCGTCAAGGTGGGCGCGGTGATCGACGCCGACATGCGTGACGAGCTGCACGTGACCGTGGTTGCCACCGGCCTGGGCGCGCGCATCGAGAAGCCGGTCAAGGTGATCGACAACACCGTGCCGACCGCCGTGGCCACGCCGTCCACCACCGTCAGCGCCGCGCCGCGCGCCGCCGAGCAGCCGGCCGTCAACTACAAGGAGTACGAGCGCCCGACCGTTCAGCGCCAGAGCCTCGCCGGCAGTGCCGCCGCGGCCAAGCTGAACACCCAGGACGACCTGGATTATCTGGATATCCCGGCCTTCCTGCGTCGTCAGGCTGATTGAGGCAATTTATCAGGAGTATGAAGGTGATTGGTGTTCAGCAAAGGGCGGTTCTGCTAACATTGCCGCCCATTGTTGAAAACAGTTCGCAACAAGCGCAGCCAAAACCATGATCAGACAACGCACCCTGAAGAACATCATCCGAGCCACCGGCGTTGGCCTGCACTCGGGGGAGAAGGTTTACCTGACCCTCAAGCCGGCTCCGGTGGATACGGGTATCGTGTTCCGTCGCACCGATCTGGATCCGGTCGTGGAAATCCCCGCCCGCGCCGAGAATGTCGGTGAGACCACCATGTCGACCACCCTGGTCAATGGTGACGTCAAGGTGGACACCGTCGAGCACTTGCTTTCGGCCATGGCAGGCCTGGGCATCGACAACGCCTACGTCGAGCTGTCGGCGTCCGAAGTCCCGATCATGGATGGCAGCGCTGGTCCCTTCGTGTTCCTGATTCAGTCTGCTGGCCTGGAAGAGCAGGAAGCACCCAAGCAGTTCATCCGCGTACTGCGCGAAGTGACGGTGGAGGAGGGCGACAAGCGCGCCACCTTCCTGCCCTTCGACGGTTTCAAGGTGAGCTTCGAGATCGATTTCGATCACCCGGTGTTTCGTGGTCGCACCCAGACCGCCAGCGTCGACTTCTCCAGCACTTCCTTCGTCAAGGAAGTGAGCCGCGCACGGACCTTCGGGTTCATGCGCGACATCGAGTTCCTGCGTTCGCAGAACCTGGCACTCGGCGGCAGCGTGGAAAACGCCATCGTGGTGGACGAGTTCCGCGTGCTCAACGAAGACGGCCTCCGTTACGAGGACGAGTTCGTCAAGCACAAGATCCTCGATGCCATCGGCGATCTCTACCTGCTGGGCAACAGCCTGATCGGCGAGTTCCGTGGCTTCAAGTCGGGCCACGCGCTGAACAATCGTCTGCTGCGCACCCTGATCGAGCAGAAAGATGCTTGGGAAGTGGTGGTCTTCGACGATGCCAGCACCGCACCGATCTCCTACATGCGCCCGGTCGCGGCCGTGTAAGCAATACCCCTTCCTTCTGTTGTATTCAGGCCACCCTCGGGTGGCCTGTTTTTTGGGGCTATCTATTCGCGCCGGGCATTTCGCGCCAGGCGCTCCAGGGCGGCGCGCAGCTTCGGGTCGCCGATGCCTTCGGCGGCGCTGCACAGGCTGTCGGCGGCGGCCTCCGACAGCTCGACCCGGTTCGCCTCATAAGCCACCTGGCCGCTGGGCGGGCGTACCTTGATCTGGATCTTCTCCAGCCCGGCGAACTCCGGCAGCACCTGCAGCAAGCGCTGCAGACGACGCTGCTGGTAGTGCAGCCGGGTTGCCCAGTGACCGTTGCTGGTCACCAGCAGCAGGCGGCCCTCGCTCCAGCTCGCCACCTGGCAGTGCTCGCGGGCGGCCGGCTCCAGCTGCGCCTCCACCAGCGCCTGCAGTCTGCCCAGGCGCTGTGCCGCGCTGAACAGCGCCTGCAGAGGCTTGTGCTCGCGCAGCAAGGCGTTTGGGGTCTTGGCGAAGGGGGGGCGAAAGCTCATGGGAAAGGATTCGTGCGGTTGTGCGCAGCATGTTAGCAAAGGGCCTTGCAGCTGTCGGCGGTCGTCCCCATATAGGGGCGAGCGGTCTGTGGATGCGTGTGTCAGGCACATCCGGCCGGTACGCGGGAGTTCGCCCTTTTCTCGCCTACGTTTCCGAGTAGAATGCCCCCTTTGCATGCAGCCGAGTGGCTGCCGGGCTGGCCTTCTGCGCTGCCCCCCATCCCCCAGAGTGGAAGAATCTGCCGATATGTTTGCGCCACTGTTGAAGAAAATCTTTGGAAGCAAGAACGAGCGTGACGTCAAGCGCATGCTCAAGACAGTGAGCGCGATCAACGCCCTGGAAGAGCAGATGCTTGCCCTTTCCGACGAGCAACTGCGGGGCAAGACGGAAGAGTTCAAGTCCCGGGTGGCCAAGGGCGAGACGCTCGATCAGCTTCTTCCCGAAGCCTTCGCCGTGGCCCGCGAGGCCGGCAAACGGGTGATGGGCATGCGTCACTTCGACGTGCAGCTGATCGGCGGCATGACCCTCCACGAAGGCAAGATCGCCGAGATGCGCACCGGCGAGGGCAAGACCCTGGTGGGCACCCTGGCGGTGTACCTCAACGCGCTGTCCGGCAAGGGCGTGCACGTGGTCACGGTGAACGACTACCTGGCCCGCCGCGATGCCAACTGGATGCGCCCGCTGTACGAATTCCTCGGCCTGTCGGTCGGCGTGGTGATCCCGTTCATGGGCCCGGAAGACAAGCGCGCCGCCTATGCCGCCGACATCACCTACGGCACCAACAACGAGTTCGGCTTCGACTACCTGCGCGACAACATGGCCTTCGCCCAGGAAGAGAAGTTCCAGCGCGAACTGAATTTCGCCGTGATCGACGAAGTGGACTCCATCCTCATCGACGAAGCCCGTACCCCGCTGATCATCTCCGGCCAGGCCGAGGACAGCTCCAAGCTGTACAAGCAGATCAACCAGCTGATCCCGCGCCTCAAGCAGCACATCGAGGAAGAGGAAGGCGTGGTCACCCAGGAAGGCCACTACAAGGTCGACGAGAAGACCCGCCAGGTCGAACTCAACGAGGCCGGCCACCAGTACGTCGAGGAAATGCTCGCCGCCGCCGGCCTGCTGGCCGAGAACGAGAGCCTCTACGCCGCGCACAACCTGGGCCTGCTGACCCACGTTTACGCCGGCCTGCGTGCGCACAAGCTGTTCCACCGCAACGTCGAATACATCGTGCAGAACGATCAGGTCATCCTGATCGACGAGCACACCGGCCGTACCATGCAGGGCCGCCGCCTGTCCGAGGGCCTGCACCAGGCCATCGAGGCCAAGGAGGGAGTGAACATCCAGGCCGAGAGCCAGACCCTCGCCTCGACCACCTTCCAGAACTACTTCCGCCTGTACAAGAAGCTCTCCGGCATGACCGGCACCGCCGACACCGAGGCCTTCGAGTTCCGCCAGATCTACGGCTTGGACGTGGTGGTGATCCCGACCCACCGCCCGGTCGCGCGCAAGGACTACAACGACCTGGTCTACCTGACCCAGGAAGAGAAGTACCAGGCGATCATCACCGACATCCGCGAATGCCAGGCCCAGGGCCGGCCGATCCTGGTCGGTACCGCCTCCATCGAGACCTCCGAATACGTCTCCAGGCTGCTCGAGGAAGCCGGCATCGAGCACAAGGTGCTCAACGCCAAGTACCACGAGAAGGAAGCCGAGATCATCGCCCAGGCCGGTCGCCCGGGCGCCGTGACCCTGGCCACCAACATGGCCGGCCGCGGTACCGACATCCTGCTGGGCGGCAACTGGGAGGCCGAGGTGGCTGCCCTGGAAGCGCCTACCGAAGAGCAGATCGCCCAGATCAAGGCCGACTGGCAGAAGCGCCACCAGCAGGTGATCGAGTCCGGCGGCCTGCATGTGATCGCCTCCGAGCGTCACGAATCCCGCCGTATCGACAACCAGCTGCGCGGCCGTGCTGGCCGTCAGGGCGACCCGGGCTCCAGCCGCTTCTACCTGTCGCTGGAAGACAGCCTGATGCGCATCTTCGCCTCCGACCGGGTGAAGAACTTCATGAAGGCCCTCGGCATGCAGGCTGGCGAGGCCATCGAGCATCGCATGGTGACCAACGCCATCGAGAAGGCCCAGCGCAAGGTCGAAGGCCGCAACTTCGACATGCGCAAGCAGCTGCTTGAGTACGACGACGTGGCCAACGAGCAGCGCAAGGTGATCTACCACATGCGCAACAGCCTGCTGGCCGCCGACAACATCGGCGACACCATCGTCGAGTTCCGCGAGGAAATGCTCAACGCCACCATCAATACCCACCTGCCGCCGCAGTCGCTGCCCGAGCAGTGGGACATCGCCGGCCTGGAGGCCGCGCTGCACAGCGACTTCGGTCTGCGCCTGCCGATCCAGCAGTGGCTCGACGAAGACGAGAAGCTGTACGAGGAAACCCTGCGCGAGAAGATCCTGGCCGAACTGACCGCGGCCTATGCCGAGAAGGAAGAGCTGGCCGGCGCCGAGGCCCTGCGTACCTTCGAGAAGCAGATGCTGCTGCGCGTGCTGGACGACTTGTGGAAAGACCACCTGGCGACCATGGATCACCTGCGCCACGGCATCCACCTGCGCGGTTACGCGCAGAAGAATCCGAAACAGGAATACAAGCGCGAGTCCTTCACCCTGTTCCAGGAGCTGCTCGACTCGATCAAGCGCGACACCATCCGCGTGCTGTCCCACGTCCAGGTACGCCGCGAGGACCCGGCCGAAGAAGAGGCCCGCCAGCGCCGCGAGGCCGAGGCCATGGCCCAGCGCATGCAGTTCCAGCATGCCGAGGCCTCCGCCATGCCGACCGCCGAGGCGGAGGGCGAGGGCGCCGAAGGCGACCTGGCGATGGTGGCGGCACCGGTGCGCAGCGAGCCGAAGATCGGCCGCAACGAGCCGTGCCCCTGCGGGTCCGGCAAGAAGTACAAGCATTGCCATGGCCAGGTGAGCTGACCCGCTTCCGGCCTGCTATATAGACGACGCCGCGACCGGTCCTGCCGCTCGCGGCGTTTTTCCAATCTTCGCTTCACTGCCCAACAAGGAGCGTTCCCATGGCCGTCGGTCTTGGTCCCCTGTCCAAGCTGCACCCTGTTCCCGGTTTCGAACTCGGCATCGCTTCCGCCGGCATCAAGCGCCCGGGGCGCAAGGATGTGGTGGTGATGCGCTGCGCCGAGGGCTCGCGCATCGCTGGTGTGACCACCACCAACGCCTTCTGCGCGGCCCCGGTAGTCGTCACCCGCGAGCGCGTGACCGGCGACGTGCGCTACCTGCTGACCAACACTGGCAACGCCAACGCCGGCACCGGCCCGGATGGCCTGGCCAACGCCCGCCGCACCTGCGCCGCCCTGGCCGCGCTGACCGGCGTGGCCGAGACGGCCGTGCTGCCGTTCTCCACGGGGGTGATCGGCGAGCCGCTACCCGTCGAGAAGATCGAAGGTGCCCTGCAGGCCGCGCTGGACGATCTCGACGAAGACCATTGGGCCGAAGCCGCCACCGGCATCATGACCACCGATACACTGCCCAAGGGCGCCAGCCGGCAGTTCCAGCACGATGGCGTGACCGTCACCGTGACCGGCATCAGCAAGGGCGCCGGCATGATCCGGCCGAACATGGCGACCATGCTCGGCTACATCGCCACCGACGCCAAGGTGGCGCGTGGCGTGCTGCAGGACCTGGTGCGCGACGCCGCCAACAAGTCGTTCAACCGCATCACCATCGACGGCGATACCTCGACCAACGACTGCTGCATGCTGATTGCCACCGGCCAGGCGCCGTTGCCGGAGATCGCCTCGGCCTCCGGCGAGCTGTTCGCCAAGCTGCGCCAGGCGGTATTCGAGGTGTTCATGGAAGTGGCCCAGGCCATCGTCCGCGACGGCGAGGGCGCCACCAAGTTCGTCACCGTCCAGGTCAACGGCGGCGGTACCCACCAGGAGTGCCTGGACGTGGCCTACGCCGTGGCCCACTCGCCGCTGATCAAGACCGCGCTGTTCGCCTCCGACCCCAACTGGGGCCGCATCCTCGCCGCCGTCGGCTACGCCGGCGTGCCGAACCTGGACGTCAGCAGGATCGACGTGTTCCTCGGCGAAGTCTGCATCGCCAGCAAGGGCGCCCGCGCCGCCAGCTACACCGAGGCCCAGGGCGCGGCGGTGATGGCCCGCGAGGAGATCACCATCCGCATCGAACTGGGTCGCGGCGGCTGCAGCGAAACCATCTGGACCACCGATCTGTCCCACGACTACGTGAAGATCAACGCCGAATACCGCACTTAAGCGGGTCCCCCTCTCCCCTTGGGAGAGGGGCCAAGGGTGAGGGTCTTCCAGACGGTTCGTGGCTGCCAATGGCTCCCTCATCCCGGCCCTCTCCCTGAGGGTGTCAAAGCAACGCCACAAGGAGACTGCCATGCCCCTCAAACTGGTGATCGGCGACAAGAACTATTCCTCCTGGTCGCTGCGCGGGGCGCTGGCCCTGGATCTGACCGGCGCGCCCTATGAAGAGGTCGCGGTGCGCCTGTTCCAGCCGGATAGCCGCAGCCAGCTGCTGGCCCATTCGCCGGCCGGCAAGGTGCCGGTGCTGCTGACCGAGGAAGGGCCGGTGTGGGATTCGCTGGCCATCGCCGAATATCTCGCCGAGCGCTTCCCCGAGGCGCACCTGTGGCCGCGCGGCCAGTACGCCCGTGCCCTGGCGCGCAGCGTCTGCGCGGAGATGCACAGCGGCTTCGTCGCTCTGCGCAGCCACATGTCCATGGACCTGGCGCGCGACCAGGCGCTGGCCGGGATTCCCGCCGAGGCCCAGGCCGATATCGACCGGGTGAGCCGCCTGTGGGCCGACTGTCGCCAGCGCTTTGGTCAGGACGGCCCCTTCCTGTTCGGCCACGCCAGCATCGCCGACGCCTTCTTCGCCCCGGTGGCGGCGCGCCTGCGCAGCTACCGGGTGGCCCTGCCGGACGAGGCCGCCGCCTACGTCGAGACCATCTACCAGTGGCCGGCCTTCCAGCGCTGGTACCAGGCCGCGTTGCAGGAGGTCGGTGCGTGAAGCGCATTCATGTAGCCGCCGCGGTGATCCGTGGTGCCGATGGCCGGGTGTTGATCGCCAAGCGACCGCAGGACAAGCACCAGGGCGGCCTGTGGGAGTTTCCCGGGGGCAAGGTGGAGGAGGGCGAGGCCGTCGAGCTGGCCCTGGCCCGCGAGCTGGAAGAGGAACTGGGTATCCGCGTCGGTGCCGCCCGGCCGTTGATCCAGGTGCACCACGACTATCCGGACAAGCAGGTGCTGCTGGATGTCTGGGAAGTCTCCGCCTTCACCGGCGAGCCTCATGGCGCCGAGGGCCAGGCGCTGGCCTGGGCCACCGAGCGCGAGCTGCTCGACTACGAATTCCCGGCGGCCAACCAGCCGATCGTTGCGGCGGCGCGCCTGCCCGATACCTACCTGATCACCCCCGAAGGCCTGGAGCCCGGCGAGCTGCTGCGCGGGGTGCGGGTCGCCCTGGCCAGCGGCGCCAGACTGATCCAGCTGCGCGCGCCAAACATGTTCGATCCCCAGTATCGCGACCTGGCGGTAGACATCCTGGGCCTCTGCGCCGGTAAGGCGCAGGTGATGCTCAAGGGCCCGCTGGAGTGGCTGGGCGACTTCCCGGCCGCCGGTTGGCACCTGAGCGCCGAGCAGCTGCGCAAATACGCCGCCAATGGCCGGCCCTTCCCCGGCCAGCGCTGGCTGGCGGCTTCCTGCCATGACGCCGAGGAGCTGGCCCTGGCCGTGCGCATGGGGGTGGATTTCGTCACCCTGTCGCCGGTGCAGGCCACCCAGACCCACCCGGACGCCGCGCCGCTGGGCTGGGAGGCCGCGACCGACCTGCTGCGTACCCTCAACCTGCCGGCCTTCCTGCTCGGCGGCGTCGGCCCGCAGGACCGCGAACGCGCCTGGCAGGCCGGCGCCCAGGGCGTGGCCGGTATCCGTGCGTTCTGGCCGGTGTGACGACTGCGTAGGGTGCGCCGTGCGCACCGGAAGACTCGCAGCGGTGCGCGTGGCGCACCCTACGGGGCGGGCTTCTCCGCCGCCTGCCAGAGCACTTCGCTGATCTGCGTGCGGCGGGCGATCAGGCGGGCGGCGACGAACAGCAGGTCGGACAGCCGGTTGACGTAGGCCATGCCCACTGGGCGGACCGGTTCCTCGGCGTTGAGCTGCTGGCAGCGACGTTCGGCAGTGCGGGCCAGGCTCCGGCAGACGTGTGCCTGGGCTACCAGGCGGGAGCCGCCGGGCAGGATGAAGTTCTCCAGCGGCCCCACTTCCTCGTTCCAGCGGTCGATGGCCGCTTCCAGGCGCTCCACTTCGCCTTCCTGCAGGGCCTGGTAGGCCGGCATCGCCAGTTCTCCGCCGAGGTCGAACAGGCGGTGCTGGCAGGGCGCCAGGACCTCGATGACCTCATTCAGGCCCGGCCACCGGGTCGTCTGCTCGGCGAGGTCCGCCAGCAGCAGGCCGAGCTGGCTGTTGAGGGTGTCCAGCTCGCCCATGGCCTCCACCCGCGGATGGTTCTTGGCCACCCGGCGGCCGTCGGCCAGGCCGGTTTCGCCCTTGTCGCCGGTCTTCGTGTAGATCTTGCTCAGTCGGTAGCCCATCAGTTGCTCGCGTTCTCGCCGGGGGCGGTCAGTGGCAGGCGCAGGGTGAAGCAGGTGCCCTGCCCCTGGGTGGACTGCACTTCCATCTGCCCCTTGTGGTTGTTGGTGACGATGAAATAGGAGACGGATAGGCCCAGGCCGGTGCCCTGGCCGACTTCCTTGGTGGTGAAGAAGGGCTCGAAGATGCGCTTGCGCACCAGTTCGGGCATGCCGATGCCGTTGTCCTCCACCTGGATTTCCGCCCACGGCGGGTTGAGCCGGGTGCGCAGGACGATGCGCCCGGGCTCGCTGTCGTCGTCGCGCAGGTGGATGGCCTGGGCGGCGTTCTTCAGCAGGTTGAGCAGCACCTGTTCCATCTCGTTGGCGGTGGCCGGGATGGGGCCCAGGTTCGGGTCGAAGTCGCGCTCGATGGCGATGGCCTTGAAGTCGAAGCTCTCGGTCAGGTCGAAGTCGTTGCCGGCGATCTCCAGCGCCTGGTCGATCAGCACAGGCAGCTGGCAGGGCGCCAGCTGCCGGTTGCTGCGCCGGCTGAAGGCGAGCATGTGGCTGACGATCTTGGCCGCCCGCGAGCCGGCCTGGGCGATGCCTTCGAGCAGCTGGGGGATTTCCCGGGCGTCCAGGTAGGCGGTGACGTCGTCCAGCGCGATGCCCACTTCCACGGCAATATCCTGGTTCTTCGCCAGCTCCGGCGACAGGCGCCGGCGGATGTTCTGCACGTTGTGCAGGATGGCGCCCAGCGGGTTGTTGATCTCGTGCGCCATGCCGGCGGCCAGGCCGCCCACCGAGAGCATCTTCTCCGACTGCACCATCATTTCCTCCAGCGACAGGCGCTGGGTGATGTCGTCGATGCGGATCACCACGCCGCGGCCGCCGGCGCCCATCAGCGGGTAGAAGGTCAGCGCGTAGTGGTGGGCCTCCTCGCCCTTGCGCCAGGTCACCCGCTCGATCTTCTCCACCCGGTGGTGGTCGGCGGTGCGCTTGAGCTGAGCGAGGAACGGCTTGAGCGGCGGGAAGGCGAGGAACACCGGCTGGTTCAGCGCCTCGTCCAGCGGCGTGCCGGAGAGGGCGCTGGCCTCCTGGTTCCACTGGGTGACGTAGAGCTGGTCGTCGAGGGCGATCAGCGCCGAGGGCATGGAGTCGATGATGTTGTTCAGGTAGTTCTGGAAGCCGGTGAGCTTCTTCTCGATCTTGCTGCGCACCTGCACTTCCAGCTCCAGCTTGCGGTTGGAGTGGCGGGTTTCCTCGGCCAGGCTCTGGGCCTGGGAGAAGGCGCTCTCGGCGTCGTCGCGGGCGCGCTTGAGCTGCTGCTCGCGGGCTTCGATGCGGCTGAGCATGGTGTTGAAGGCGTCGGCCAGGCTGCCGATCTCGTCGCGGTTGCCGCGGGCGGCGCGCAGCGAGTAGTTCTCCTCGCGGGTGACCTGGCGCGACAGTTCTTCCAGGCGGCGGATCGGCCGGGTGATCAGGCGCCGCACCTGGCGCGCGATCAGCGCCCAGAGCACCACGCTGAAGGCGAGGATCACGGCGCTGGCGGTGAGGGTGCCGGTATAGAACGCGCCGGGCAGCTCGCTGGAGGCGACCAGCAGCAGCCGCCCCGGGGCCTTGCCCGGTTGCGGCAGGTCGATCAGCTGGGTGGCGCGGAATTCGGCCAGGCGCCAGTGGGCCAGTTCGTCGCTGCGCGAGGGCAGGTTCAGCGGCTGGCCCAGCTGCAGTTCGGCCAGGCGCACTCCGGTGCTGTTGTAGAGCGCGGCGGCGCGCAGCGGCGCATAGCCTTCCAGGCGCTCCAGCACCTTGCGCGCGGCTTCGGGGGATGACAGCGCGTGGCGGCTCAGCTCGGGAGTGGCGATCAGCTTGCCGAGGGTCTGCAGGGCTTGCGGCGCGACGCTTTCCTGGGAGATCCAGTAGGCGGCACTGATGAAGGCCAGGTTGGCCACCAGCATCACGGTCGCCAGCAGTATCAGCAGCGCGGCGAGCAGCTTGCGGCCCACGGGCAGGTTGTCGAGGCGCTGACGCAGGCTGGTCAAGGAGGGGATTCCGTTCGGGACGAGAGGGCAGGGTAGCGCTCGTTCAGGTCACGGGCAATCCGCGTGCGGTCAGGTGCTCTCGCAGCCGTTGCAGCAGGTCGTCCAGCGCGGAAAGCGTCAGGCCCAGGCGTTCGGCCTGGGCGCAGGCATGGCCGAGCAGGTAGGCGATCTCGGTGCGCCGGCCCCGTGCCACGTCCTGGTGCATGGACGAGTAGTTCGCCGCGGTGCCGTCGATCACCCGCAGCACTTCACCGTGCAGATCCTCGGCGGCTTCGGCCTGGCCGGCACGCTCCAGCAACACCGACAGTTCCTCGCAGAGCTCGGCGACTTCCCCGGGCCAGGCGCGCAGGCCGCCGTTGCGGCAGTCGTGCAGGACGGTCAGCGGGTTGATCGCGCAGTTCAGGGCCAGTTTGCGCCAGAGCTTGGCGAGGATGTCCGCCGTCCACTGGTGGGGAATGCCGGCGGCGCGCAGGTCGTCCAGCCAGGCCGGCACTTGCTCTTTGCCCTGAATGCCGAGCCAGGTGTGGCCGCGGCCGGCGTAGACCACGCGGAAGTCGGCCTCGCGGAACGCGCCTTCGGTGCTGGAGGCGAAGATGCAGCGGGTGTGGGGCAGGCGTGCGGCGACCGCATCCTGGCTGCCCAGGCCGTTCTGCAGCAGGACGATCTCGGCGCCCGGGGCCAGGCGCGGCGCCAGAGCGGCGGCGGCTTCCTCCGCGTCGTAGGCCTTGCAGGCCAGCAGCAGGCGCTGGATCGGCGTATCGGTGGCGTGGGTTTCCGCGGGGATCGGGTAGAGGTGGCTGTCGCCGTCCTCCACCAGGGTCAGCCCACCCAGGGCGTGGTAGCGGGCCAGGGCGGCCGGGTCACGCAACACCAGCCGGACCGGCACGCCGGCCCGGGCCAGGCGAGCCGCCCACAGGCCGCCGAGGCTGCCGGCGCCGAGGATGTGCCAGGTCACTGTGACAGCGGCAGGCGCACCGCGCTGACCCGGCCACTGGCGTAGGATTCCGGCAGCACTCGCGCCGCTTCGGCGAACAGGTACTGCGGCTCGACCGGCAGTGCCTTGCTGTCCAGGCCGACCAGGGCGATGCCGGCCTTGAGGCTGATGAAGCCCTCGCTGGTCTTGAACGCCTTGAGATTGAGCCCGTCATGCACCCGCTTGAAGCTGCTGGGCGAGCATTCCTGCAGGTCTTCGAGCATGGCGATCATGCCGAAGTGGGTGTCGTCCACCCGGATCAGCACGTCGAGAGGGCGCACCAGCTGCTGCAGGCGGCGGGCCACGCCGTGCAGCACCTCGTTCCAGAAGGCGCCGCCGTACTGGCGGCTGAGGGCCTGGCCTTCCTGCAGGCCGATCAGCAGGTAGCACACGGCGCCGCCGCGGGACTCCACCTGGCGCAGGCAGTCGTGCATCTTCTGCTGCAGGTAGCGCGGGTTGCCCAGGCCGGTCAGCGGGTCGACCAGGTTGCGCTGCTCCAGGCTGGCGATGTTCTGGGTCAGCATGCGGTTTTCGTTGAGCAGGCGGTGCAGGGTGTTGCACAGGCGATCGGCAGCGTAAACGCGTGGCACCAGCTGTTCGTTCATCGCGGCCTTGCTGATGAAGTCGTCGACGCCGCGGTCGAAGGCCTCCACCAGCACGTTCTCGCCTTCCTTGCCGGTGAGCAGGATGACGTAGGTGTAGTGTTCGGCCGTCTCGTCCAGCTGGCGTACCCGGGCGGTCAGTTCGAGACCGTCCATCTCCGGCATCAGCCAGTCGGCCAGCAGCACGCTGGCGGGGCGTTTTTCCAGTTGCTGCAGGGCCTCGGCGGCGCTGCTGGCAAAACGCACGTCCTGGTAGCCGGCCTGGCTCAGGGCACGGCCGATCATGGCGCTGGAGAATTTGGCGTCGTCCACCACCAGGATGCTGAGATGGGGGTTGGGCATTGAGGGGCTCGCTGGCAGAGGAAGGAGGGGACGCCGCAGCTTGGCCGAGCGGCGTGTATCAGACTGGTTATAATGAGCGCGCCATTTTTATCGTCAAGTCAGGCGCGTTCAGTCCGTGAGGGGGATCGCGCCGTCCATCAGGAGCAAGCCCATGCCTTCGTTCGACGTGGTGTCGGAACTGGACAAGCACGAACTCACCAACGCGGTCGACAACGCCATCAAGGAACTCGACCGCCGCTTCGATCTGCGCGGCAAGTGCAGCATCGAGAGCAAGGACAAGACCATCACCCTGACCGCCGAGGCCGAGTTCATGCTCGAGCAGGTGCTCGACATCGTTCGCGCCAGCCTGATCAAGCGCAAGATCGACAGCCAGTGCATGGAGGCCAAGGACCCCTACGCCTCCGGCAAGGTGATGAAGCAGGAAGTGACCTTCCGCGAAGGCATCGACAAGGAGCTGGCGAAGAAGATCGTCGCCCTGATCAAGGACGCCAAGCTCAAGGTGCAGGCCGCCATCCAGGGCGAGCAGGTGCGCATCACCGGCAAGAAGCGCGACGACCTGCAGGAGGCCATCGCCCTGCTGCGTGGCCAGGACCTGGGCATGCCGCTGCAGTACAACAACTTCCGCGACTGAGCGAACGCACCAGAGCCGGAGGAGGAACCTCCCCGGCCTTTTTCCCGTCGCACAAGAAGCACCATCGTGACGCCATGGCTTGCCATGGCGTTGTTGTTTCCGGCGAGAAGAGGAGTGCGGGCATGGACCTGACCGATATCAACATGAATCAGCTGGTGACGGCTTCGGAGGCCTGGTTCCCGGTCGTCATCGCGTATGGCAGCCGGCTGTTGCTGGCCTTCGTCACCCTGCTGATCGGCTGGTGGCTGATCAACCGGCTGACTGCGCGGGTCGGCGCCCTGATCGCCATGCGCCACACCGACAAGGCCCTGCAGGGCTTCATCGAGAACCTGGCGAACATCGTGCTCAAGGTGCTGCTGGTGATCAGCGTGGCCTCCATGGTCGGCATCGAGACCACCTCGTTCATCGCCGCGATCGGCGCCGCCGGCCTGGCCATCGGCCTGGCGCTGCAGGGCAGCCTGGCGAACTTCGCCGGCGGGGTGCTGATCCTGCTGTTCCGCCCGTTCCGCATCGGCGACTGGATCGAGGCGCAGGGCGTCAGCGGCACCGTCGACAGCATCCAGATCTTCCATACCGTGCTGCGCACCGGCGACAACAGGACGGTGATCGTGCCCAACGGCGCGCTGTCCAACGGCACCATCACCAACACCTCGCGCCAGGCCACCCGCCAGGTGGTGTTCGACGTCAAGGTCGACTACGACAGCGATCTGCAGAAGGCGCAGCAGGTGCTACGCGAGATGGCTGAGGACCCGCGGGTGCTCAAGAATCCCGCGCCGGCGGTGGTGGTGGCGGGCCTCGGCGAGACTGCCATCACCCTGTCGCTGCGGGTGTGGACGGCCAACTCGGACTACTGGCCGGTGACCTTCAGGTTCAACGAGGAAATCCGCGACCGCCTGCGCCAGGTCGGCGTCGACATCGCCACACCGGGGCTGCTGGCGCGGGGCCTGAAGGTGCCCGAGCCGAGCTGATCAGGGCTCGCTGCGCGGCACCGCGGCGGCGGGTTCCGGCGCCGGCAGCGGCTGGCGCCCCTGGCGGCTCCACTGCACGACGATCAGGATCAGCGTGGGCACGCCCAGCAGCGCGGTGGCGATGAAGAACTGGGCGTAGCCGGCATTTTCCACCATCACCCCCGAATAGCCGCCGACCAGGCGTGGCAGCAGCAGCATGATGGAACTGAGCAGGGCGTACTGGGTGGCGGAGAACTGCAGGTTTGTCAGGCTCGACAAATAGGCCACGAAGGCGGCGGTGGCCAGGCCCGAACTCAGGTTGTCGAGGGCGATGGTCACCACCAGCATCAGCATGTGCGGGTCCAGCGCCCATAGCAGATGGCTCACCGTCTGCTCGGCGTAGAGCGCGGGCTGGGTGACCGCGCCGAACCCGGACAGGGTGGCGAACAGCAGGTTGGTGCCCGCCGAGGCCACGCCGCCGAGGAGCAGGATCGGCAGGATGCCGAAGCGCACGATGAGCAGGCCGCCGAGGGCCGCGCCGAGCAGCGTCATGATCAGGCCGAACAGCTTGCTGACGCTGGCGATCTGGCTCTTGGCGAAGCCCATGTCGATGTAGAAGACGTTGGCCATCACGCCCATCACCGTGTCCGACATGCGATAAGTGGCGATCAAGCCGAGCAGCAGCAGCGCCTGCCAGCGGTAGCGCAGGATGAAGTCGTTGACCGGGGTCAGCACCGGCGCCAGGCCGCGTCGGCCCATGCGCGACAGGCACACGGCGGTGAGGATGGCGTAGAGGCCGAAGCGCATGAAGGCGCGATCCTCGCGGGCCAGTTCGGTGAAGCTGATCTCGCCGCTCAGCATCAGGAACACGTCGCTGCGGAAGAACTGGGTGAACATGGCCGGCATGGACACCAGCAGCACGATCAGTACCAGCACCGAGGCCAGCTGGCGGTACAGGCCGTAGCGCGCGGCGGCGATCTGGGTGCGCAGCGGCACCGGCGGCTCGCGCATCCACAGCGTGGTGATCAGCCCGGGCAGCATCAGCATGGCGAACAGCAGGTAGGTGCTGGCCCAGGCGCCATGCTGGTAGCCGGCCCCGGGAGTGCCGAACCAGCCGGCGAAATACAGGGCGCCGGCGGTGGCCAGCAGCGCGGCGACCCGGTAGCCGGCCATGTAGCTGGCGGCCAGTGCGGCCTGGCGGGTGTCGTCGACGATCTCAAGGCGGTAGGCGTCCACCGCGATGTCCTGGGTGGCGGAGGCGAAGGCCACCACCACGGCCACGCCGATCAGCCAGGACAGGTGTTGCTGCGGGTCGCACAGGGCCATGCCGATCAGGCCGAGGGCTACCAGTCCCTGGGACAGTACCAGCCAGGAACGGCGCCGGCCGAGGCGGCCGAGCAGGGGCAGGCGCCACTGGTCGAGCATCGGCGCCCACACCCACTTGAAGGCGTAGGCCAGGCCGATCAGGCTGGCGTAGCCGATCGTCTGGTGGGTCACCCCCGCCTCGCGCAGCCACACCGAGAGGGTGGAGAACACCAGCATGTACGGCAGCCCGGCGGCGAAACCCAGCAGGAGCAGGGCCAGTGCGGCCGGGTGGGCATAGGTGGCGAGGGCTGCGCGCCAGGTTTTACGGGGCATGTGTGGTGTTTTCGGCTGCTAGCACGGGCAAAGGGCGCACTCTAGGGGCTGTTGCCGTTCCGGCGCAAGCCGCGTTCGGCGGCATGTCGCGGGAAGGACGGTATTTCCGCCCGTGTCAGACGCGGATCGTGGCCGTCCGTTCACTCCGACGGGTGCCAGGCGTGGCGACGCATGTCGACACGGTCGTTGCGGATGGTCAGTCCTTCGGCGCGCAGGCGCGCGCGTTGCTCCTCGCCAGAGGGCGTTCCGGCCGCCAGGCTGAGGCGGCCACCCGCGCCGAGCACGCGATGCCAGGGAAGGCGGGTGTCCGGCGGCAACTGGCTGAGGGTGCGGCCCACCCAGCGCGCTGCCCGGCCCAGACCGGCCAGCGCTGCCAGTTCACCGTAGCTGACCACCTTGCCTTCGGGGATCGCCGCCAGCACCAGGTAGAGCGCGGCGCGGCGTGCTTCGGCGCTGTCCGTGGCCTCCAGGGTTGGCGTGGGGGCTGGCGCCTTCTTCGGTGCTCTGGCCATGTGCTGGTGTCCCTTCGGGCTGACTCCGGTCGAGGAGAGCATATCGGCACCCCTGGCGGCGAGTCGATGGCCGCGAGAGGCCACGATAGAGCACCGCGGCTGAACTTCGAGGGGGATTCTCGGGTCTGTGCTTGCTCAACGGGTGTGCATCCGGATAATGCGCGCCATTCCATGAGTCAGCCTGTCGTCGATACCCATGAAGCCCTCCCGTTCACTGCTCTGCCTGGCGCTCGCCGCCACTCCCATGCCGCTGCTGGCCGATACCGTCTGGCTCAAGAACGGTGACAAGCTCACCGGCACCATCCAGCTGTTCGACGGCGGCAAGCTGCTGCTGAAGACCGAGTACGCCGGCAGCATCACCCTCGACATGAAGAAGGTCGCCACCCTGGAGACCGACCGCGAGTTGCTGGTGAAGCAGGACGACTTCACCGGCGAGCACGCCAAGGCGCTGCGGCCGGCCGGGCAGGGCCAGGTCGAACTGGTCAACGGCGAGACCCCGCGCGTGGTGGAGCTGGCCTCGATCAGCCAGATGATGCCGCCCAAGCCGCTGGTGCAGGACCTGACCTGGACCGGCACCCTGGACTTCTCGGCCGACTACAAGAAGGCCGAGAACGACATCAAGGACTACGACATCGACCTCGACACAAAGGCGCGCCACGGCGCTTGGCGTCACAGCATCTCGGCCGAGTACGACCACGAGACCAAGGACGACGAGCGCAAGACCGACCGGATCGAGTTCGACTACGACCTGGATCGCTTCTTCACCCAGCACTTCTTCTGGCAGGGCCAGCTCAAGTACACCCACGACCGCATCGAGGAGCTGGAGACCCAGCGCACCATCGGTACCGGCCCCGGCTACCAGTTCTGGGACAACGAGCTGGGCGCTTTCTCCGTGGCCGGCCTGCTCAACCGTAACGACTACGTCTTCGCCGATGGCACCAGCGAGCACTTCAACTCCGGCTCGCTGGAGTGGGACTACAAGCGTTACCTGTACGGCAAGAACCTGGAGCTTTACACCCAGGGCGAGCTGGGCGCGCCCTTCGTCGATGCGATCGAGTACGTCATCGATACCGAGGCCGGCCTGCGCTACAAGCTCAACAGCTGGGCGGCGCTGAGCCTGAAGGCCGAGTGGGACAAGGTCACCAGCGAGCACGGCGACACCAACGAGCGCCGCTACATGATCGGCCTGGGCGTGGGCTGGTAACGCCTCGATAGTATCCAGCCTCGGTATGATCGCCCGGCAACCCGCGCTGGCGCGGTCGCGCAGGTGGCCAGCACCCTAGTCCCCCATTCCATGATCTCAGGGCGTCGATGGCGTCGCGATCTGCGCCGTTGAACCCCCTCGTGCAACAGAAAGAACCCTTGCCGGTGCGTAGTCTGCCGATGCTGTGCGGTGGGCTCGTGCACGTCTGGCAGGAGCCGAGTTCCAGGCGATAGGGCGGCGATCCCAAAAAATCACGGGCAAAAAAAGACCCGGCAAAGTGCCGGGTCAATAACCGTGATTAGCCTGATGAGGAGATAATCTGAAGAGTCCGACTGCGTGGTCTCTTGAGCTTATCGGCTGATCTCGCGACCAGTTGGGGTAATAATAACAATTCTCATTTTCTAGTCAACACCTGGATGAGAATTATTTTCGACTGGTTGGCAAAACCCCTGAAAAGCAAACCCCGGCCTGGGCTGGGGTCCTGTTTCACGCCGGGCCGTTCAGACCGGCTGTGGCTGGCTGCGCAACTGGGTGACCTCCTTGTTCAGCAGGTCGATGCGCCGGGCCATGCTCTCGATCAGGCTGTGGGCGATACGCGGGTTGCTCTGCATCAGGCTGAGGAACTGGTCCTTGGGGATCACCATCACTGTGCAGGGCTCGCTGGCGATCACCGTGGCGCTGCGCTTCTCGCGGGTGAACACGGCCATGGCGCCGAAGATCTCGTCCTTCTGCACGTCACCGACCTTCAGACCGTCCACGTGGGCTTCGGCGTGGCCTTCGATGATCACGAACACGTGGTCGGCGTCGTCGCCCTGCTGGATCAGCTCCTCGCCGGCGGCGAAGTGCTGGAAACCGGTGGCGGGGCGGATTTCCGGCTGCTTGAGACGGGCCAGGGCGTCGGACAGCAGGGCGGTGTGGCCGATCAGGTACTGGATGAACAGCTCCTGCCGCTGTTCGCTGGCGTAGATGTGTTTGAACACGTCGCTGCGCGCATAGGGCACCAGGGTCAGGTGCTCCTCGCTGCTGTAGCGGCAGCTGGGCAGGTCGATGCCCTGGCGCAGGCCCACCAGGTCGCCTTCCTGCAGGTAGAACAGCGGGCGGTTGTCCACCAGCGCATGCAGCAGGCCGTGCTCGATGACGTACAGCTGATTGCCGGGCAGGATCTGCGCCAGATCGTCGACCTGCTCCAAGCGTAGGGGGGCACCGCTGGGCTGCAGCCCTTCCAGCAACTGCGTGGGAATGCTCTGCAGGCGTTGGATCAACTGATCGGCGTAGGCCGGTTGCTCCCCGAGTAGGTACATGACGGTAATTCCTTGGACTGGCTGGCTGACGATAAGGCACGCAGGTACTGGCAACAATAGGTGGCGGCGCTGCCCAGGTAAATGCCGCCGCTCGGAGGTTGTGAGCTAGCTCTTGTTGCTCGTTCCGTGTTCGTCCAACTGGACGTTGAGGCTGTCCTTCAGGCCGGGGGGCAGATCGCTCCAGTGGACGTCGAGCAGCGCGCCCTCGATGGCGTAGAGCAGGACCTTGGAGGCACGGAAGCCGCGGGCGCGCACCGCCCGGTAGGCATCCACCGAGCCGAGGCGACGCAGGTCGCTGGCGTTGTGGATGCCCACGGCGTGCAGCCACTGTGCGGAGGTCTTGCCCAGGTTCTTCATGTGTTGCAGTTCGTCGTTCATGGCGCCTCCTTGCCTTGCTGCGCGGTCACGGTCGGGGCGGTGTCGGGAAGCCTGCGAGGAAGTGTAGCGGCCAGCGCACAAAACGCTTCCGCTGCCCGTCGCCCCAGGCCTGGCGCAGCCGTGGCAGGAGTTCCGGCAGCGGGTCGCGGCCGCTGGCCTGTTCGAGCTTCTGCACGGCGGACCAGGTGCCGAGGTAGCCCAGCAACTGCTCTAGGTCCCACTCCTGCTCGATGGCGAAGGCGGGCACTTCGATCCGGGCGAAGGGCGGCTGGATGTCCTGATAGCCGGCGTCGACGCTGGCGCGCCCAGATGGCCAGTAGCCGTCCAGGGTGTTGCGGTAGAAGTCGCCGATCACCGCGTCCAGGGCCTCGTCGATGCTGAGCAGGCTGTAGCACCAGGCACAGAACAGCCCACCCGGCCTGAGCAGGCGGCTCGTTTCGGCGAAGAAGGCGGGGGTGGCGAACCAGTGCAGCGCCTGGGCCACGATGATCAGGTCGAGGCTGGCGTCCGCCAGCGGCTGTTCGGTGGCATCCGAGGCGAAGCAGTCGATGCCCTGCAGGTCGGGCGCGGCCCGCAGTTGCTCCGGGCTGGCGTCGCAGGCGAGAACCTGGCGGAAATGCTTGAGCAGGGGGCGGCTGGCCTGGCCGTTGCCGCAGGCGATGTCCAGTGCCCGGTCCTGCCCCGGGCTGTTGGCGGCCAACCAGTCGAACAGCGTGTCGGGGTATTGCGGGCGAAAGCTGGCATAGGCGCCGGCGCGGTTGCCGAACAGGCGGGCGATCTCGCTCATGCAGCCTCGGATCAGGTGGGACGGTAGCGCATACGCGTGCCGAACTGCATGGACAGGAGGATTTCGTCGGCGCACAGCTCAGTCGGGAAGTAGGCGCCTGATATCTGGGCGTGAGCGATGCTGGCACCTGCCAGGTTGGCATCACGCAGGTCGACGCCGCGTAGATCGGCGCCGCGGAAATAGGCATCGGTGAAGTCGATGCTCCCGGCATCCAGGTGACGCAGGTCGAGCCCGCGCAGGTCGGCGCCGCGCAGGTCGATGCGGCCTTCCTTGGGCTTCTGCTTGTTGAACTCGCTGATCTTCTCGTCGCGCAGCAGGCGGTAGAGAGGGCTATCCAGTTGGCGGGGTTGGCTCATGGCTGCCTCCGTTCAGGGCCTGCCCGCAGTATAGACAGGCCCTGGGCGGGGCGGGTTACAGGCCGGGCAGGCGCTGGCGGATGCTGCCGATCAGGCCGTCCAGGCTGGCGGCCTGGTGGGTGTCGATGCGCCGGCTGTGGGCCTGCTCGTCGGCATCCAGCTCGTCGCGGCCGGCCTGCTGGGCCTGGATCACTTCCAGGGTGGCGTCGGACGGGTCGCTGCCTTCGGCCTGGCGCTGCTGCAGCCAGGCGGCGATCACTTCCTCGGGGGCCTGACAGTCGAGAATCAGGAACGGCGCGCCGTTCTGCTCGGCGACCTGCCACGCCGCGCTGCGCTGGTCGCGCTTGAGGTAGGCGGCGTCCAGCACCACCGGGAAGCCGGCGTGCAGGGCGCTTTCCGCCAATTGGTGCAGACGTTCGTAAGTGGCGGCGCTGGCCTCGGCGCTGTAGATGCCGCCATCGAGCGTGCCCTTGGCGTCGTCCGGCTGTTCGCCGAACAGGCGCTTGCGCTCCACGTCCGAGCGCAGGCGGATGGCGCCGAGAGATTCCACCAGGCGCAGGGCGACCTGGCTCTTGCCGACGGCGGAGACGCCGCTGGTGATGGCCAGGAAGGGCGTCGGGATGGCGCTGTAGCTTTCCGCCAGGTTGGCGTAGTTGCGGTACTGGCGAAGGGTAGCGGCCTTCTGCACGGCATCGTTCTGGTGGGCCAGGCTGAACAGGGCGATCTTGGCCCGCACCAGGGCGCGGTAGGCCTTGTAGAAGTTGAACAGCTCCAGCGACGCATAGTCGCCGCAGTGTTCGAGCCAGGCGCTGAGGAAGCGCCGGGCCAGCGACTTGAGGCCGCGGTCCTCGAGGTCCATGGCGAGGAAGGCGGAGTCCGAGGCGATGTCGATCAGGCGGAAGGGTTCGTTGAACTCGATGCAGTCGAACAGCACCACCTGGCCGTCCAGCAGGGTGGCGTTACCCAGGTGGATGTCGCCATGGCATTCGCGGATCGAACCGCTGGCGGCGCGCTGGGCCAGCAGGGGTTCCAGGCGGCTGATGTTGGCCTCGGTCCAGGCCTCCAGGGCTTCCAGCTGCTGCAGGTCGGCGGCGTCCGACAGCAGCGGGCGGATCTGCTCGAAGTTCTGCCGCATCGGCGCGACGATGACCTGCGGCGAGCACAGCGGGTGTTCCACGGGCACGGCGGGCGTACGGCCGTGGAAGTCGGCGATCTGCCGGGCCAGCGCGTCGATGTGCGCCGGGGTCAGCTCGCCACGCGCCTGGACGGTGCTGAGCAGCTGGCTCTGCGGGAACTGGCGCATCTTCAGCACGTATTCGATGGCCGGGCCTTCGCCGGCGAGCTGCGGCGCGTTCTCGCTGCCGGTGACGGGCAGCACTTCCAGGTACAGGCCATCGGTCAGGCGTGCGTTGAGCCGCAGCTCCTCGGCGCAGAAGTGCCGACGTTGTTCCAGGTCGGTGAAGTCGAGGAAGCCGAAATTCACCGGTTTCTTGATCTTGTAAGCGAAGGGGCCGGTGAGCAGCACCCAGGAGATGTGCGTCTCGATGACCTGGAAACCTTCCACCGGATGAGGGTAGAGGTCCGGGTTCTGCAGGGCGGCGATCAGGGCTTGGCTCACGGTCTTTCCTTGCGTTCTGGTCTTGAAGAAGAGGCGGCATTATGGCGGCTGTGGCGTGCTCTGCAAACCGCCGGCGTGCGCCTGTTGGGCCTTGGCAAAGTGCGTATAATGCCGCGCCATGACTCGTTCCCGTACTCCCCGCAAAGGCGCTAGGCGCCGCGCCGGCAGCCGATCCTGGCTGGGCTGGCTGCTCAAGCTGTCGCTGGTCGGCCTGGTGATCCTGGCCGGTTTCGCCGTGTATCTCGACGCCGTGGTGCAGGAGAAATTCTCCGGCAAGCGCTGGACGGTGCCGGCCAAGGTCTATGCCCGGCCGCTGGAGCTGTTCGTCGGCCAGAAGCTGAGCCGGGACGACTTTCTCACCGAGCTGGATGCCCTCGGCTATCGCCGCGAAGGCGCCGCCAACGGCCCGGGCGCGGCGGCGGTGAACGGCAATCTGGTCGACCTGCACACTCGTGGCTTCCAGTTCTACGAAGGCAACGAGCCTGCCCAGCGGGTGCGGGTCAAGTTCTCCGGCGACTACGTGGCCGGCCTGACCCAGGGCAACGGCGCCGCGCTGGCGGTGGCCCGCATGGAGCCGCTGCTGATCGGCGGGCTGTACCCGGCGCACCATGAGGACCGCATCCTGATCAAGCTGGATCAGGTGCCGCCGTATCTGGTCGAGACCCTGGTGGCGGTGGAGGACCGCGAATTCTTCAACCACTTCGGCGTTTCGCCCAAGGGCATCGCCCGCGCCGTGTGGATCAACGCCACCGCGGGCCAGCTGCGCCAGGGCGGCAGTACCCTGACCCAGCAGCTGGTGAAGAACTTCTATCTCACCAGCGAGCGCAGCCTGACCCGCAAGCTCACCGAAGCCATGATGGCGGTGCTGCTGGAACTGCATTACGACAAGAACGAGATCCTCGAGGCCTACCTCAACGAGGTGTTCCTCGGCCAGGATGGCCAGCGCGCCGTGCACGGCTTCGGCCTGGCCAGCCAGTACTTCTTCAGCCAGCCGCTGGGCGAGCTGAAGCTGGAGCAGGTGGCGCTGCTGGTCGGCATGGTCAAGGGGCCGACCTACTACAACCCGCGGCGCAACCCCGAGCGGGCGCTGGAGCGACGCAACCTGGTGCTGGACCTGCTGGTCGAGCAGGGCGTGGTCACCGCCGAAGTCGCCGAGGCGGCGAAGAGCAAGCCGCTGGGCGTTACCAAGCGCGGCAGCCTGGCCGACAGTTCCTTCCCCGCCTTCCTCGACCTGGTCAAGCGCCAGTTGCGCGAGGACTACCGCGAGGAAGACCTGACCGAGGAAGGCCTGCGCATCTTCACCAGCTTCGATCCGATCCTTCAGCTCAAGGCCGAGTCCGCTCTGAGCGAGACCTTCAAGCGCCTCTCCGGCCGGCAGGGGGTGGACGAGGTGGAGGCGGCGATGGTGGTGACCAATCCGGAGACGGGCGAGGTCCAGGCGCTGATCGGCAGTCGCCAGCCGCGCTTCGCTGGTTTCAATCGCTCGCTGGATGCCAATCGTCCGATCGGCTCTCTGATCAAGCCCGCTATCTATCTCACCGCTCTGGAGCGGCCGAGCCAGTACACGCTGACCAGCTGGCTGGAGGACACGCCGTTCTCGGTGAAGGGGCAGGACGGCCAGATCTGGCGTCCGCAGAACTATGATCGCAAGGCCCACGGCACCATCTACCTCTATCAGGGGCTGGCCAACTCCTACAACCTGTCGACCGCCAAGCTCGGTCTGGAACTGGGCGTGCCCAATGTGCTCAAAACCCTCGAACGCCTGGGGGTGGATCGCAAATGGCCGGCCTACCCCTCGATGCTGCTGGGCGCCGGGGCGTTGAGCCCGATAGAAGTGGCGACCATGTACCAGACCCTGGCCAACGGCGGCTTCAACACGCCGCTGCGCGGCATCCGCAGCGTACTGGCCGCCGGCGGCGAGCCGCTCAAGCGCTATCCCTTCAAGATCCAGCAGCGCTTCGATCCGGGGGCCATCTACCTGGTGCAGAACGCCATGCAGCGGGTGATGCGCGAAGGCACCGGGCGCTCGGTTTACAGTCAGTTGCCGACGTCCCTGACGCTGGCGGGCAAGACCGGCACCAGCAACGATTCACGGGACAGCTGGTTCGCCGGCTTCAGCCAGGACCTGCTGGCTGTGGTCTGGATGGGCCGTGACGATAACGGCAAGACGCCGCTGACCGGCGCCACCGGTGCGTTGCAGGTTTGGGCGGGATTCATGAAGAAGGCCGATCCGCTGCCGCTGGACATGCCCATGCCGGACAACGTCGCGCCGGCCTGGGTGGATGCGGGGAGCGGCCAGGGTTCCGCGGCGGGTTGCCCCAACGCCGTGGAAATACCCTACATCCGCGGCAGCGAGCCGGCGCCCGGGCAGGCCTGCGGAGTGCTGGAAGCGCCGGCGGAAAACGTGATGGACTGGGTGCGCGGCTGGCTCAACTGATTCGCTTCGAGTGAGGATATGCATGGCTAAGTGGTGGGTTTCCGTGATGCTGGTGTCGGCGGTTCTGTCCGGCTGTACCAGCGTGCCCAGGGGTTCCATTCCGGTGCAGGATTCGTCCGGCCGCCTGATGGAAGACGAGCAGGGCGCTTTCGCCGGTCGTGGCGGGGTGGCCACGCCGTCCCAGCCGCAGGCGCAGAGTCAGAGTCTTCCCGAAGATTCCGGCGTGGTGGTGATGGTGCCGGGTGGTGTGTCTTCCGCGCCGCTGGAGTCCTATCCGGATGGCAGCAGCTCCACCCCCTCCACCTACAACCCCGCGCCGTTTAGCACGGGGCCGATCTCCAGCCAGGGCTCGTATTCGCAGCCGAGTGCACCGAGCATGCCCAGTGGCATTCCTTCAGGTGGCAGCCTGGCCGGTGACGAGCAACTGGACGGTCCGGTGCTGGCGCTGCTGACCAGTGCCCAGCAACAGCAAGGCAGTGGCGATTTGGATGGCGCCTCTTCCAGCCTGGAGCGGGCCCAGCGCATCGCGCCGCGGGAGCCGCAGGTGCTCTATCGGCTGGCCGAGGTACGTCTGGCGCAAGGCGACGCCGCTCAGGCGGAGCAACTGGCTCGCCGTGGACTGACCTATGCCAGCGGCCGTCCGGCCTTGCAGGCCAGCCTCTGGGGGCTCATCGCACAGGCGCGGGAGCGCCAGGGCGACCCGTCCGGCGCCGCTCAGGCCCGCGAGAAGGCCCGGGTCAACATCTAATGGATGCCCGTTTCTCCGCGCTGGCGGATCAACTGCTGCATGTGGAGCGGGAGTTGCGCATGCTCGGCCTGTGGGCGGCCGAGTCGCCTTCGGCGGAGGCGCTCGCCAGCCAGCAGCCGTTCTGCGTCGATACGCTGGATTTCGAGGCCTGGCTGCAGTGGATCTTCCTGCCCCGGATGAAACAGCTGCTGGAGGCGGGTGGGCCATTGCCGACGGCGTCGGGCATCCGGCCCATGGCGGAAGAGCGTTTTCGTGGTCGAGAGACTGAGATGAGGGCGCTGCTGGCGGCGCTTGAGGATTTTGACCGGTTGATCGTCGAGGCAGGCTGAGCGCCTGCCTCTTCATCCCGCTATTTCTTGCAGGTGGTCTCGATAGCCTTTTCGCTTTCCGCGATGCGGCTCTGACGCTCTTCTTCGGTCAGGCGACGCGTCTGGCCATTCTCTTCCGTGAGCACGCGAGGGTTGTTCTTCAACTGGGCGAGGTTGTTGCGTACGGTCTCGCAGTACTTTTTGCGCTCGGCTTCCTGCTTGGCGACGTCCTTCTTCACCTTCTCGTCGATGGCTTTCTGCTCGGCGTCTTCCGCTCCTTCTTCCACTGCGGTCGGGGCCGGTGCCGGAGGCGTCTTGGGGTGTGAAATGTTCGGATTCACCTGTGTGCTGTTCTGCCCCTCCGGTGGCTGCGAACCGAAGTGGACATTCCCCTGGTCATCTACCCATTTGTAAATCTGGCCGGCGGTGGCACCGGTGCTCAGGGCGAGCAGCACACTGCACGCGAGAATCATGCGACGCATGTCGTTTCCTTTTTATCGGCAGCAAAACCTGCCCGTTACTATAACCAAAACCGGCGAATCTTCATCCTGCACCGCGTCACAAGCCGGCGGCGCAAGATTCTGCAATGAACGGCTTGACTTGGCGTTCGGTAATCCGAACAATCGGCAGCTCCTACTGCTGTGAGGTCCGCCGCAAGCGTCCCTCAGCTCAGTGGAAAAAGGCGCTACCCGTGCCGACCCCCGTTACACCCGCAACGCGTTACCTCGCGCTGGGAAGGAAAGGCTCCGCAAGATTGGGCTCTTCCGCTACTCGTCAGGCAGACCCCTGCATCATCAGCGACCACAGTCGCGCTTGTCCGCTGACCGGTAAGACCTACTCAAAGGACCACTCGTTGTCGGGTGGTGATCTGGCGTTCTAGAGGTGAACAACGTGGAGCTTTTATCCGGCGCTGAAATGGTCGTCCGCTCGCTGCGTGACGAAGGCGTTAAGTATATCTACGGGTACCCGGGCGGTGCCCTCCTGCATATCTACGATGCCCTGTTCAAGGAACCGGAAGTTACCCACATCCTGGTTCGTCACGAGCAGGCCGCCACTCACATGGCCGACGGCTACGCCCGCGCCACCGGCAAGGCCGGTGTCGTGCTGGTGACTTCCGGCCCGGGGGCGACCAATGCCATCACCGGCATTGCCACCGCCTACATGGACTCGATCCCGATGGTGATCATCTCCGGCCAGGTGCCCAGCACCGTGGTCGGTACCGACGCCTTCCAGGAAACCGACATGGTCGGCATCTCGCGTCCGATCGTGAAACACAGCTTCATCATCAAGCATCCTTCGGAAATCCCCGAAGTGATCAAGAAGGCTTTCTACCTGGCGGAATCCGGCCGTCCCGGCCCCGTGGTCGTGGATATTCCCAAGGACATGGGCGATCCGTCCCAGAAGTACGAGTACAGCTACCCGAAGAAGGTCAAGCTGCGCTCCTACAGCCCTGCCGCCCGTGGTCATTCCGGGCAGATCCGCAAGGCCGTCGAGACCCTGCTGGCAGCCAAGCGTCCGATCGTCTACTCCGGTGGCGGCGTGGTCATGGGCGGTGCTTCCGAGCCGCTGACCGAGCTGGCCCGGATGCTCAACGTTCCGGTGACCAACACCCTGATGGGTCTGGGCGCTTACCCGGGCACCGACCGCCAGTTCGTCGGCATGCTCGGCATGCACGGCAGCTACACCGCCAACCTGGCGATGCACCACGCCGATGTCATCCTGGCCGTCGGCGCGCGCTTCGACGACCGCGTCATCAATGGCGAGACTGCGGCGAAGTTCTGCCCGAACGCCAAGATCATCCATATCGACATCGACCCGGCCTCGATCTCCAAGACCGTCAAGGCCGACATCCCGATCGTCGGCCCGGTCGACAGCGTGCTGACCGAGATGGTCGCTATCCTCCGCGAAATCGGCGAGACCCCGAACAAGGAAACCGTCGCCAACTGGTGGAAGCAGATCGATGAGTGGCGCGGCGGCGGCCGCCTGTTCCCCTACAACGAGGGTGACGGCAGCATCATCAAGCCGCAGACCGTGATCGAGACCCTCAGCGAAGTGACCAAGGGCGACGCCTACATCACCTCCGACGTGGGCCAGCACCAGATGTTCGCGGCCCAGTACTACCGCTTCAACAAGCCCAATCGCTGGATCAACTCCGGTGGCCTGGGCACCATGGGCTTCGGCTTCCCGGCGGCCATGGGCGTCAAGCTGAACTTCCCGGAGGCCGACGTGGCCTGCGTGACCGGCGAGGGCAGCATCCAGATGAACATCCAGGAGCTGTCGACCTGCCTGCAGTACGACCTGCCGGTGAAGATCGTCAACCTGAACAACGGTGCGCTGGGCATGGTTCGCCAGTGGCAGGACATGCAGTACAGCAGCCGTTACTCTCATTCGTACATGGAATCGCTGCCTGACTTCGTCAAGCTGGCCGAGGCCTATGGGCACGTGGGCATCCGCATCACCGACCTGAAGGACCTCAAGCCGAAGATGGAAGAGGCCTTCGCCATGAAGAACCGCCTGGTATTCCTCGACATCGCCGTGGATACCAGCGAACACGTATACCCGATGCAGATTCGCGGCGGTGCCATGCGTGACATGTGGCTGAGCAAGACGGAGCGGACCTGAACATGCGCCATATCATCTCCCTGCTGCTGGAAAACGAGCCCGGCGCCCTGTCCCGCGTGGTCGGCCTGTTCTCCCAGCGCAACTACAACATCGAAAGCCTGACCGTGGCGGCGACCGAGGACCCGACCCTGTCGCGTCTGACCCTCACCACCGTCGGACATGACGACGTGATCGAGCAGATCACCAAGAACCTCAACAAGCTGATCGAAGTGGTCAAGCTGGTGAACCTGTCGGAAAGCGCCCACATCGAGCGCGAGCTGATGCTGGTGAAGGTCAAGGCCACCGGCGCCCAGCGCGCCGAGGTCAAGCGCACCACCGACATCTTCCGCGGGCAGATCGTCGACGTGACCAGCAGCGTCTACACCATCCAGCTCGCCGGCACCAGCGACAAGCTGGACAGCTTCATCCAGGCCATCGGCACCGCGTCGATCCTGGAGACCGTACGCAGCGGCGTCACCGGCATCGCCCGTGGCGACAAAGTGCTCAGCATCTAACTCTTTAGCGAAACGGCCCATAAGGCCAGACAAACCAGGGGAATTCCCATGAAAGTGTTCTACGACAAAGACTGTGACCTCTCGATCATCCAGGGCAAGAAAGTCGCCATCATCGGCTACGGCTCCCAGGGCCATGCCCAGGCGTGCAACCTGAAGGATTCCGGTGTGGACGTCACCGTCGGTCTGCGCAAGGGCTCGGCCACTGTCGCCAAGGCCGAGGCCCACGGCCTGAAAGTGGCCGACGTGGCCACTGCCGTCGCCGGTGCCGACCTGGTCATGGTGCTGACCCCCGACGAGTTCCAGGGCAAGCTGTACAAGGAAGAGCTGGAGCCGAACCTGAAGAAGGGCGCCACCCTGGCCTTCTCCCATGGTTTCGCCATCCACTACAACCAGGTCGTGCCGCGTGCCGACCTCGACGTGATCATGATCGCGCCGAAGGCCCCGGGCCACACCGTGCGCTCCGAGTTCGTCCGTGGCGGCGGTATTCCTGACCTGATCGCCATCTACCAGGACGCTTCCGGCAACGCCAAGAACGTCGCCTTGTCCTACGCCTGCGGTGTCGGCGGCGGCCGTACCGGCATCATCGAAACCACCTTCAAGGACGAGACCGAGACCGACCTGTTCGGTGAGCAGGCCGTTCTGTGCGGCGGTTGCGTCGAGCTGGTGAAAGCCGGTTTCGAAACCCTGGTCGAAGCCGGCTACGCCCCGGAAATGGCCTACTTCGAGTGCCTGCACGAACTGAAGCTGATCGTCGACCTGATGTTCGAAGGCGGCATCGCCAACATGAACTACTCGATCTCCAACAACGCCGAGTACGGCGAGTACGTGACCGGCCCGGAAGTGATCAACGCCGAGTCCCGCGCCGCCATGCGCAACGCCCTGAAGCGCATCCAGGACGGCGAATACGCCAAGATGTTCATCACCGAAGGCGCTGCCAACTACCCGTCCATGACTGCCTACCGCCGCAACAATGCCGCGCACGGCATCGAAGTGGTCGGTGAGAAGCTGCGCGCCATGATGCCGTGGATCGCTGCCAACAAGATCGTCGACAAGGCCAAGAACTAAGCTTCGTCGATGCTCGAAAGAAACGCGGCTCCGGCCGCGTTTTTTTATGCGCGTCCCGGGCTTCTGGTATAAAGCCCTCTCGTCTAGCCCGTGCTGCCGGCGAAACCCGCGCTGGCGCCAGGGGTCGAATTTCCAACCAATCGCTGCAAGGTGTTGTTCATGAACGAACGTCCCGAGGATTCCGGCAAGAGCCCCGAGCCCGAGAGCCTGTTGCCTATCGATGAGCATGTGGAGGAAGGCCGGGATGCCGAAGGCAGAAAGGTTCGCCACCGCGGCATCTACTTGCTGCCCAACCTGTTCACCACGGCGGCGTTGTTCTCCGGCTTCTACGCCATCATCAACGGCATGAGCGGCCAGTTCGACCATGCCGCTATTGCCATCTTCGTCGCCATGGTGCTGGACGGCCTCGACGGGCGCGTCGCTCGCCTGACCAATACCCAGAGCGCCTTCGGTGCTGAGTACGACTCCCTGTCCGACATGGTCGCCTTCGGCGTCGCGCCGGCTCTGGTCGCCTTCGAGTGGGCGCTGGGCAGCCTCGGCAAGGTCGGCTGGATGGTCGCCTTCATCTATGTGGCCGGCGCCGCGTTGCGTCTGGCGCGCTTCAACACCATGGTCGGCAAGGCCGACAAACGCTACTTCATCGGCCTGGCCAGCCCGGCCGCGGCGGCGGTGGTGGCCGGCACCGTCTGGGCCTTCAGCGACTTCGGCATCAAGGGCTCGAACATGGCCTTCGTGGTCGCGTTGCTGGTGGCCGCCGCCGGTACTCTGATGGTCAGCAACATCAAGTACCACAGCTTCAAGGACCTGGACCTCAAGGGGCGCGTGCCCTTCGTGGCCATCCTCATCGTGGTGCTGGTGTTCGCCGTGGTGTTCAGCGACCCGCCGCGCATCCTGCTGCTGATCTTCCTGGCCTACGCCGCCTCCGGTCCTGTGCAATATTTGTTGCAACTGCGCCGGCGTAAAGCGGCCGAGTGATGTAACGTCCTCGCGGCTCCGCAGTCTACTGGCGCATTCGATGTCCAGGCTGCGGAGCCCGCCATGCTGATCAAGACTCCTCCTGCATCCGCCTCGCGCGAATGCGACGTCACTCCCGAATCCGTCTATCTCTCTCGCCGCCGCTTCCTGGGCGCCGCGGGTGGTGCTCTGGCGCTCGCCGGATTGCCGGTGCGCGCCGAGAGCGAACGCTATGCCGGCGTCGAGCCAGGTCCCCAGCCTGCATGGTTCGCTGAAAAGCTGCCGGATGTGCGTTGGCAGGCGGTCACCGCGGGGAGCGAGGCGCTGACGCCCTACGAGGACGTCACTCACTACAACAACTTCTACGAGTTCGGCACCGGCAAGGGTGACCCAGCGCGCCATGCCGGTCGGATGGAAGTAGAGCCCTGGACTGTGCTGATCGACGGAGAGGTGGCCAAGCCAGGGCCGGTGTCGCTCGAACAACTGGTGCAACCCCATCGGCTCGAGGAGCGCATCTACCGGCTGCGTTGTGTGGAGGCCTGGTCGATGGTCATTCCCTGGCTGGGCTTTCCCCTGGCGGACCTGCTCAAGCGCGCCGAGCCGACGGGCAATGCCAGGTACGTGCGCTTCGAGACCAAGGTCGCGCCGGAGCAGATGCCGGGGGGGCGCTCGGGATTCTCGCTGATCGACTGGCCTTATATAGAAGGCTTGCGGATGGATGAGGCCATGCATCCGCTGACCCTCATGACGGTGGGGCTGTACGGTCGGGTACTGCCGAACCAGAATGGCGCGCCGCTGCGGCTGGTGGTGCCGTGGAAGTACGGCTTCAAGAGCATCAAGTCCATCGTGCGCATCAGCCTCGTCGCCGAGCAGCCCGGAACTACCTGGGAAAGGCTGGCGCCGGACGAGTATGGCTTCTATGCCAACGTCAATCCGCAGGTGGATCACCCGCGCTGGAGCCAGGCCACCGAGCGTCGGTTGCCGAACAGCCTGTTCAGCCCGAACGTGGTCGATACGCGCCTGTTCAACGGTTACGACGAAGTCGCCGGTCTCTACAGCGATCTCGATCTGCGGAAGCACTACTGATGCGCCATCCTTTATGGCGTGGCGCAGTGTTTCTGGTGGCGCTGGGATTCCTGTCCTGGTGGATCTACCAAGGAGCGACGGGGCTGAGTGGACCGGACCCGGGCAAGGTGTTGGTAGATAATCTGGGGCAGGGGGCTTTGATCCTGTTGCTCTGCACTCTGGCGATGACACCGCTGCGCCGCCTCACAGGCTGGAACGGCTGGATGGCGGTGCGCCGTCAGCTGGGGCTCTGGTGCTTCGCTTATGGCGTACTTCATCTATGCGGCTATCTATTGTTCATCCTCGGGCTGCGCTTTGACCGCCTGTTGGCCGATCTGCAGGAGCGGCCCTACATCATCGTCGGGGTCCTGGCCCTATTGTGTCTGCTGCCGCTGGCGCTGACCTCCAACCGCTATAGCCAGCGTCGCCTCGGCCGACGCTGGCGCCAGTTGCACCGATTGAGCTATGTGGTATTGGGGTTGGCGCTGTTGCACATGTTGTGGATCGTGCGCTCGGACATCGGCGAGTGGGCGCTCTATGCTGCGCTGGGAGCGCTGCTGATGCTGTTGCGCATCCCCTCGCTCGCGGGGGCTTTATCCGGTGTGCAGACGAAGATGACAAAAATCTTGCACAAGGGTGTTGACGGCCCAGA